>JARXAH010000006.1 GCA_029865945.1 Bacteriovoracaceae bacterium | reverse complement strand
AAGTAAGATTTTACTATTTTTAGTTTTTGTTCGTGAGGGGTTTGTTTTTTATTTTCCATTTAACTATTGTTAAATAAAAATCACAAAAGGCCAACATAAAATGCTAGATAACTGAAATTATTTTCGTTACGATCTATACTATGAAATTAGAAACGTAGATTTCAAGGATAAAACCATCAGAACAAAACATAGCGACGGCGATACGATGCACTTCGGTGTCACTGAGAAGACAAAATATCGCTTTGGATTCGAAAGTGATCGCAAGACAATTTTTGATATTAACAACGTAGCTCGGATGCTGATTTTTAAATAACCAGTTCAAATAACAATAGAAAAAGGGAGAACACATTATGAAATTCATTTGTCTCATTTGTTTACTTTGTACGTCACTTTCAGTTTTAGCTCTTGAAGAACCTAATTTTGAGGAAATATTTCGTGAAATTAAGGGCCAAACAACAGTAACGGAATCCATTAAAGTTAGAGGTAAATATTTAAAAAAAATGCGAAACTTATCTGACTTTAATCGACTTACGGATTTAGAAGTTTTAAATGAAGGAGAGGATTATTTTAATAATTACCACAAAGCGATATCTGATTTTATTTTAAAAAATGTTCGAAATTTCATTCTTGATAGAAAGTCCATCGAAGAACAAGATGTTTTTACGTATCAAATTATAAATAAGGCCTACGATCAAAAAAGTAAAAATCAACTTTTAGATTTGGGACTAGTTTATGTGGACAGCTGCGAAGATTTTTATCGCTATGCTCACGCTGCAAGGGCCGAAAATATATTTCTCCATAATTATAATACTCGATTTTGTCATCGAGTGGATTCTTACCCATCACAGTTCCCAAGTGGCTTAATTGAAATTATCACTAATACGGTATTGAGAGATGGAGAATATAAGCAAATTTTTTTACCGCGCTTTATGTTTGTCTCAAAAATTTATATTTCTGCCAGAGGAATGAATAGCAATGCCCAATTTGATGTTATGGTGAATGGCGACATCAAAGGAACCATCTTTGTTCCAGGCCGTGATCCTCTTTATATCGTCAACGTTTCTACATCCACTAACTCCATTGAGTTAAGATCTTTAATGGGAAGTGCAGAAATTATTTCCCTAAAAGTAGACTACTAAAAATTTTTATTCCCACTCTATGGTTGAAGGTGGTTTAGTCGTAAGATCATAAACCACCCTCGTAATTCCCTTCACCTCATTACAAATCCTAGCAGAAACAGTGTGAAAAAAACTCCAAGGAAGCTCTACAATATTTGCTGTCATTCCATCTAAACTTTGCACCAAGCGTAGAGCAATCACATCCTCGTACACCCGCTCATCACCTTTAACGCCCACCGTTTTGACGGGAAGATAAATACACGCCGACTGCCAACAGTGATGATAAAGTTTTTGGGATCGCAACTCTTGATACAAAATATGATCGCTTAAGCGCAGTCTTTCCAAGCGCTCATCGGTCACTTCACCCATGATACGAACTCCAAGTCCCGGCCCCGGAAAAGGATGTCGATCGAGCCACTCTTGAGGAAGGCCTAGAGTTCTTCCCACGATGCGCACTTCATCTTTGAAAAGAAAGCGAAAGGGCTCCATCAATTTTAATTTCATGCGCTCGGGCAAACCGCCTACATTGTGATGGGATTTGATAGTAACTGAAGGGCCATCATCGCCGTGAGGGGAAACAGATTCAATCACATCGGGATAGAGAGTTCCTTGAAGGAGGTGTGTAAATTTCACACCGTGTTTTTCTTCCAGCGCATGTACTTCGTTTTCAAATACTTCAATAAATAATCGGCCAATCGTTTTTCGTTTCACTTCTGGATCGACGATTCCTTTAAGCCCATCTAAAAATAATTTGGAAGCATCAACAATTTCGATATTTAAATCGGTTTGCTTTTGAATAAGCTGAATGTGGGCCACATCTTGCGTTCTCGCAAGTCCGTGATCCACAAAAAAACAAAATAATCTTTTTCCTAACACTTGATGAGCGAGAACAGCGGCCACCAAAGAATCCACACCACCAGAAAGTGCGGCCAAAGTATAACCACCGCCAGCGGCCTTGATGTGTTCGAGAGAAGTATTGAGCATGTCATCCGAAGTCCAATCTTGCTTAAGCCGCGCCAATTGATGACAAAAATATTTAAGCACGTCGCGACCGCCCTCGGTGTGTTCCACCTCGGGATGAAATTGAAGTCCTAGCCACGGATTTTCTTGATGAATAAAACCTGCTCGAAGTCCTGATTGACTCTCCAAAATGGAGATAAAATGAAACGGCAATTTTGTAATCGTATCGAAGTGACTCATCCACGCCGTAAATTCTTTCATGGGAAAAAATTTAATTCCGTCTTCTAAAAAAACTTTCGTTTTTCCATATTCCCCGAGGACACCCTTCTCCACTTCCCCACCCAAACGGTGGGCCATAATTTGCATCCCATAACAAATGCCCAGCACTGGCAATTTGGGTTCAGAGAAACACCAACCGTAATCATGCTTATCTTCAAAAATGGAACGAGGTCCGCCCGATAAAATGAGCGCCTTGGGACGTTTTTTCTCTGACCATTTTTGCGTCGCCTGCTTAAAGGTGAGTAACTCAGAAGAAAATCCTAACTCACGCATCCGCCTAACGATGAGCTGTGTGTATTGAGATCCTAAATCAATAATCCAAATGGATGAAGCTTTCATATTTTCACTCTCCCAAATCCTCCCAGAACTTCTCCCGCAAGCAAATGGATGTGTGTGTAAAATACACTTTGCCCTGCTTGCGCCCCCACGTTCGAAACAATTCGGTAACCCGACTTATCTAATCCCATTTCGCGTGCGTAGTGAGCAATGGCCATCATGATCTGCTGAATTTGTTCAGGATGCGTCGTCATCATTTCTTGTAAGTCTTTCGTCTTTTGTTTGTGAATAAATAAAATGTGAATATTGGCCAGGGGATGAATATCTTTAAAGGCAAACACAAATTCATTTTCAAAAACTTTTTGTGCAGGAATTTTTCCTTGCAAAATTAATTCAAAAACTTCTGAACTCATGCTCGCTCCCTTTTGATCACACAACCCAATTGAGATAATTTTTCCTCTAAATTTTCGTATCCACGATCTAAATGATAAACTCTTTGGATATCAGTTTTCCCTTCTGCATTGAGTGCCGCCACCACAAGTGCCGCACTCGCACGCAAATCGGTACACATCACCGGCGCGCCCTTTAATTGACACGGCCCTTCGATCACCGCCGCATTTCCTTTTAACGTAATCTTGGCACCCATTCGTTCCAATTCTGGAACGTGCATAAATCGGTTTTCAAAAATGTGTTCCGTCACCACCGATGTTCCCGTCGCACTGAGCATCACGGCCATAAGTTGCGCCTGAGCATCCGTGGGAAATCCTGGATAGGGAGCAGTATCCACATGCACTGCTTTCAATGGTTTTAAATATTTTTTTGTTTTAATCTTTGGGTGATCCTTATCATTAATGATTTCTAAGTTTGCTCCCATCTCTTCTAAAACGTGAGTAACCGCACTGATATGTTTTGGATAAAATCCTGTAAGAGTAACTTCTGAATTAGTCGTGACGGCCGCCATTAAATAAGTGGCCGCTTCAATGCGGTCTCCAATAGGAAGATAAGTGACATTTTGCGCGACCTTTGTCGTTTTACGATCGACACCATGAATTGTAAGTGTAGAAGTTCCATCCCCTTCAATCACGAGTTCTGGAAAAAGTTTCATTAAAAAATTTCCCAGATCAGAAATTTCTGGCTCTTTCGCTGCATTTTCAATAACCGTTTTTCCTTTGGCAAACACAGCTGCCATCATAATATTTTCCGTTGCGCCTACTGAAGGAAAGGGAAGGACAATCGTCGCCCCCACCAATTCACTTGCTTCCGCACGAACATAGCCGGCCTCAAGAGTTATCTTGGCACCCAATTTTTCAAGTCCTTTTAAATGAATATCAATAGGCCTCGCTCCAATAGCGCAACCGCCAGGAAGAGAAACTTCCGCTTGTCCAAAACGTCCCAGCAGTGGGCCTAACACTAAAATGGAAGCGCGCATGGTTTTTACTAATTCGTAGTGGGCCTTCCATTGATTGATCTTTTCACAATTGATTTTTACATTTTGAGTACCCGGCAAGGTAGTCACTTCCGCACCCAAATGTTTGAGCAGCTTGAGCATCGTTTTCACATCTTGTAATTCAGGCATCGCTTCAATAATGACACTTTCTGAAGTCATCAGGCACGCGGCCAAAAGTTTCAAAACTGAATTTTTTGCCCTTGAAATTTCTACAACTCCCGAGAGGGAACTAGGCCCATCAATCACTAATTTATCCATATCAATATCCTATAATTTTTTTTATTTTTATTCATGTTTAAACGCATTAATAAATCGCTCTTTTTGTGTAAGATCCTTATGTATTGTCATTTGATTAAAACCTGCTTGATTAAGAATTTGAGAAAGCGAATCCCATTGGTCATATTCTCCTTCCATCCAAAATTCTCCGCCAGGCCTTAGCTTGCTACAAACTCGTTTAAAAAAAACTTTAAACCAATCCAGGTAACTTACTTCCTCAGGAACCAACAGCGACATTTTGGGCTCGAAATCCCTTACTTGCCTAGACAATCGGTCAATACTCATCACATAGGGCGGATTGGAATAAATAAGATCTAGGCCGTCAGGTAAATCCTCTCCCCGATCGCCTTTGCTCAAATTTACTTCCACCATGCTTTGATCAAACAAATATTTTTTTTGCGCCAAATTTATTTTTGTCACTTCCAAGGCATCAACTGATAAATCCGTTCCCCAAATTTTCACTGCATTTTGTGGCCCCCACTCTTGCAGCAGGGAAATCAAGGGCGCTCCGCTTCCCACACCCACCTCTGCTATTTTTTGATATTGTCCATTCACACAAGATTTCGCAACCAACTCAACTAAAATTTCTGTCTCAGGTCGAGGAATGAGGACTCTCTCATCCACATAAAATTCACTTTTAAAAAAGGGAGCTTGATTCACAATGTATTGAAGTGGACGTCCGCTATTTAATTCAGACTGAAAATAAGATCTCCAAAACTCTTTCGAGTAAAAAAAACTTTTTTGATGAAGTTGCTTTTGAGTCCAAAAAATTTGCCAGTAATCATGAAGAATTTTCGGATTTAATCCTGAATAAATGTTCGTATCAAAAATGAAATCACTACCACAACTATTCTTCATGGCCTTGCAGTAGTAACGCTTGATGGTGAGCAATGAGCGCATCCACCACAGGTGCCATATCACCTTCAATAATTTTTTCGAGAGAATAAAGTGTTAAATTAATTCTGTGATCAGTTAATCGCCCTTGAGGAAAATTGTAGGTACGAATTCGCTCGGATCGATCTCCGGTGCCCACCTGATCTTTTCTGTTGGCCGACTCTTTCGCATGCTGCTCTTGAACCATTTTATCATAGATCCGGGCACGCAAAATTTTGAGGGCCTTATCTTTATTTTTGTGTTGAGATTTTTCATCTTGGATCGCCACCACAGTTCCTGTCGGAATGTGAGTCACTCGCACCGCAGAGTCGGTCGTGTTTACTGACTGGCCACCACTACCACCGGAACGATAAACATCAACTCTCACATCATTCATATTTAATTCAAATTCCACTTCATCGGCTTCAGGGAGCACCGCCACCGTAATCGTGGAAGTATGAACACGGCCCTGGGCCTCCGTCTTAGGAACTCTCTGCACGCGGTGAACACCCGATTCATATTTTAATTTGGAATAAACTTTATCGCCTTGCACAGATAAAATGACTTCTTTTAATCCGTGATCCCCCTCACTAATCGTCACAAACTCAGATTTAAATCCCAGATCGCGAAAATAGTTTTGATACATCCGAAGCACATCACCCACGAAAATCGAGGCCTCATCCCCGCCTGCGCCAGCACGAATTTCCACCATGACGTTTTTATCATCAATGGGATTTTTAGGAAGCAGTAAAATTTTGATTTCTTGCTCAAGTTTGGTCATTAAAGCTTCATTTTGTGAAAGCTCTTCTCTGGCCATTTCCTTCATTTCAGGATCTGTTTCTTGGTGTAGAAGATCCTTGGCTCCAACAATGTCATCTCTCAATTTTTTATATTGCTGATAAGCAATGGCGATCGGCTCTAAATGAGATCGTTCCGTATTCACTTCTTTTAATTCTTGGGGTCTATCGTATAAAGTAGGATCACCCAATTTATCTGTGAGCGAATTAAATTTTTGAATTACTTTTTCTAATTTATCAAACACAAAAAATTAACCTTATAAATAAACAAATTGATTTTTCGCGAATGTGTCAAATCCAAGGGATGCTAGGAGTTGGATTGTTTTTAGGAGGGAGCATACGATAAGTATGTGACCGACTAAAAATGATCCAACGACAACGCAGACCGCCGGATTTCACACATCCGCGTTTAGCCGTTCATGGAGTCGAGGAACTCGCCGTTAGTCTTCGCTTTCGTAATTCGCTCTAAAATAAATTCCATGGAATCAATAACAGACATAGGATGAAGTACACGTCTCAATACGAATAAACGTTGTAGATCTTTTTCATCCACAAGTAACTCTTCTTTACGTGTCGAAGATTTATTAATATCTAAACAAGGGAAAATTCTTTTTTCCATTAATTTACGATCAAGTTGAATTTCAGAATTTCCCGTACCTTTAAATTCTTCAAAAATAACTTCATCCATTCTCGAACCTGTATCAATAAGTGCGGTTGCAATAATGGTAAGTGATCCACCATTTTCAATATTTCTTGCGGCACCAAAAAATCTCTTAGGCTTATGAAGAGCATTACTGTCTACCCCACCCGACAAAATTTTTCCGGAAGGTGGAACAACCGTGTTGTACGCGCGGGCAAGTCGTGTAATCGAATCAAGCAAGATAACTACGTCTTGTCCTGCTTCTACTAATCGTTTCGCTTTTTCAATCACCATCTCGGCCACTTGTACGTGTCGACTAGGTGGTTCATCAAATGTGGAAGAAACGACTTCTGCATTTACGTTTCGTCTCATATCAGTCACTTCTTCCGGACGCTCATCAATCAACAAGACAATCAATTTTGCATCTTTATGATTGTGAGCAATCGCGTTCGCAATATCTTGCAATAAAACTGTTTTACCGGCCTTAGGAGGTGCGACCACTAAGCATCGCTGTCCAAAACCTTGTGGCACAAAAAGATCGATAATTCGGGTCGAATAATTAGTTGGCTTATACTCAAGATCAATTTTCTTTTCAGGGTAAAGCGGAGTTAAGTTATCGAATAAAACTGCTTTTTTATGTTTTTCAGGATCATTGAAATTGATGTGATTAACTTTGAGGAGTGCAAAATATCTCTCACCGTCTTTTGGCGGTCTAATTTGCCCAGCACAAGTATCACCAGTTCGCAGACCGAAACGTCTAATTTGGCTCGGGCTTACGTAAATATCATCCGCACCTGGCAAATAGTTATATGAGGGAGATCTTAAAAAACCAAAACCATCCGGTAAGATTTCTAAAACGCCTTCACCATAGATCGCCTCATCATTTTTAGAATGCTTAGTTAGCATCGCAAAAATGAGCTCATGCTTCTTTAGGCCTGAGGCATTTTCGATATTCTCTTTTACCGCCAAATCGTTGAGCTCTTCAATGTTCATTTCTCTTAGATCACTTAAATTCATTCCTTACTCCCCGTATTTTTGACTTTTATCATTTCTGTTCATGAGTTTATGTTTTGATTTTTTTATGAGATTAGCTTTGATCATACTTTTTGCGCTGACTTATCATTGGCAAAAAGAATTCTAGGTTTTTTAATAGTCCTTCGTTGTATGTGTTATTAGTAACACCTTTATTATTTCGTTATTCTCATTTCACTCTCTGATTTAATTGTGACAACATACAGAGATAAGCAGGAATTTTGTGGAAAATTTTGTGACTTATTTTTTATTTGGATTCTCGTTTATCTTATACTCTTGTTTATTGTTGTCAAGTCTTGATAATAAATTGAAAAAGATTTATGCAGAAAAAAAACTATCTAGCTATTGATTATGGAACAAAATTTACTGGAATTGCTATCTATAGACACCAAGAAGACCCTTATCCTCTAGGTTTATTGCGACTTTCCACCTCAACTAAGGATTTTTTACCTAGTTTGGTAAAAATTATTCGAGAGGAAGAAATTCATTTTTTAGTGCTCGGGATTCCCTACTATGCCGATGGTAAATCTAATCATATGACTAAAAAGGTTCTCCAATTTAAGACTGATTTAATTCGTTTTCTTGAATCTCAAAGCTCTTCTTCTGGGCAAAATGTCCAAGTTATTGAACAAGATGAAACCTTGTCCACCTTTGAAGCTGAGCAAAGAATGAAGTCCTCGCCGCTTTATCAATTTAAAATCGACATCAATAAAATTGACATCCTTAGTGCACAAATAATTTTAGAAGATTTTCTTAAACTTCATCCACAATCTCCTTTAAAATAACCCTATGAAAACAAAAATTATCTTTTTTCTCTTTATTGCCCCCCTCATTGGTCTATCCTTAGTGGCCGCTCATATTTATTTCTTTCATATCCAATGGGCCTACGAGGGCCCACAAAAAGAATTTGTGATCCGCCCCGGTGAAACCTTTGCTCAAATCAATTATCGACTTGCAAAAGAGCAGCTCATCTCTAATCCCAGGGTTTTTCATCACTTCACAAGGTGGAAAAATCAGATCAATAAAATCAATCAGGGAGTGTTTATTATTGAGAAAGGTATGAAAATGGAAGAAGTACTAGTGACACTTACCGGCCCTGGGAAAATGCCCATGGTGGTGTTACCAGAAGGAAAAAATTTATATGAATTTGCTAAAATCTTAGATGATGAAAATATCACTAAGGCCGAAGATTTCGTTACTGAATGCTTCAATCCTGAAACGCTCGCAGAATTCTCGATCTATGCTTCATCCGCTGAGGGATTTTTATTTCCCAATTCTTATCGTTTTGCGCCACACTCTGATGCAAAATTAATTGTACGAACCTTAATTAAATCTTTTCTTGAACAGACCAAAAAATTTGATTGGCAACAGCAATCTAATTTGAATAAGGAGCAATTGATCACTCTTGCCTCTATTGTTGAGAAAGAAACGGGCGCCGCTTGGGAGAGAAAAAAAATTGCAGGTGTATTTTTAAATCGATTAAAAAAAGGAATGATGCTGCAATCAGACCCGACCACGATTTATGGAATTTGGAAGCGATTTAATGGAAATTTAAAAAAGACAGATTTGCAAGAAACCACGGAATACAATACTTACAAAATTAAAGGCCTACCCAAAGGGCCCATAGCTAATCCTGGTATGGAGTCCATTAACGCCGTGCTGAATCCGGAACAACACAACTTTCTCTTTTTTGTTAGTAAAAATAATGGAACTCACGTCTTCAGTGCAACCCTTGAAGAACATAATCGCGCCGTTTCGTTTTATCAAAAAAATGCGGGGCAACGTGAAGGGAAAAGTTGGAGACAACTAAAGCAGAAAAACTAACAGAGCGGAACGTCAGAATATTCTTTGATAATATTAGTTCCTGTCGAATCGTAAACTCTAAACCAAGATTTTTTCTTTTTCTGTAAATCTTTAGGAGAAAATTCATAATAAAAAGCGGCGGACGGTTTGAGTTTGAGTGACCCTTTAATGATGAGTTGATCAAATATTTGAAAATCCACAAACCATTGTGGCCAGTTAGAGTATGCTTTATGATTACTTTTATAGACCTGAAAGAAACCGGCCCTCATACTGGGAAGCCACGAATTCGAGTTTTGAAAACAACGAGGGACTAAAGTAATTTTTCTCTCCAGATCACTAATATTTTCTCCTGGGGACGCAGAAAATTTCACATATTGATCGCCCTTGAGAGCTTGCGCCTCAACTTGTTCAACCACTTGTCCAAGGTTGGGTGCTTCACCCATCAGTTCGTGTCGTTTTCGTAACAATGTTGAAGCATCTAAGCGATTATAAAAGCACTTATTGGAGGCTGAACTTCCTGTTTCAATAGGCAAGCACTGTGCATTCACGATAAATCCCATAGCAGGAAAATTTTGTTTGGGCGCTAAATAATTTTTCCAATCTTCTTTCCATTTGTTGGGAAGAGTTTGTACATAATGGCCAAGGTATTCTTGAGTGGATTTTGACCAAACAAAGGCACCAGGTAAAATTTCAGGTAGTTTTCCACCACAACTATCAACAGGAATAATGGATGAAAATTCCGTGATAGGCCCGGGTATGAGAAAATTGGATTCCCACGCAAAACAATTGTAAGGTGTTGCTTCAAATCTACTTCCACTGATTGACTTAAAGCTCCATAGTTGAATCGCCTCTTTCAATTCAATTCCACTGCTAGACAAATCCACCGGCCGATGAGGAACAACTTCAGTTAAACGAACCACAACGTAATCTTCTCGCCACAAACCTGGATCATCCGCAGAGCTAACACCTCTGCGCTCTGATAAAATCGATCCACAACGAAAAAATTTAGAAGTATTAGCGCCTTTAAAGACCACATTTGCTCGGCACGCATCAGCAAGAGAAACTTTAGTGGGGTTTGGAAAACAGCTAGACGGTACTAAAACGATATCATCATCGATGACTGCCGCATTACATACCTTCACACCCCCTGTGGGTAAGTCCTCCGTTTGTGACGAAAACATCATCATCATGGAAGCTGGACAATCACCATCGCAAAACAGTTTTGCTTGAGTGGCAAAATTTTCGACAGTGGGATCGAGGGAATTTATATTGGGAGCAAAAGCTTGCCCACCATCATCATTATCAGATTTGCCACAACCAACAATTAAAATCAAAACAAAAACAATAATCACCTGGTGGTAGAAAAATAGTTTCAAAATAAATCTCAACTAAACATTCCTTATTCTATCCCAATAAACATATCAGGAAGATTACCTGTCAGTTATTATTCTAATACAATTTTCGCTACATTTCCTATGGTACGGCGAATTTTGCCTGATCAAACATTAGACATTCCTAAAGTAGCAGCACCAATACATGTGATTAGTATTTGTTCACTGCTTATTTCGTGAACGCTTTGTTTTATTGAATGATTGCAAGTAGTTCGCCCTTTTACTCCCTTGGCAGCGTCTTTGCTTTAGATAGCTTCAACATAGTTGATCTATTCTGTTCATTAATTTGACAAGGGAAAACTCATGAAAAAAAATTCACCAAATTGGCGCAGATGGAGTTTTGTCGTTACCTTTACTTCCTTCGTTTTCACTTGGAATTTGCCTTCTTTTGCGACTCCCTACTCAGATCAACAAATTGAATCCACTCTAAGAAGTCCTTATGCCAACTGGGGGATTACTCCCAGTGTGGAAATCGGAATGGAAAAAGAAAATATCCTCAAAAAAAATAAAAAAGATTCCAAGACACCATTAAAAGAAGTTATGTTGGCCGATAGTCCTGATATTAAATTAGAAAGTGCCCTTAAAATATTTGATAAAAAACAAGATGTCATTGTAGTCGTTATTGATACAGGTATTGAGATAAACCATCCTCACTTAAAAGATAATATTATTTCCATAAAAGAATTGGATAAAATGGGAACGAATTTTGAAGTAGTAAAAGCGACTGAAAACAATTTTGGAAAAGACTTTTCGAACCCCAAGAAAATTACGAATCTGCCGAAGGATACCCATGGGCATGGAACTCATGTGAGTGGTTTAGTGAAATCCATATTTCCCGATGTGAAAGTATTATCCCTAAAATATTTTAACCCAGAATCATCAGGACAACAAAATCTAGATGCAAGCATCGCGGCCATGAATTATGTGGCAAAAATTGCGAGAAGCAATTTATCTAAAAACTATAAATTTATTATTAATTTTTCTGGAGGTGGGCCGGGATCTAACTTTGAAGAACAACTGGCCATTTATGAACTGATGAAGGCCGATGTGCTCTTAGTTGCTGCTGCAGGAAATTTTGATAAAAATATTGATGACTCAAAAAATAAGTCCAATGAATATTTTCCTGCAAGTTACGACCTAATTGAATTTGCCAAATCTCAAGGAGCGAATACCAAAAAACAGGTCACTGATAATATCATCGCGGTGGCCGGAATTAACAAGAATAACAAACTTCATAGTTCATCAAATTTTGGAAAAAAGAGTGTCGATATCGCTGCCCCTGGAACTGATATTAATTCAAGTACAAGATCGCTTGGGTCAATCAATCAAGCTAGCACCGAAAAAATGACGGGAACAAGTCAGGCGACTGCATTTGTAACGGGAACGGCCTGTTTATTAATGTCCATGTTTCCCAAATTGCCATCAGCGGTGATTAAAAACTTGATTTTATTTTCTTCTGATAAATTAAAAACTTTAGAAAATTTTGTAGCATCTAAAGGTAAATTAAATGCCTACAAGGCCATCAAGTTAGGTGTGGCGCTAGAAGAAAGATTAAATCAACCTAAATCAAAAATTACACCTAAGACAAAAAGACTCGCCAAGAAATAAGTATATGACCTAACATGGAGTAGTGAATTTTTATATTAGAATAATTTTTGCCGGCTTCTTGTTTAGTGCTAGTTTTCCCAATGGGATATCTAAGCTAGGAATCCCTTTTTTAGTGATTGCTGCGCAAATTATTCTCTGGAGTGTATGGAATGATGAACAATATCCTTTAAAGAAAAAATGGACCGCTACTTTTTTATTTAATTTTATTTTCGGATTAGTATCTTTTTACTGGATCCCAGACACACTCAAAGACTTTGGGCCAATGAGCCTTTGGGTAGCGTGGCCTTTATTTTTTCTCTTTGCCCCCTTTATTCAATTTCAAAATTTTTTCATTAGCTTCATCATCCAGATAACTCAATCAAAAAAATACCCAACGTTTCAAAAATTAAACTCTCCTTTAATTTTAGCAAGTCTTGCGACAGCGACAGAATGGATGAATGTAAGGCAATTTCCTGTTAACTTAGGACATGCATGGATGGGCTGGGGTTATTCCCTACCAGCGGCCTCTTTTTTTGGAGAGAGCTTTTATAGTTTTTGTCTCTATGGGCCCATTTTTCTTTTTACAGCAAAAAAAATACAAAATTCCCATTCTTCGAATCTCACTCTAAAAGTCCTTTTTATTTTTATTCTCTGCCTGGATTATGGAGTTTCATTCGTTAACAGCTGGCCCAAGGCCTTCCCAGTTTCGAAAAAAGAAAATAACGTTCAAGATCCAAGGCTCAACGTGAGATTAGTTCAGGCCAATATTGGAAATTTTTTAAAAATTTCCGCGGAAAATGGTTCAGATAATTCTGTCGAATCTGTGTATTCGGAATACCAAAAACTTACCCTCGCTCCCATTCAAAATTCTTTAACGAAATTAGATTTAATTGTGTGGCCAGAAACGGCCATTCCAGATGATTTCAATTCTGAAATGCTCACTCAATTCCCAAGCTTTATCCCGCAGCGGATGATCGAACTTTTTCATCAAAATGTTCCAGGAAATCCTGAGTTTCTCATCGGTGGCTATGATCGAGGCGGACTCGAACTAAGTACCAATGGGATAAAAACGGAATATAATGCGGCCCTTCATTTCACGGGAGAAGGAAAACTCCAGGGCGTCTATCATAAGAGGCATCTTATACCTTTTGGAGAAGGCCTTCCCTTTCCTCAATGGATGAATGAATCGATTGCAAAGTTCATCCCAGGGCTTTCCTTTTTTTCTCAAGGTCACCAAGGTAAAATATTGGCGACAAAAAATAATTTTCATTTTATTACACCCATTTGCTATGAAATTTTATTTACAGAATTTATTCGTGATTTTTTAAACAATACCAAGCAGGTAGATTTCATGATCAACCTCACCAATGATAGTTGGTACGGTGATACAGCAGAACCTTGGCAGCATCTCATGTTGGCCAAGTGGCGAGTAGTGGAATTTAGAATCCCCCTATTAAGGAGTACCAACACCGGCATTACTTCCGTTATTGATGTTGATGGGGGTCAGTCTCTGCAAATAGGGGTTAATGAAAAAAATGTGTTGGATTTATCGCTCACTATGCCCAAACGAGGGCCCACCCTATACCAACGCTTGGGGAAAATCCCTCTTCTCATCTTCATGATGATCTTGTGTTCTTTTTTCGCTCTTTTAATGCGGACACAGGCCAAATCTTTGCCTAAAAATAACGGTAAGCCAGCTCTATAGACTAACACTTACTACGCATGTATATCTTTTTGTTAGGGACTATCTTTAACAAAGGAAAACTATGTTAAAAAAAAAATTTTATGCCATTTATTTTGTTTGCGCCTTCTTGGTTGGAAATCTAGTCGTTCTAACATCCGCCCAATCAGCGCCTAATTGCGAAGTCCGATGCGTTAAAACCTACCTTACCGATAATGAAAAAATAGATCATCTGTATAATTTCCTTGGATGGGGAACGGCGATTGTTCACAATATTTCCATTTCAACTGAAAATAAACCCCCTATCAACTATATGCTTTTTGGAGAAAATTTAGAAGCTTACCCCTACCCTAGCAATAGTATTGCGGCCATCGATTTAAGCAACACTAAGGCGTTTGTTAAGGGAGGAATTCGCTTTAATGATGTACGATCACTTAATTTTACTTCAAGTAGTGAAAAGGTAAATTTCGTTACAACACTAACCTCAAAGGGAATTTACCTAAGAGAATCTAAAGATTTTGTAAAAAAATATTTGGATTTTGTTAACGAGAAAATGGAATTATATTCGAGATCGAACCCTGAAATCCCTTACCAACAATGTAGCGTTTACAAAAATTATGGCTCAACAGAAAAACCAAAATGGTCCCCACTAGTTGAGTCCTTAGGGGAGTATCTCTATTGGACAGATCCTCTAGTTTCATTTTCGCCAAAAACAAGAAGTCGTGGCCCAAACATTGGGGCTGAACTAAAAATTGGTTTTTTAAATATTAATTCAGCTTACTTTGGTGTTGATAATTACGGGCAAATCCTTCCTCCTCCCAATGGCGGGATCATGAATAGTCCCTTTATGGTCATTGCTTATGATGCAGAAAGGTTTAGTGAAAACTGGAAAGTTTTACCTCCTCAATTTAAAGCTCAGTTTAATGCAGATAAGCATTTAACCGCGTTACTTCAAGATAATTATTTATGTCATCCTTGAAATAGAATTATTTAAGTTTATTTTTGCTCATCTAGTCGCCGTCGCCCTACCTACGAAAGATCAAACTTGTTTCTTAGTAGGTAAGGTATGTCTAAAATCACTTTCCACTGTAATTTAAACCAGCTTCACTATTATTTTTACTTACTCTTTTTTTCCCTAACTCATTCTTTTTTTCATTTATTAAAATAAAAATAGGATCTCGCTTGCATCGCTCGTATAAGCCTTCTCATGTTTATCAAACTAAGAATTTTTTTATTTATGATAGCGTTTGGATTTTTGGGACAAGAAAGTCTTTTGGCCCAAAGTGGAAATTCTATTTCAACTACAAAAAGTAGCAGTCTTTTATCTCAAGATGAAGGCCCGTTTCATCGGCAATTAAAAATTGGCCCGGCAGTCTCTTATTTTAATTACCAAGAGACCAATTTAATGAGCATTAAAGGGGAAATGATCGGATTAAATCTGGAATATTTTTCTAAAAAATTAAGTTTAGAAGATAATTGGCATTTTGCCGCTGGGTTTACCTACAAACAAGGAAATTTAAAGTATGATGGTTTTCGAAAAGACGAATCAACTTTGAAACAAATTCCTTACGAATTCAACGGCAACAAAATTAATCTCTATCAAATCTATGGCTTTGTTGGGCCTTACTTAAAATGGGATGATTTCCCCAACACTCTTGTCATTCCCCAATTGGGAATAAATTATTACTCCCTCTTCGATCAAAATGATTCAGATCCCTATGACTATACGAGAGAGCAGAGCTATCAATCCATTCCCTTAAGGCTAGATGTGATTCACATGATAGATTCCAGCTCCGCCTCAGAAATTGGATACTACTTTATTCTCCATCCAAGTTTTGCGTTCAAAGGAAATAATAAGACCGCGGGACAATTTAATTATGATCAAAACAAAGGATATGGAAGAACAATGGGGGCCTACTGTCACTTTTTTCAGTATCAAATTTTATTGGAGTATGAATATTGGAAAGTAGAAAATTCCAGTTTCGCCACGAACTCGAACAATTCGGCGGCCCTTGTAAGTAGTTCCACAAATTATGAACCGCAAAATGAAACAAGTTATCTAACGCTTAGTTTAAGTTATATGTTTTAAGTTTATTAATCTCGATTTCATGTTCGAGAGATCAATTTTTTTGTTGAAAGCCCTCTTTTAACAAATCGTGCATCCGGATGATGCCCACCAGTTGATCTCTATCTACCACAGGCAGGGACGATACCATACGTCCCTTTTCTTCCATCATCGTCAGCGCATCAAACGCCAAGTCCTCGCTGGAAATTTTTTTAGGTTGAGCATTCATGACATCTTTTGCTTTTAGCGATAGCAGGTTAATTCCTTTGGAAATAAATCTCCTTATATCGCCTTCAACGATGACGCCGATTAAATTACCCAAATCATCAATCACTCCACAAAGACCCGTGGGAAAACTAGTCATCGAAAGTAAAACTTCACTCATCATCGTTTCCACTTTTGCCACAGGACATTGATTCAAGGGAACCATCAAAGATGAAACTTTAAGAAGCAGTGTTTTTCCAAGTAAACCGGCAGGGTGATTGCGAGCAAAAGATTCTTTAGAAAGACCAACATAAGATTCGTAGAGCACCGCCATGGCATCACCAATAGCAAGTGCGACTGTCGTACTCGTCGTAGGTGCGAGATTGTTAAGACAGGCCTCTTTTTCCACGGAGCAATCAAAAACGACCTCGGATTTGAGAGCTATTTCAGAATGAACAGCGCCCACGAGCGCCACAGTATTTTCTTTGGGAACTTGTAAAAAAGGAATCAGTTTTAATATTTCTTCTGTACTGCCTGATTTAGAAATCCAAACGATGGCATCTTTATGACTCAGTCGTCCTAAATCACCATGTAAAGCTTCTACTGGATGAAGAAAAAATGAGGGGAGGCCTAGAGAAGAAAAGGTGGCCGCCATTTTCTTTGCGATGATTCCAGATTTTCCAACTCCAGAAAAAACCAAATTTCCTCCCAAAGAAATTAACCGCCCATAGAGAGCACAAAGTTGATCGACCGACTTAGTAGTTATTCTATTTTTACATGCGATGATGGAAGAGGATTCGAGTTCTAATACTTGTTGAAATAACTCAAAAGGTGAATTTTTTGGTTCACTCATAAGTAGTCCTTGTTATGATAAAATTAACATAAGAGAATGAGATTATATGTCTATCCTATTTTTCCTTAGCTTGGCCATGTTGACTAGCTGTTCTTCTTATGAACAATTTGCAAAAATAAATAAAGAAGTTGAAGTTCCCCAGGCCGTCTATAATGATGACTTCAATCATGTGTGGACGGCGGCCGTCACAGTCATGAAAGAGTATGATATTGAAACTCAAAATCAAGATGCGGGCATCTTAAAAACCAAGTGGACCGACAACACGATAGAAATGAACTTTCAGGATTCCTTTGGAAGTAGCGACCGAATAAAGTCCGCCAAATTTAAATTGGCATTAGCGGTCAACAAAGGCGGAACGGAAAAGCGCCCACAGACGAAAGTATTTATTATAAAAAAACAAATGGTGGAGCAAGATTTATTTCAAGGATGGAAAGAATCGGATAATGATTATATTTTAGAAAAAATTTTACTCTACCGAATCCAGAAAGTTTTAAATATCGACCGTATCTTAAGCAGTAAACAAAAACAAATCGATGCCAAAAATTCTGCAAAATTCAGCGAAAGTTTAATTGAACAACCCGCCTTGCCGGCCGCCACTCCTTCTCTACCGCTGGGAACTTCACCCGATGCAGCTGCCGGTGACGATGAGGAACTTTAACCTAGGCCACTAGTTCTTAAATGAGTATAATTCGCTGGTATACTCCATCAAATAGTTTTCATCTACCCATACTTGTCTTGGGGATTGGCCTTCAACGCAAATGATGTTCTTTTTAATATAATCCTGACAACTGTTTGCGGCACTATTTCTTACCAGCAATTGGCATTTTTGATTTTCCTTTTTCATGCCTAAGACCACTAAATAATGATTGTTACAATCTTGAGACGAAGTATTGACATTGAGATGACCACTTTCTAGAAATACGGTTGGGGCACTATCTTCATATAAGGATTTACTACACATCGTAAGAACTTGTGGTAATCCAGGGGAATGATTGAGTTGTTGTCTGATTCTTTTTTTAATTGATTTTTGAAAGAGATTTTTTGGATTGCTCACATTAGGACCATTGCGATTAAAAATGGAATTCATGGAAATGCGATCGAGCTCACCATTAGGATAGTGGGTCGTAATCATTTCCTCGTCAGTACATAATATTTCTTTTATGGTACCGATCAAAGTGAAAGCAGAATTTTGATACTTAAGAGAATCTATAATTTTTTGCTCATTGGCATTATTGAGAAACAAAATATCATATTTTTTTCTTGCAAAATTTTCTCGAAAAAAGATTTTTAACTTACGATACTTAACAACATAGGATTCCTTGAGAAAATAAATTTCTGTCAACGGTTTTAAAACTTCAGAGAATGATAACAAATCATTATCGTTATTTTTTTTATCTAAAAAACTTCGAAGTCGGCAACTTCCGTGATCAAATAAATATTTTACGACTTCAGAAATGTTAAGAATAGTTTTTAAGTCGACATCATTTTTTGACTTGGTAGCAACTAAACTAAAGGCCGTGCTCATAAAGGAACTAATCTTAATTGGTTCCGACCAATCTTGCTTACTTATCCGGTAGGCATCAAACATCGTTGTTCCAGCAGTCGCCCAACAATAGTCAGATTGTCCTTGTTTGGGGATGGGAATAAATTCCATACTTTTCCCAGGAGCATCTAATCGTATCTCTTCTCCCTCATTTAATCCCTCACAAGTAGAAGAACTTACATCACTAGCGGATACATCAAACATGAGAATCGCTAAGTAAAAAAAACATACCTGAAATAAAATTGATGTTAATTTCATAGAAAAAAAATTCCCAAGAGATTCATTTTTTCTTGCTCATTGGCACGAGGTGTCCATAGCACAAGGGGACGTGCACAACAATAGGAATTAATTTCAGGATAATTATTTCAGAGAAGAATGGATTGAAGTTGATTGCCGCCAATAAACACGTTTCTTTTCCCAACTTCCTGGAGGAGATTTTCGTCCCGTAAGTGATTCCAGAGCATAGTTGAGTGAGGGATAATACTCTTGATAGCTTTTATCTTCCATGGCCAAAACCAAGTCGTCTTGCGCTGGTTGATACTTGAGTGATGCCAGGGTTCTTATGGCCTGCTCTAAAATAATTGGATCACGTTGAGATAAAATTTGATTTTCTTTCATTAATCCTAAAACTGCTCTGCCTGCATTTTTAATTTTTAATTTTTCAATATTTTCGATGGCCTGCTTTCGCACCAAGAGAGAGGGATCTTTCAGTAACTTTGTGTAGTTTTTTTCATACTGATTTTGCTTCAAGAAGAGAAGAGATCTAAGCGATGCGAGTCTCATCATCCAATTTGGATGACCTAAAAATTTAACTAAAAAAGGAGCACTTTTAATTCCCATTAATTGCGCAAGCAGGAAGGTTGCTACCCATCTATTATCATCAGGATAGGCTCCTTCCTTCATCACTTTCACTAAAACGGGAACCGATTTATTTCCTAGGCCAAGAGTTTGGGCACGAAGATATTTTGCGTTGGTTTTTTCATTTAAAAATAAAGAGTTTAGCTTTTCATGCTCAGTATCTAAAGATAATGATTTAGCTATCGCATGAGAATTTTCTGATGAAAAAGAAAAACAAAAAAATATTGTTCCCAAGAGCAACCATCCTAGTCGCATTTTAAATCTCCAAACAATGTAACTACCTAGGTCCCTCGTAAATTTCGCCACTCTACGGACTCCTTTTTCTGCGGCTTGCCAGGAGCAAGCCTCGAAACGTCGTCCTAGTCGTGACGAAATTTCCAGAGGGCCTTAGGTAGTTACAAAACCACGTAGGT
>JARXAH010000001.1 GCA_029865945.1 Bacteriovoracaceae bacterium | reverse complement strand
CAAGAGGATTCTTCGCTGTCTTTCATTCAAAAATGGAAGAATTCCACAGAGTTTTATTTTAAGCGCATCCTTGCTTTTTTTATCCATTTCTTATGAGATCATATATCTCAAGAATGAGCACTTATTTTTTGACGGCCCCTTCGCATCGGTAAAGTGGCCCAGAGCTACCAGCGAACCCTTCGCCAATGCCCAAAAACATAAAAATAAACATCCTAATACATAGTAGAATTGACCTTCCCATGCTTATCCTTTCTTTTACTTTCTTTAAAATCTAGAAACCGCCCCCCGAAACTACATCAATCATTTTCCATTTTCAAATTATTTATGGAAAAATTTTCCTTATGATAAATGTGTAATGGGCGAAGAATTTTTAATTTGCGTGCCATCCTCTCTATAAAAATTTTGAAATCCTGGAAAAAGTTACAAATCAAATGATTTTGGTTTGTTGATATTTGAAAAATAGTTTATCTACCTCACAACGAAATAGCTCATAGGGATCAAGATGTTAGTTCCATTCATTTTTTTATTTTTTTATAGCTCTGGCGCTTTTGGGCAAATTGATAATGACTTAAGTGAATCTTGTAAAAATAAGGTATTAACTTTCGAATCCTTTCAATACAGTAACGATCTAAAGATTACACACTTAAAAAAAACCATTTATGAAAAATCAAACTATTTCGAAGGATTTCCCAGAATTGCCTCTGTAAAAATTGATACACGAGATGAGAATGAAGTAAGTTCTGTTATCAAGAATGGAACAAATTTAGAAATAATTCCCCTCTATAACCAGGACAACACTGAGCTCCATAAACTTCTTCCACCGATTGCTCAATTATATACAAATCAATTTGCCCCCAAAGATTCTGATGCCAACTGTCATGGGGCCACTGTTAACTGGTTCAACAACACAGCGAGGCTCAATTATATTTCAGAAGAGGAGATATATTTCTATTTAAAGGAGAATTTCAACGTAATCTCCCAATATGAAGAAATTAAATTTGGTGATGTACTTTTAATTGAGGGTGGAGCAAAAAACGAAAAAGGTGAAATTGAATACACAATCCCACTTCATACAGCGATTTACATTAGTAGTCATTTATTTTGGAACAAAGGAAGCTTTAGTCATCTCGATCCTTGGACTTTTGAATTTCTAAACAAACAAATAGATTTTTATTGTAAGCAATTTTCAGGCAACATAAATTTTAGGTTTTATCGCAAAAAATAATCAGTAAGCAAAAGCAGGATAATTTTATCACGCATCCAAGAGATAAAAAAATTAACTCCTATTAGATGAGGAGATATCATTTCTGATCCCCATTATTCATAATAAATGAATCAAGATAGTTTATCTTTTCTCTCACATAACTTGGTCTCAAATGAAGAGAATCAAAATACTTTGGTTCACCTGAATCCGTTAAAGCAAAGCAATCTTTTGTATCACATAGGGCATCTAAAGGATCAAGGACGTAAACATGATGAGATTGCGTAAGGAATTTTATATCAGATAGAATCTTTCCATATGATTCATTGAAGGAATCAAGACTAATTTGATTATTATTTACCCAGGCCCTGCTAAAAGCAGAACGATTCAACGCCTGCCTAGGATCCAGTTTTTCTCCGTACGGAGAGCTAAGAAGCAAAACAACTTTTTTTGTGTTTGCTGATAAAAAGGACAGCAAATGATCCAATTTATTTAATGCCTCGCTGTAACCACTATTTCCTATACCAATAAAATCTTTTTCTCCAAACTCATTTTCAAAATAAAGATGAGAATTCTCTTTAAGAAAATCCACCCATTGATAACTCATCACAATGGTATCAAAGTTATGGGATTCAATGAATTTTTCGATGGATTCAAGATAAGGAGTGCAGGATTTACTATGTGTTTTCTTTCCTCTGATACCTTTAAAAGGAACACATCCTCCTCTAGAAGTAAAAAAAATTCTTTTTCTATTTTGTACTTTGTCCTTTGCTAGTTCCTCCATTCTTGGAAAATAGTGCTGCATATTACTATCCCCAAAAAATAAAATAGTTTTCTGATGACTTTCAATTAATCGCTCCACGTAAACTCGAAATTCTTTTCCTTCAACTAAGTATTTTCTCTCAAAATTTAGGGGCACAACTTTCTTTTTGACTAAATGGTCTAAATAATCTCCTTCGTTTAAAGCATTAGAAATTTTTTGAATGGCAGGTGAATGATTTCTAGGTGAAAGTAAGCTTTGAGATCCCATCCAACCGATGACTAAGGTAGTTAACGATAGAGCTAAAAGAGAAAAAAATAAAATTTTCTTTGATACCTTTTTAAGCGGCAACTCAACGGCGTAAAAAGTAAGGGTTGCTAGAATGACGGAAAATCCAAGTAGCGAAAAATTTGTTACAAAAGACAAAGTACTTTTATGGGTAAGCTTAAAAAGTGCGAGAAGAGGCCAGTGCCATAGATAAAGTGGATAACTGATTTTTCCTAAAAATCGAATAAAAGAATTTTCTAAAACATACTTACTCAGTGAACTACTATTTCCACTTAAGATTAAACCCAAAGCGCCCAGACAAGACAATAAATTGATGGAAGGCCCAAAATCGATCAATAAAATTTGACTCAAAATCAAGAATCCTAAAGAGCCTGCTAAGATAAGATGATTTTTTTCATTTGAAGGAAGTGTCCTTTTCCAGACAACTAAAATTCCGCCTAGCAAAAATTCCCATACTCTGGCCCAAGGCATAAAAAATGCATGGTCTACATCCCAATTATTCAAAAAACAATAAGCAAGAAAAGAGAGGATAGTTCCGCAAATTAAGAGCTGGAAAAAATACTTAGATTTTCTTAAAAATATTAAAATAAGCGGCCAACATAAATAAAATTGCTCCTCGATAGCAAGAGACCATAAATGGAGAAGTGGACGAAACTCTGAGGAGTGATCAAAGTAACCGGTTTCTTGATACAAAGAAAAATTAGTGCCCCAAAAAGCGCAATAGAATACGTGTTTGCAAAGTTCTTGAAACTCGGTGGGTATAAGAATCAACCAGGACATAATCAGGGCTGCCAACGTAGTTAGCATCAACGCAGGGTAAAGCCTCAAAATTCGACTAAAATAAAATTGCTTAAAACTAAAAGTTTTAGTGGAAAGAGAATTCAAAATTTTTAAAGAAATTAAATAACCTGAAATGACAAAAAAAACATCTACTCCTACAAAGCCATGAGGTAAGAATTTTGGAAAAAAATGAAAGATTAAAACTAGACCGATGGCGATTCCTCGAAGGCCATCAATATCGGGGCGATAAGAAGTCATTTGTTTTTCTCTGCTAATTGATGAGTTTAATTATACCTAGATTTTACACTTTTTTCTCATTTTCATTTTCTTACTATAAAAGTTTTAGG
Organism: Bacteriovoracaceae bacterium; assembly: GCA_029865945.1. Lineage (GTDB taxonomy): Bacteria > Bdellovibrionota > Bacteriovoracia > Bacteriovoracales > Bacteriovoracaceae > JARXAH01. Next base: position 18,261 of record JARXAH010000001.1, on the reverse strand, counting down.
GTGGATCGATGATTCCCTATCAAAAATCATAACTTATGACTTTACATAAAATAAAAAAAAGCCTACTTAGCTATCTTAAGATAAGTTTTGATTGGGTTCGTTATCAATTAATCTAAGAAAAAACAAAAGGGTTTTTTTATGAAAAAATTTATGTTCGGATTTGTAGCGCTATTAACTTTTTCTAGTCATGCACAAGTGCTTGGGACCACAGGCAATGGTTATAGATTAGAAACAGCATTAACAAATGCGGCCTCACAATGTCATGGCCACAAAAGTATAGAATTAATGAGTATTAAAAATCATGGCAACTACTATTCACTCGATGTTATTTGTAAAGATCAAGTAAGTGAAAGTGATTTTATTTTAAAAACGGTTGTTGGTATTGGTCAGGATTTCAGTAGAGCTGTTGAAAATGCAAAATTTCAGTGCGAATCCGATTCTATTAAAGTAATTGGGCAATATAAAAATTCTAGTGGCATCGTGCGAGCATTATCTATTTGTGATTAATAATCTATAAAGCTGAGATCATGACGGTCTCAGCTTCAAAATTGAAACACGTCTAAGTGACGTAGGACTTAAAAAACCATGCGCCTCATTTTTAATATTCTGGTTATTTTCTTATTTTCAAAGACCGTTGATTTACATGCTCAATCCCCCACTTCTTCTAAAATTTCTAAAATTGATAAAAAAGAGAAATTAAAAAACTCTTATCAATTAGCAAAAAACTACATTGAAAATGCGCTCAGCTATCAAGATACCAGTATGCCTACTCGCCTAAGAATGAAATTGAAAGAGAGTGGTGAAGAAATTTTGGATAAGATTGACTCTGCGGAAAAAAGAACTGGTTGGGCCCCATGCTTTCTTAGGTCAAGTACCGTAGCAGAAATTCCGTTAGTTAATATCTTCAACAGGATAAGGATTTGCAACCGAGCAGAAAGTTTAAGTAATGAAGTTTTAGCACAAATCATTATTCATGAATTAATTCACTTAATCATTGAAGATAAAAATGAATGTTCAACTACTGAATTAGAAATTTTAATAGTTGCGCTAGGAAGTGACCACCCTCCCCACTTCAACGGTTATACTGGGTGGGATGGTGAAAGAAATAAGTTAAAATGTATGCCAGACTATTATCAATCATATAATTATTTTGATGATGAGTGGATTCAATATATTAGTTTAAAGTTAGGAATTAAAAACGTAGAAGATTTTAATTCTTGGCCTAAATTATTTGATTTCAAAACTTCAAAATCCTATCCCTAGCTAGTGACTTGGCCTCTAGCGCAACGCAATTCATTTTCTAAGATTTTAACATGCCCATTTAGATATTAGTGGATTCACTGATGCATTAAGTGTGTCAATTTAATTTGGCACACTTTGTGCTAAAAAAAGATGAAAAATACTAAAAACCGTTGTAGATAGTAATCACTTTTATGGCGACAACAACTAACAAAAATTCTTTTCAATTTCGTTTGCAAGAAGAATTACTCATGAGGAATAAGTCCAATTCGAGCTATTCTCTAAGGGCATTTGCAAAACTTCTACAGGTCTCCCCTTCTGCCCTCTCCGCCATGCTAAGAGGCAAAAGGAGCATCACAAAAAAATCAGCAGAGAAAATGGGACTGAAACTAGGAATGGGCCTGGACGTAATCAAGTCCCTGCAAATTGATGATAAAGGGAGCAAGACATTACGTTACGATCAACTCTCTCTAGATACGTTCGCTTTAATTTCCGACTGGTACCACTATGCGATTTTAGAGTTAATCAGAGTACGGCCTTTCAAGTCAGATGCAGCATGGATCGCAAAAAAAATAGGAATTACCAAAACGGAAGTCAATATAGCCATCGAAAGATTAGTTCGTATTGATTTGCTGGAGATCGATGATGAAGGGCAGTGGCATGACATTTCTGGAGGCCTTACGACCAATATCTCTGAAGGATTAACGTCAGCAGCGTCGAGGAATCTCCAAAAACAAATTTTAGAAATGGCCATCCAATCCATCGACACAGATGATCTATCAAAAAGGGATAACACTTCTCTAACGATTGCTATACATTCAGACGACCTTGTTGAAGTAAAACAAAGAATCAAAAATTTTAGACGATCTCTCTTAGAATTTTTAGAACGTCCTGGGACCCAATCTCCCAATGAAGTTTACCATGTTAGTTTTGCGCTTAACCCAATAACCAAAAATGATCGGCCAAAAAAGAAGTGTAATAAAAAACTGTAAATTAAAACTTAATAAAAAGAGGAGACACCATGTCACGTATCATTCTAATTATGTTCTGGATTTTTCCACTCACTCACGTTAAGGCGAAAGGCAGAGAAGGTGGTGGGGGTGGATCATTTGTGTGCAGAACCGGAGACACTATTTACTCGGCGGAATTTCAAGACATTTGGGAAGCGAAAAAGGAGGGAATACAATTCCTATCAACTATTTCGCTGGGCGAATCCGATGAAAATGATGAATGGGATTTAAGTTATCAATTGATTGAAAGACTAAAAATGGTTAGTCCTAAATTCTATGATCAAGTCGCGACTTCCTTAGGTGTCGTTAAAAATATTCGCTTTATCGATGATGTGAAATTAAAACCTAGAGGAGATTCAGGCCATACCAGTGAACCATTTTCGTGTGTAGAGGGTGAAACGGATTATCTTCCAGTAGCTTTATACGAGGGAAAAACTCTTACGTATTCAAAAAAAGTTTGGGAAAAATTCGCCACCTTGCTTGAAAGGTCTTCGACGAACGTCCACGAAGCAATTTACAAAGTTTTGCGAGATGAATATAGGGATGAACTCTCAGATCGAACCCGTAAAATTGTAGGAAGGCTTGCGGAAGCGAATATAAATCTCACTGAGCTAAAAAAATGGACTCCCCTCTCAGAATTCAATGCTAATTCTACAAAATCCTACCGGGAAAAATACGAAGAATTAATTTTAAATTTTAATCATGGCCATCCGGTAGAGGCCAAAGATTTAAACTCACTATCCGGCATTTGCTATCTTTATGAGCCAAAATTATTCCAACTTAATCCAAGGGAAAACACGAAATTATATTTAAATAAAGAGGGAGAAATAAAATTTTTTCAAAGGAATCAGAAACTTTCTAGTCGTTATTTAAAAGGTAAGCTTTGGCTTTCTAATATTGAAAATGGTTCGTTCACTTATGATAGAACTGATCTTCTTCTTGGTTATACTAAATCAGGCAACTCATATGCCACGGAAAGGTTTTACGAACACAACGGAATTCATTCGATATATGTAAAAATAGACCAATATTTTTTTGCAATTATTTATCCCGCAAAAGATGAACTAGGAAATCTAACTTTAATTTTTCCAGAGAATGATCATGGTGACGGGCTTAAGTGTAAGGATAATGGGTTTTTTTCATGTCGAGAATATGAAAAAGTCGACATTCTTAAAATCGATCCTTACTATCACCCCGGAAAAATTGTTTATTGCCCCAAGTTAAAATAAAAATATTGTAATGAGGGCCTCGTCCATGGCCCTCTCACTATTTCAACCTCGACCAACCAGATGAAGATTGTTGACTGGCTTGGTATTACTAATCGATAAATTTGATATTTCCCTTGAATATTTTTTCTAGTCTTCTAACCTTTAGATTTTTCACTTGCCCGAGACATATCATCGTAATTTTTTCATTTGTAGATAGGATGATCCATTTTGATTTAAAAAATCCTCGAGTATCTACATTTTTGGTACGAACATCCTTAATCGTTAGAATCGTGCCAGCATCGATATCATTCAAATTCTGATTTTCAGATTCCGTTCCGAGGTAACACCAACGTCCAAAACCAGTAAGTGTCTCCCTACTTAAAATATTATCAAAACTGCTAGTTGAATTTACTCTTAAATTTTCTGTCACTAAAATTTTATCGCCTTTTTGGAGATTTTTAATTTTTGTAGATTCTTTAATCGATCGGTTGGGAACATTTGTTTGTGACATTGCGCTCGTCACTAAAGTGAAGGCAAGCATAAGCATCGTAAATTTTTTCATTCGAAACTCCTTGTTTTAACGTTGATTCACTCTATAGAAAAACTAAGATTGATGTCAATCGCAAGTTCAAATTTTTTCTAAGTTAAGAGGGATGCGAACTATATTGATTGACAAAAAAATAGCTAAGCGTAAATATTTACCTGCCCATTCAATTACTTTTTCAAGGGATGAACGCGTGAAATACCAAATTAAATTTATAGCAACCTGTTTATTTTTCTTTCTTTTTATAAATTCAAAAATTTTTGCCTTTGCTGGGCCTTGCATAGGAAGTTTGTGTGTGGGTGATGTAGTTATCGACAAAAATAATCGAATCGGAACGGTGAAAAGTTTTCCTTCAGACTCATCTGCCAATTATCAAGTAGGCACTGATCATTATACAACTCCAATCAATAATCTTACCCCTCAAATAAATGATTTTAACGGAATTTCTTCGACAAAAAAAATCGTTGATGAGTACAACCGCGTGGGAACAGTTTATCGAGTTTTCCAAGATGGTAGGGCCCAATATCAGGTTGGAAGTGATTTTTTTATTTCTCACAAGATTGAACCTGAGGTAGAGGAGGCGAATTTTATAAAGAAAAATATCGGAGTCGTAGACCAATACAATCGCGTGGGATTAGTTATCGAAGTCTTTCGTGATCAAAGGGTTAGGTATCAAGTTGGTACTGATAAATTCGTTAATAGGTCTGTTGTGGGTGAGATTAATGAATTAAACGGACTGAAGAGTGGAACGGTAATTGTTGATTCTTTTAATCGTATTGGAACTACGTTAAGGGTTTTCAGAGATGGCAGAGTTTACTATCAAATAGGTTCTGACAAGTTTGTAGCTAAAGATGTTATTAGTGAAGTAGGAACGCTGGGAATCATTGCCAAAGGAAAGGTAGTTATCGATTCATTTAACCGCATAGGAACTGTTTTAAATGCATTTCAAGATGGACGAATTCACTATCAAGTCGGTTCAGATAAGTTTGTTGCTAAAGATGTTATTAGTGAAGTAGGAACTCTGGGAATCATTGCCAAAGAAAAGGCAGTTATCGATTCGTTTAACCGCATAGGAACAGTATTAAGAGCATTTCAAGATGGGCGAATAAGCTATCGTGTAGGAACTGATACATTTGTTTCTAAAACAGTTTCACCTCAGGTAACGGAAATTAATGGATTAACGGCAAGCATCGTTGTCGTTGATGATTATAATCGTGTAGGAACAGTCTTGCGTGTTTTCCAAGATGGAAGAGTCAACTACCGAGTTGGAACTGATCCATTTGTGAGCAGTTCCTTAAGCAAAGAAGTCGCCACTCATCCGACCTATCAAAAAGATAATTTCTATTCCACAAAATACTTTGAAGTTGGAGGCCCTTATCGTTTTTTTGAAAATAAAAAAGTTCAACTATTACTTGTCGGTGGTGGAACTACCGTTAGCAGCTTCTTATACTCCGCCGTCGATCGAATTGAGGATTATTCTAAGGGAAAAGAAATAGTTGATAGTAGATACCGCAAAGCGGTCGTACAAAATGTTTTTGAAAATGGGGCCGTTCTCTATAAACTCAAAACTCCAGAGGAGGGAGAGGAAGAAGAGGCATCAGAAGCAGAAGCGGAAAAATTATATACAGGAAAAATTTATGGCTTTTTTTTAGAAAATATACCTAATGACCTTGAGTTGCAGCGAAAAAGGGAAAATGAATTTTGGCTAACGGAAACGGCCAAGGTAGTAGCAAAAAAAGAAGAATTGGAATTGTCTGAGTTTAATCCTAACTTTTATCAAACTCCTTATCTTAGTGTTGCGAGTGAAGAGAAAATCCCAGAAATTAAAAAAACCCAGCTTGATCTTCTCAACGAAAATTCTGCACTAATTAACTATAAAGTTCTAAGAAACAAAGTCATTGAATTTCTTAAAAGTGAAGAATAAGGAATTAAAATAAATTAAGTTAAGCGAGTAGATTCTTTTACTCGCGTAAATTTAGCTATCTAATTTGCTATCGACGTAATTAGGAAATAAAAATTGATCATTATTATGGAATTCTTTTTTGCCAACCTTCTTTAAGGGGTCGGTCAATGCTAACTTTGAAATCAATTTCAGCTTGATTTTCTATTAAATATTGAACCATTTGCGACGGAGCGATATTTATTAAACTGGGCCAATCACTCTGCGATTTGTTTGTTAAAAAAACCGGACACCGATCATGGCCAATTTCTCGGACGAACTTTGGGGGCTCGTGAGTTAGGATTGCAAAAGATTCAATGATTTCACCTGTTTCTTTATTGACCCACTCGTCCCAAATACCTGCGGCCACTAAGGGGGTATCATCTGTCTTAGAAAAATTAACCATGTTGCCAGCATATTGGTTTACGTAAATGGGCTCAATAAAAGTAGTAAGTGGAACAAGACAATGACGCTTAGAAAAGGGTGTGCACCAGGTAGGTTTTTCATAAATCGGGATGATCTTATTATTAGCGTCTGGATCTGAAAATAATCTAGCATTGTGAGTGGCAAATTTTACTTTTCTCGTCTTAGACCAATTAGGAATTAGGGAGAAATTCATTTTTTTTAATTTCTTTGATGAATCGTTTCCGACAATGACAAGGGCCTCTGAATGAGGAAGAATTCTTAAGTCGATTTCACTAAGGCCAGTATTGTTTATTGCAAAGTGAAGAGACAAAAAATCGGCATCTAATTTTTGATAAAAAAAAGCACACATATTATTTCAACCATATTAAGATATTAGTTTTGTAAACGTATCTATACCGGTCCTGTTTTAAATTTCCAGAGGAATCTTCGTCGTCCACGTAAAGAAAATACGCTCTCCTCCTCAGCTACGCACTGGAAAATCAAAACCGCATCAGTATATATTGAAACTTATTCTCTTCAATGGCGACATTGTTCGTTAGTTAGAGATTAATTTAGATTTTAGATAATCAAGATAATCCTTGGCACCTAACTTCGGAGCGAGGTCTTTCAAATCTATCATTCTTCCGTGTCGATGCACATTTTTATTCAAAAAGGAAAGAATGGGTGAAAAATTGCCCTCTTCGACTAAATTTTCCCAATTCGGAATTTCTTGGGATAATTTTTTCATGAGTGTGGCCGATAATAAATTTCCTAATGTGTAAGTCGGGAAATATCCAAAAGCTCCTGCCGCCCAATGGGTATCTTGAAGTACACCTAAAGAATTACTTGGCGGCACCATACCTAGATAATCACGATACTTTTCATTCCAAACGTCAGGTATTTCTTTTGTTTTTAGATTTTCGTTAAAAATCATTTTTTCAATTTCGAAACGAATAATAATATGAATATTGTAATAGAGTTCACAAGAATCAACTCGAATCAGGGACGGATTCACGTCATTTAAAAATAAAAATAATTCATCGGATTGCATTTTACTAAAATTAGTCTTTGGAAAATAATTTTTAATTTTTGGCAAAATGAAACGACAAAAAGGGCGAGACCTTCCAATAATATTTTCCCAGAACCTTGATTGTGATTCGTCAACACTCAGTGAAATGGCCTCTTGAAAGGGAGATCCCTCCCATTTAGTCGGCAAATTTAATCCATAAAGCGAGTGACCAACTTCATGCATCGTAGCGTAAAGCGAATTTAAATTAGTTACTTCGTATCTGGTGGTAATACGGTGATCGAGTGGTGAAATAATGGTCGAAAATGGGTGGCCAGAAGAATCCAGACGAGAATTGGCAGATGGCAGTCCAAAGAGAGACATCATTTCATGATTCAGTTTTACTTGGTTAGATATGGGGAACTCGCCTTCCCAATTATCTCTTTCGCTAGGACTTATTTTTTTTACAAGGTCTTTCAATCCCACCTTTAATTCATCAAATATGATTCCTATTTCTTGACTGGTTAGTTCTTTTTCATAACTTAGTAGAAGGCCATCATAACGATTTCCAAGTTTATAAAAATCAGCTTCTTTCTTTTTTAAATTAATGACTTTATTGAGATGCGGGTAAAAAGACTTCCAATCATTGTTTTTCTTAGATGTGGCCCATACATGGATGGCATGGGTTGTTGCTTTACTCATCTCTTGAACATGGGATGAGGGAAGCTTAGATTTTAGCTTAAAATCCCATAATAATTCTTTTGCTAATTTACTTTCTAATTTTGTTTTTTTTGCTTGTTGAAAAGATTTTAACAATTTCTGGTATTTTTTACATGTCATGTGTTCATGTATTTTTCCATCGATGAAAGATAATCGCTCCGCGCGATCATTAATAGCTCCCTCAGGCATATAAGTTTCCATGTCCCAGTTGTGAAGGGCCTGAATACTTTTCCAATAAGAAAACTCTTTTAAATATTTTTTTAAATCTTTCAACTTCTATCCTTAAGAAAAAGTAAATGTAGCTAAGATCAATTTTTAGGAATTTTATTTCTACAATCTATATTATTTCAACTAAAGAACGAAATAGAAATAGGACGCTGCTAGTACTATTCGGTAAATGCCACAAATAAGGAAGGCCTTCCTCTCTAATAATTTTAAGAAAAATTTAATACTAAAATAGGCGGATACAAAGGAGGTAATTAATCCTACACCAAGGAGTTGCAGTTCAATACTACTAAGTTGATAAGGATGCTTAAGTAGAGAATAAGCACCTGCGGCCGTGATCGTAGGAACGCCAAGTAAGAAAGAAAATTTTACGGATTCGTCTCGCTTAAGTCCTAATAGTTGGCCTCCAAGAATAGTGGCCGCGGATCTCGATACTCCTGGAATGAAGGCCAAGCACTGAAAAAAACCAATTCCCAGCATAAGTTTGATATTAACTTTATCACCGTTTGAAAATTGATTTTTCTGTTTTCGTAACTCAAGCCAAACAAGGACAATTCCACCGATGAAGAGAGAAAGACAAACGACGATCGGTTGAAACAAGGTGGCCTTAATCCATGAACCGACTAAGAGGCCAATGATGGCCGAAGGAAGAAAGGCAATAAATAAATTAATCCAAATACGCATTGATGTAGAAATTTCTTTAAAGTAAACACCCAAAACGGCGAGGATGGCACCAAACTGAATAACAATTTCAAAGAGTGATAAAAAATCGTTTTCATTAATTTTTAGTATGTGGCTAAAGAGAATGAGGTGGCCTGTGGATGAAATCGGTAAAAATTCCGTAAAGCCTTCAAGGATCCCTAGTAAAGTTGATTCTAAAAAAGTCATATAAAAAGTCCTATTATCGAATTACTATTTTAGAGGTAAATGATAGATCGCCTCGTTTGAATATTTAACTCTGTCCCTTGTGGCAGTAACTTTAATTTCCTTTATTTTACCTATTTCTTTCACATTGGAAATATCGCATTCAAATAATTTTTTGGCCTTTACACTTTTACAAATTATTTTTTTATCAAGTTTTTCTCCCACAAGAAATACTTCAACATTAGAGTTACTAACTGTAGGGTTTTTAAAATTAATATCTAGCAAATAAATATTAAACGTATCATCTTTTACTCTAACTAATTCCGTATGAAATGTACCGAGCATTCTTATTGTCCCGCCATTTGGACCAGGTAAATTTTCCCCATGTGAATAAGTGAAATCAATAAATAAAAAACTAGATAGAACAAGAACTGAAAATGAAATTTTATACATAATGGTTACCTCGCTTTGACAGTATACCCCCCCCAGGTATACTGTCAAAGGGAGGGATTATAGAAAATATGGAAAAACAAAATGAATTAAACAAACAAATTCCATACACTAAAGGAATGGATCATCAAAAGGAATCTTTAAGATTGAAAAAAGCCATTGGCCAACTTAAAGGAATTGAGAAAATGATTTTAGAAAAAAGATATTGCGTTGATATCCTCATTCAACTTAAGGCCGTAGGGTCGGCCATTTCTAAGATTGAAGGATCTATTTTGAAAAGACATATTGAGTGCAGTTTGTACGAAGCTGCCCTATCAAAAAATAAAAAAACTGTTCAAAGAAAAATTGAAGAATTAGTTGAGCTTATTGGTCTTTATTGAATTTTGTAACTTGAGGTATTCGTGTTTGATAAAATCATAAAATTTGCCCTCACCTATCGTTTACTTGTTTTAACTTTTGCCTCCGTCATTGTTGTTTATGGAACTAAAGTTTTAATTGATCTCCCCGTTGATGTGTTTCCTGATTTAAATCGACCTGTTGTTAATATCATGACTGAAGCGCCTGGTTTTGCTCCCGAAGAAGTAGAAGCGCTCGTCACTCTTCCCCTTGAAACTGGACTCAATGGAATTCCTGGCGTTGAGCGGATTCGCTCTCAGTCTGGGGTGGGCCTAAGTGTAGTTTACGTCGAATTTGCATGGAACACCGACATCTATCGCAACCGACAATTAGTGCAAGAAAAACTGACTATTATTCAAGATAAAATTCCTAAAAATATTGTTCCCATTATGGGGCCAATTGCTTCGATCATGGGTGAGATTCAATTGATTGGTTTATCTAGTCCAAACCAAAGCGTAAGTCCGATGGAATTAAGGACTCTTGCTGATTGGACGATTCGCCCACGGATGCTGAGTATTTCCGGCGTTTCACAAGTGATAAGTATTGGAGGTGGGGTTCGGCAATATCAAATTTTATTGTCTGCAGAAAAAATCCAGAGATACCAGCTATCTATTGATGACGTCGAACATAACCTATCTGATATTAGTAGAAATACCACTGGCGGATTTATAGATATTGATAAAAAAGAATTTCTCATTCGTGCGGTGGGGGCGATTAAGAGTAGAGACGACATATTAAATTCGGTGGTGGGCATGCACTTAGGTGTCCCGGTGTTAGTTAAAGATATTGCTCAAGTGAAAGAATTGCCTCGCACCAAACGTGGTGACGCCAGCGTGAATGGAACGCCAGCGGTGATTTTAAGTATTCAAAAACAACCCGGTGCCAGCACGATTGATCTAACAATTGAAATTGAAAAGGTCATTGAACAATTGAAGCAAAATCTCCCGGCCGATGTAAAAATTGATCCTCACCTTTTTAAGCAGGCCGATTTCATTAAACAATCCATCAGTAATGTGGAAGAAGCTCTAAGAGATGGTGTCATTCTTGTATTCATCGTGCTGCTTTTGTTTTTGGTTAATTTTAGAACAACCATGATTACTATGACTGCCATTCCTTTATCCTTTATGCTAACGGCCATTGTGTTTAAATTTTTTGGACTCTCGGTCAATACGATGACCTTAGGTGGACTGGCGATTGCCATTGGAGAATTAGTTGATGATGCCATCGTTGACATTGAAAATGTTTACCGAAGATTAAGGGAAAATAAACTATCACTTAATCCACGCCATCCTCTTCGTATCATTTTTGAAGCATCGAGCGAAGTAAGAAATTCCATCATTATTGCTACCATCATTGTATGTTTGGTATTTATTCCCCTATTCTCCATGGGTGGTATCGAAGGAAGACTTTTCGCACCGCTAGGAATTTCTTATGTGGTCAGTCTCTTGGCCTCCATGATAGTTTCGCTAACGGTAACTCCGGTGCTCGCCTCTCTCTTGCTCACAAAAGGAAAGTTATTAACCAAGGAAGAGGGAAAGCTAGTGCGTTGGCTAAAAAAAATAGACCAAGTCATTTTAGAAAAATTGCTCCCGCACCCAAAGAAAATTATCTTTGCGACTATCATTCTTTTTGGCACTTCCCTATTTCTTGCATCACAAATGGGGAAAGATTTTTTACCCAAATTTAATGAAGGAACGGCCACCATAACTTTAATGGCCGAACCAGGAATTTCCCTAGAAGAATCCAACCGGCTGGGGACAGAAGCAGAAAAAATTATTTTAAAAACTCCAGAAGTGAAATCAGTTTCCAGGCGGACAGGAAGAGCAGAATTAGATGAACATGCAGAAGGTATTCACTATTCAGAAATGGATGTGGATTTTCATGATATTCAAGGAAAATCAAATCGATCTAAGGAAATTATTTTAAATGAAATGAGAGATCACTTAAATAATTTAGAGGGAATTTTTGTCAACATCGGTCAACCTATTTCCCATAGGCTGGACCACCTGCTCTCGGGAGTGAGGGCGCAAATTGCTATCAAAGTTTTTGGCCCGGATCTAGCGATGCTTAGACAAAAAGCGGCTGAAATATTTGATGTTTTAAAAGACACCAAAGGTTTAGTGGATTTGCAAATTGAACAACAAGTTTTAATTCCTCAAGTTAAAATTGCCCTGCTTCGCGAGGAGGCCACCAAGTATGGAATTATTTTGGGTGATTTGGCCAAACTGCTGCAAAAAACTTTGCAAGGAGAAGTGGTGGGTCAAATTTTAGAAAATCAAAAAACAACAGACGTACTCATGCGCTTTGATGAAAAATCCAGAAGTGATTTAGAGCTCATCAAAAAAACCCCCATCAAAGTGATGCCCGATGGGTCGCGGATTTATTTAGAAGAAGTGGCCGATATTTACGAGGCCAATGGGCCCAATATTATTAACCGTGAAAATGCGCAAAGAAGAATGGTGATCCAGGCCAATAGTAACGGTAGAGATATAGAAAGTTTAGTTAATGAAGTTAAAAGTCGAATTCAAAAATCGGTCGCGATGCCACAAGGACATTACATTACTTTTGGTGGACAATTTGAGGGCCAGCAACAAGCATCGAAATTGATGTGGCTCTTAAGTGTTATCTCTATGATGGGAATTTTTTTTGTCCTTCTCATGTATTTCAAAACGCCTTTCATGGCGTGGCAAGTCATGTTCAATATCCCTATGTCTTTTATCGGAGGTGTCTTGGGAATATATTTCACTAATGGAACGATTTCAGTCGCAAGTCTTGTCGCCTTTGTCACTCTTTGCGGTATTGCCTCTCGCAATGGAATTATGATGCTCTCTCATTATCTTCACCTCATCAAACACGAAGGCGAAACATTTTCCAAAGAGATGATCATACGCGGATCGCAGGAACGTCTTGTTCCCGTTCTCATGACCGCGCTCACGGCCATTTTAGGTTTACTTCCACTTGCCCTTGCTGGAGGACTACCTGGAAGAGAAATTCTTCACCCGGTAGCCGTTGTGATTGTGGGAGGATTAATTAGTTCCACTCTCCTTGATATTATTGTGACGCCTACTATTTTTTTTCATTTTGGAAAAAACTCTTGTGCTAAGTCTATCGAACGGATGAATCAAAAATCCGTACTTGAAATACCTGAAACATTGGGAGAAAAAAAATCATGAAAAAACTATTGCTCATTTTGGCCCTGACACTCAATTTAGCTTCTGCCCATGAAGGACACGATGAGGCCCCTGGAAAAATTAAATCTACCAAGGGTGGCGAAGTACTTGTGCCCTACGGAAAAAATATAAATATTGAAGTTGTGAAGAGCACGGGAATTTTAAAAATTTATCCCCTAGCACACAAAGGAGAGGCCCTTGATTTTGATAAAATTATGGTTCAAGCAACTACGAGGCCCAGCAAGAAATCTCAAAAATCAGAGAAAATAGGATTTAAACGAATGGGTGAATATTTTGAGGCGGCCATTGATCTTAAAGGTGCTACTCACCTGGTGCTTGAGATCGAAGTTTCTGTTGATGGCAAAACTGATAAATTCAAAACCACGGTAGATTAAATGAAATTATTTTCTGCCTTATTTATATTTTTCTTATTTTTCAATTTCAACACAAAGGGAAGTGAAATTAAAATTTCCTTTAATGAAATTGCAGAGAAATTATCTAGCAATAAAGAAGTAAAAGCGAATGAATTAAAAATTCAATCAGCAGAGAAGAACATCGACGTATCAAAATCTTTATACTACCCCACCTTCAATTTAGTTGGCTCAGTTGGGAAAGTAGACACGTTACTTCAAGATAATTCGGGCAGGGCCGGTTATATTCAAGGATCATGGAATTTATATCGTGGGGGAAGAGACTCGACTTTAATTGATCAATCTCAAAAGAATTTTGAAATTACTAATGTAAGTAATCAAATTCGGTTTCAAGAAATTTTCCTAGATGCTAAGGTAGTGTTTGCGGATTTAGTTAAAATTATCAATATTGAAACCTTCTTCCAAAAAGAACTTGAATATAATTCGAGACATAAACAAATGGCCGCCAAGAAGGTATCAGTTGGTCTGACTGGCCGAGTCGACATTTTAGAATTTGAAGTACGTGAAGATTTTATTGCGGCGGAACTGAGGACTCTCAAATCAGAAAAAGATCAGATTCAGCAAAAGCTCAATTCCCTCTTTGGCCAGGGTGATTCAGATATTGTTATTCCGGTGGGCGAAATTAATCATTACAAAATAGAAAAAAACTTTCAAGATTCTGAAATGACGACGACCCTCCTTTACAAGCGGCTTCTCTATCAAAAAGAAAAAACAGAGTTAGAACGAAAGACTATTCGCTCTGAATTTATACCGCGGCTTGATCTCGAAGCCACTTATGGAAAAATGACTTATCAAAATTTTTCTGAGGATTTGGGGTATGAAAAAAATGTGGCGCTTACCCTAACTATTCCGCTTTTTTCTGGCCTAAGTACCGTTAGCTCATCTTCTGCAAAATCTTTAGAAATCACCTCACTTGAAAGTAACCTCACCCAAGTTGCCCTCAATTTAAGAGCAGAGATTAAAGCTTTGGAGATTCAATACCAAGAATACGAAGATTTGCGTAAAATTAATGAGCGAAGATTGCAAAGGGCAGAACAATATTATGAATTAACATTGGCGGAATATAAAAGGGGTATAAAAAATTCTCCCGATCTTCTAGCTTCCACTGAGCGGCTTTTTGAATATAAAAGATTTAATGCTGAATTAATAAATAAACTTCAGATCACTTATTTTAAACACCATAAAATAACATCGAAGTAAACAAGTAAAGATTTAGCCCTGCAATAATGATTCCGACCGCCCAGGCAATGATTTTCATTTTCGTTCCATTTACGAAACTTTTCATTTTTTCCCGATCACTCGTAAAAGAGATGAGGGGAAAAACCGCAAAACTTAATTGGAGTGAGAGAACCACTTGGCTAAAAATTAAAAGTTTTCCGATACCTTTCTCTCCGTAAATCAAGGCAACTATGATTGCAGGAACGATAGCAACCATACGAGTGACTAATCTTCTAAGCCATGGACGCCAAGTAATATTAAGAAAACCCTCCATCACCACTTGTCCTGCCAGTGTTCCCGTGAGGGTAGAATTCAATCCTGAAGCAAGTAGAGCAATAATGAAAATGGTACTCGCGAAAGGTGCACCGAGCGTAGGAGATAAAAGTTTGTAGGCATCATTGATATCAGCGACATGGGAGTAAGGAGTTTGATAAAAGGCGGCTGCGCTAACAACTAATATGGCAGCGTTAATAAAAAATGCAAAAAATAAACTGATACAGGAATCAAGAGTAAAATATTTCACGGCCACTTCAAGCGGCTTAATTCCTTTTTCTAATTTTCTTGTTTGTACGATGCTAGAGTGCAAGTACAAATTATGGGGCATAACGGTTGCGCCAAGAATTCCTATGGCTATGTAGAGGGCCGAAGGATTCGTGATAATTTCTGAGCGGGGAATAAATCCTGCGGCGACTGCGCTCCAAGTAGGATGGGAAACGATGAGTTCATAAATGAAACATCCACCTATCAGAAGAATAAGTGATCCCACGAGCATTTCGACATAGCGAAATCCCTTTTTTTGTAACATTAAAATTAACATCACATCAAGGCCAGTGAGAAAAATTCCGTAGACCAATGGGATATTAAAGAGAAGGTGAAGTGCGAGGGCCGATCCAATCACTTCCGCAAGATCGCAGGCAATGATGGCAAGTTCACACAAAATCCAAAGGACGAAACTGACTGGTTTGCTATAATAATCGCGGCAAGCTTGCGCCAAATCTCTACCGGTCACAAGGCCAAGTTTAAGAGAGAGATGCTGAAGCAGCATCGCCATCAAATTTGAAACGAGAACGACACTGAGTAAAAGGTATCCAAACTGTGCCCCACCCGCAAGGTCTGTGGCCCAATTTCCCGGATCCATATAACCCACAGCGATCATGAGGCCTGGGCCAAAATAAGAAAGAAATTTTCTAAATGGTGATCCTTTTGTCACCACGGAGAGACTAGCGTGAACTTCTGAAAGTGAGGGGCGATGATTAGCGTTAGGTGTATTCAATGTCATACAGAGTCAACTCCGATAAGTTCAATTAAAGTTGATGTAAGCGTGATACTTTTTCCATTAATGAGAAATTTATTTTTTCCCATTTTTTGAATTTTAGTTCCTACTACAATTTTATTTTTTACTAATTCATGCATGGGACCTGAGTTTCGATCATCAATAAGACAAACTTTTCGCTTTTGAAACAAATCGATTTCACTTAATTTTTGAAAATGGGGCACCTTAGGAAATTTCCCACTAAGTGTAGGAATTCCATGGCCGTGAGGGTCATATTTGGGATTCCCACACAGATCATTCATTTTTGAGATGAGGGAATCAGACACAACATGCTCAAGTCGCTCTGCTTCCTCGTGAACTTGCCATAAGTCTAATTGCATCACCTGAAAGAGAAAGCATTCCAGGATACGGTGCTTGCGAATTAATTTGAGAGCTTCTGACTTTCCGAGCTTTGTTATCCGAATGGCACTGCGCGGCTCCCACAATAACCAGTTTTTAGAAGTCATGGATCTCAAGGCCTGAGAAACGGAAGGAGTTTTAATTTGAAAGGCAGACGCAATTTCGGATACGGTCACAAGTTTGTTTTCTTGGTCATTTTTAAAGATGAATTTTAAAAAATCGACTTGGGAGATGATCACGGAATTTCGTCCTAGTTTTGTCAAAACATTAAGAACAAGTAGGTATACCTACTTAAAGATAAG
Source organism: Bacteriovoracaceae bacterium (assembly GCA_029865945.1). GTDB lineage: Bacteria > Bdellovibrionota > Bacteriovoracia > Bacteriovoracales > Bacteriovoracaceae > JARXAH01. The sequence goes on along the minus strand of JARXAH010000001.1, from coordinate 1,462 downwards.
CTTAGAATAAAAAACACAGAATTCCTAGTACTCAATTGGTGCTGTATGGGAGAATTTAAAAAAAATTGAAGCAAAAAAATTTTGGTATTCGCTTCTTAAACATTTGGTAGACAGATAGGTAATCCATCCATGCCTAGTAAGGAATCATTATTTTTGGTCACTTTCGTTAGAAAATAATTCATTATGGCATTCTTTAAAATGAAAAATTTATAGACCAGTGGAAAACTTGATAATCATACGAGAAATTATCTTAGATCATAAAATTAATTATACTGATCGCAATTAGTTTTTCAGGTAGGAAAACAAGGGCGAGACGCCGAGACGTGCTACTGCACGTCGCAGGCGGAGAGACCCGCAGTTTGACGACCCTGAAAAGCTAAGTCCGATCAGTATAAGCTTAGAAATTATCGTAGCTCAACAGTTGGGGGATAAAATGGGTAGAATTCTTAGAAACAATTTATTGGCATTTTTATTTTTGCAATATATCGGTGTCGCCTTTGCTCAAATCAAAGTGATTAAGTTTAAAAATGGAACTTATAATTTTAGATCTGAAGTGGTGGAACCGAATAATAATACAGAAATGGAAATTAAAGAATGTCCACTAAGTATAAGAGTCGATTCTCAATTACCAAAAAGTATATCGGTCATTGGAAATGACGAAAGAGGAAATAGTTTTAACACTCTGATTGATTATACTCAACCCTCTGGTGCAGTATTTAGGGGAAGTGATTATTCTTTCTTTAAAACACAGGTTAATGATATCTGGAAATTGAACGGATCTAGATTAGATGAGAAAAGTTTTACCTTAATTAGAAAACTTACTGATGAAAACTCAAAATTGCATTCTTTTGAGACAAAAGCTGCTCAAGAATTATTTCATTTAACAGTTCTTAATAATTCTACATTAGTCTACTTCTACCAATTTTTTGAAGAAGAAACACTTAAATATTCTATTCGGTGCGATTATGATTACCAATAATTATTCTGAATTAATCACAACAATAAAAATTTATGCATTGAAGTGATAAGCGAAAGCGGAATTTTTTTGATTTTCAAACATCGCTCCGATTCAAAAGATTGAAAAATGTATAGTAAGTGGCGAAAGGCCAGCACCTATCGCCGACGTGAACGGTCAATCTAAAATTCTAATTAATGGAAAGCCAAAATTTCTTCGATATAGTTTACAGTTTAACCACGATAGAAAGTATCATGAATCGGGCTCCCATGATTTTCATTGATGCATAATCAGTTCAAAAAATGAATTTTAAATGATCAGTAAAATTTTTACATGGCCTGTAAATTTTATCAAAAAGGACACTGCGTCTTTCTTTTACCCACATCTCAAAATTCTTCCCATTGACATTTTTTTGTCACAAAATGTGAGGCCTTGTTAGTTGGCCTTCGTTGATTTTTATTTTAAAAATGAAGAATGAATTTGGATTCGTGGTTAATTACAGAATTT
>JARXAH010000092.1 GCA_029865945.1 Bacteriovoracaceae bacterium | reverse complement strand
AAGTAAGATTTTACTATTTTTAGTTTTTGTTCGTGAGGGGTTTGTTTTTTATTTTCCATTTAACTATTGTTAAATAAAAATCACAAAAGGCCAACATAAAATGCTAGATAACTGAAATTATTTTCGTTACGATCTATATGACAAAAAAATCAATTTCCTTTAATGACATGTACCTATCTCTCATGAAAAAAGATTCTTCTTACGAAGGAATTTTTATTGTTGGTGTGAAAACCACGGGAATTTTTTGTAGGCCGACCTGCACTGCACGCAAACCCAAACGAGAAAATGTAGAATTTTTTGCGACAACTAAAGAAGCGCTTCAGCGTGGCTATCGGCCCTGCAAAGTATGCCGACCCATGCTACCCTTGGGAAGTCAGCCAGAGTGGATGAATAAATTAATTGAAGAAGTGAATAAAGATTTATCCGTTCGCTTTAATGATTTTAAAATTAGAAATTTTGGCCTTGATCCCAATCGCGTACGAAGATGGTTTAAAAAAAACCATCACATGACTTTCCAATCTTATTTGCGATCGCTACGATTGGGACAATCTTTTGGGTATTTAACAAATGGTGGTAAAGTAGTGGATGCAGCATTTAAACACGGCCATGATTCTCTAAGCGGCTTTACAGAAGCCTTTAAGAAGTTAACTGGCACCAACCCAAGCAAAATGAAGACCACAAATCAAAACGTCATCCATGTATACAAAATTTTAACGCCCTTAGGGCCCATGATGGCCGGATCAGTGAAAGAAGGAATTTGTTTATTGGAATTTACGGACCGTCGAATGCTTGAAACGTCACTTAAATTTTTGCAAAAAAAATGGGAAGCGCCCATCGTCACCTCTATTGGCCCGCACATAAAGCAATTAGAAGAAGAATTAACTGAGTACTTTGCAAAGAAACGCAAGCACTTCGGTGTTCCACTAGTGACACCTGGAACAGAATTTCAAAATAAAGTTTGGAATGTGTTAAAAGACATTCCTTACGGTGAGACTAGGTCCTACAAAGCGCAAGCCATCGCCATGGGAAATGAAAAGGCCATTCGTGCGGTCGCACGTGCCAATGGTGAAAATAGAATTGCGATTATCATTCCTTGTCACCGAGTGATTGGTATTGATGGCAAATTAGTTGGTTATGGTGGGGGATTAGATAGAAAAGAATTTTTATTAAATTTAGAGAGAAATTAAATCCATTAAATAGTTATAAAGAATCGCAATAAAATTTTGAATGAGAGATAGTTAAAGTATAAGTCTCCTCATCTTTTGCAACGGAAATGAGTTCCGACGTATTTGTTTGGTAGTTTCCCACTTGGATGCCTTCAGTGACTAAACTCGTTTTTGACTCCGTTGTTGCTTTAATTATTCTAGAATTATTTTCAAAATTTTCAGTGATATCAATTTGAATGGTCGAGTCGGTGAGAACATCGACGAGTGCAATCTGGGACGGAGTAATGCCTAATTGACCAGCAGCCAGTGGGGTTAAGTTGTTTAATGTTACTGCACACCAAAGAGAGGAGGGATTGGCAGACGCACTCAAAGTCAAAAATAAAAAAGATAAAGCAATTAAACATTTTTTCATAAAATTCTCCCATCAAATTGTGTTTGTGGGTTTGTATGAAAATATCGACTTGTTGTCTATCAAATAATTACGAGTGACAAATTTTCCTGATGTAGTCATTTCGAAAAAGTGAGTATAGTGATTCTCTGCAATATTTCCAAATATCATTAAGAGCTAATTCGTCATTGTTAATTGGCAAGTATAATGAAATGGTCCCTGCCTGATATTGGTCGATCAGATAGTGGCTGAGCCTCATTTTATTTTCGCTTTGTCTTTCTTTTTCAATATCAAGGCCTAAGCTTTTTCCTAAGTGTGACGCCACAACCTTCGAAATTTCTCCTTGGTAAGTTAATCGACTAACCCCTTGCTTAAAATTTAAACAATACGCTGGGGGAAATTTTTTAAAGAGCTCAATTAATGCCTCAGATTCGGGAGTTAATTTTTTATACTGATCTTGGAAAAGAAAATGATGGTAGAGATCAACCTCTTGAGAATTATTAGGAAGCAATCTTTGGTGGCCGTCTAAATTAAAAATGGGAATAATCACAATAGGAAATTCTTGAAGATGAATATTGCTTGCCATCTCTTTAATGAGCTTTTGGAGTACGTAGACCCCTTCTACCTCATCTCCGATAACTCCGGCCAAAAAATAAAAATATTTATTCCACTTTCCATCGGCCACATGGGCCGTCATATTTTGGCCTTCAACTGTTTTGCCAATGATTAATTCATCTAAAATCATTGCGGCTGCTCAATATGTAAATAACTGGCCGATTGTCCTGGTGTTTCTTCCACTTCCACCTCAAGTTCCTTAAAAGTAAATTGAAACTGAGATAAAACGCGGGCCCGCAGCTGTTCGTTGAGATAAAAGGCCAGTCGCTCGGCACTGGTATTGGGAATAGGTAAAAATAACACATCACTTTGCGGAAGCGAGAAACGTGCTCCATCAGCACAACTCAAAACCACATTGGGGCCTTCATGGATAAAGCTCAGGTGCGGATTATTTTGGGGAAGTAAAATTTTATGATCAAGTCCGTCACATAAGACGCGAACTATAGGTTTAATATCTAAAAAATCAAAGACCATATCTTGCGATAGCTCAGGCGCGTGCCCGGTCACTGCCACTCGGTAATTATGGCCATGGAGCGGTTCGCGCGATCCGTCTCCAAAGACCAAAAAATGGGCAGAAGCAAAATTAAAGTATTGTTTATAAACTTTGATGGAAAAATTAGTCATTGAAAATAGCTTTACATGAACCTATTCTTAGATTCAAGTAACTCCCTAAAAAATTCAGGATACTAGGATATGACGATGAGTGCAAATGCAAATACGACCACTAACGCAAACGTAAACGCAAACCCAAATCAAGAACGAGAATGGCAAAGACAAAAGTCGCTGCTCAAATTTGGTATTCAGGAGGTGACTCCGGAGCATGAATTTGACCAAATGTTGAAGGACTCCATCATTCAGGGGCGCCCTCTGCGAGTAAAATGTGGCATCGATCCGACTGGTTTTGATGTCCATTTGGGGCACACGGTACCGTACCGAAAAATGCGGCAATTTCAAGACTTGGGACACACGGGAGTCGTCATTATTGGAGATTATACGGCGCAAATTGGAGACCCTTCTGGAAAATCAGAATCTAGGGCCGCACTTACGGCGGATGCGGTTAAGAAAAATGCGGAAAATTATTTAGAGCAGGTCTACAAAGTATTGGATCCGAAACGAACGGAAGTTCGCTACCAGACAGAGTGGCTCTCAAAAGTAAATTTAAGTGATGTCATCACTTGGGCCATGCAAACCACGGTCGCAAAATTATTGTCCCACGACACCTTTAAAGTGCGTATCGAGCAGGGCCTACCGCTAGGCCTTCATGAATTATTTTATCCAGTCCTCCAAGGAATGGACTCGGTATACGTGAATGCGGACGTGGAGTTGGGCGGTAGTGATCAAAAATTTAATGTCCTCATGGGGCGCGATTATCAGAAGGCGAGAAATTTAAAACAGCAAGTGGCGATGTTAATGCCTATTGTGACTGGAACTTGCGGCACGCAAAAAATGAGTAAGTCCTTAAATAATTATATTGCTATTAATGACACTCCTTTTGATAAATTTGGAAAAACCATGAGTATTCCCGACAAACTCATGGGTGAGTGGGCAAAATTTATTGCCAATTTTTCAGAGAGCGAATACGTTGAATTTTTGAAACGACTTGATGAGGGGACGCTTCATCCGAACGAAGCAAAGAAAGTATTGGCCGCAAAAATCGTGACGCTTTTTCATGGCGAAGATGAGGCCAAGGGAGCGAGAGAAAAATTTGAAGGCATATTTTTGCAAAATAAAATTCCTGAAGATGCTCCAGTTTATGAGTTTAGTGGGCCAGTAAAGTTGGTGGATATTTTGACGTTGCTTAAAATTGTGGAATCTAACTCTGAAGGAAGGCGCCTCATTAAGCAATCGGCCGTAGGAATTGTGGAGGGAGATAAAATTAGTGATACCGAGTGGCAATTAACAGAAATCAACAAAGGGCAAACTTTAAAAATTGGAAAACGAAAATTTTTAAAAATAGTTTAAATAAAAATAAAATATATGATGAATCAAAAAAAACAGATACTCGAATCCCTTAAGAGTGTAGAGAAATGGTTAAAAGAATCTAATCTTGATCTCTTTAATTGGAGCTCCAAAATTATTCGTCACGTGGAAGAATATTTTCCGGAAGATAAAGTCACCAAAAAGAAGAATTCTTCAAAATCGGTTAACTTTGCCAACAGCGATGACTTTCCGATTCCTGAGTATTGTCAGACGCGAAATGATTACGCCATTTTTTCTGATGGTGCGTGCCGAGGAAATCCGGGCCCTGGGGCGTGGAGTTGTGTGGCCCAAGATTTTGAAGGAGAGGTCATCTATCAAGCCGCGTCTTTTGATGAGAAGACAACCAATAATCGCATGGAGCTGAGTGGTTCCCTCGAAGGAATGAAGCAATTTTTGGAGTACGCTAAAGAATTTCATTTGCCCCTTCATCAAGTAAAACTTTTTGTGGTGAGCGATTCACGCTACGTCGTCGACGGCATGACTTCGTGGGTGAAGGGATGGAAAGCTCGCGGGTGGAAGAAGGCCGATAACAAAGTTCCTGAAAATGTGGAGCTTTGGAAGGAACTTGATAGCGTGCGCTCCCAAATTGTGAATGTGGAATTTAAGTGGGTTAAAGGACACGCCGATCATCCCCAAAATGAATACTGTGATCGCATGTGTAATGAACTATTGGATAGGGAGTTGGGAGGAGAAAAGGGTGCAGAGGGTGGTGGACGTAGTGGTAATCATGGCACCGTTCATTAAAATTTTTTTTATTTCTTTAAGTTTTTGTTTCATTTTTTACACGAAGATTTTTGCGGGCACCTGCCACATTAAACCCCATAAACCCATCATTTCTTTTTCTGGGCCAATAAGTACCGCACTTTTTCAGCTCGGGCTGTATAAGGATCCCCATCTTAAAGGCATTTTAAGTTTTCATCAATTTGTGGAAGGTGAGTTTAGCGGAAAAATATTTTTGGGCGGGATTTACCTCTCCAAGAGAGAAGTTCAGGAATTACAGAAGGGGAGTGTTGTCTTTTATGATGCCTCTCAAAATTTAAAAAAATTATTGGAGAGTGAAAAAGAAAAATTAACAATTCAAGAAATTGATACCAGGAATAGAGACTCGTTGGAGTTGGCCAATGAAGCCTTGAATAAACTGACTGATTTCCTTGATAACTGTGAGGAACAATTAAAGGCAATGAAAATAAAGTACCAACAGTTAGTTGAAAAAATACAATCTGCTTCGATTTTGAAACAAAACATTTTTTTCTTCATGGGTGAAATTACGGCAAATGCTTATCCTGAGTATTTAGTGGGTGACGATCTCTTTATTAAATATTTAATGCAGCAATCAAAAATGAATAAAAAGTTTATTGGACTGCCGTATCTTCCTTGGTCGGCCAAAAATTTGCGCGAAAATCCCGATGCCCTAAAAATGGGACTAGTTTCGAGATTAAATGGACGGAAAGGTAAAATTCTTGATTTTGAATTAGAGGAGATTGATAAAAATAGTAATCGGTGGAATCTTTATCATCCGGGTATCCTTGTCCCGGGGGCATTTCAGCTGGAAGTTGCTAGCTTTGTTTTGAACCATTTTGGAAAAAAATAGAGTCTTAAATTTCTATATTTTCACAGGCTTGATAATTTTTATTTTTTTTAATTTCATCACTTGAAGCACTATCATTGAAATAACGAATTTGGGCATCGTTAATCATTTTGGTGATACTCATGAAATCCATGCGGACGTTTTGATAACTATTATGAACCCAAAATGTACCCTTAAAGTGGGAGGGTGAAATTTCAGAATACTCACCACGGAAAAGATGATTGACAGCGGATTTGAGAAGTTGATTGTTGTTGTTAAGTTCCAAATCTGAGCTGGGGTTATAAACAATTTTTTTCATCCAATCGTGCCATGTTTTTTGGGTTGGAATGATTTCATCATTGGAAGGTTCTGGAAGTAGCTTAGGAAATAAATTCAGAAGTCTTCCATATTCAAGGCAATAAAAATATTGATCATAGAAAATTTTTGATTTGATAAAATACTTTTTTAAATCAGATGTGAATGATTCAAAGATGAAATATGCTTTTTTACAGACATTTGAAGAATTGTTAGGAGCGTCTTTTTGATTTGCTACAAGAGTTGCATTTATTTCGGAATTTATTGCAATAGAGTATTCCAATAAAAGGTGACTATCTTTGCCGGTAATATCTTTAATTTTTTTTTTAATCTCCTTGTTATCGGTACTTTGGAAATAATCTAAATTTATAGAAGAGAATTTAGAACAATCGTCGCAATTGCCTAGCTTACCTAGGGTGTAATTCCAGATAATTTGCTTGTAAGTTGAGGCAATATTAAAATTACGATTATATTTAAAATTACTTTGAATCACTTTCTCTTCCTCGAGCTTAAGTCCCATATAGGAAAACAAATAATATAAGAGAGCTCCATAATCTTTTGCTTTAGGTATTGAATAAGCTTTGTTCTTGTATAAATGCTGACTCAGTTTATTAAGGAAGGAATCTTTATCGCACCAGGAATTGTAATTATTTTCTGTGCAGATGAATAAATCGCCATAATTTAGCCTCAAATCTTTTGATATGTCCTTTTTGATAACGTATTCATTCCAAGGAAAGGCACTGATGCTGCTGGATAGAAATGTTCCACTTTTGAAGCTTTCAAGTAAGGAGCTGTTTAGCGTGTTGGGTTGTAGCCCCCAATTTAGTTTCATTGAATCATCCTTTATAGATTCATTGTAGTTGGGGTTAATATGAGAAAAATGTAGTCCGAAATTAGCATTCGCAATAACACAGGTATTTTTTGCTTGCAGAGTGGCAGAAAAATTTTCACATCCATCTAAAATAGCGGCGGTCGATATTTTTTGATATTTTGAAGAAATGCTATCAAGCGTATCAATAAGACCTATATAAGAGATGCTGCTTTGGTTGTTTAAGAATAAATGATCATTTGCATCACTGTGAGCAGCTGCAACTAAAATGATTTTACCTTTTTCTGAACTGTTGATATTGCAGAAATCATTTTTATAAGCGCCAGTCTCCAAAATTTTATCGAGAGGTAGATCATTTCTATCGTTTATAATTTCACAGCGATTGGCCCCAAAATTAATTGTCACGGCGCTATTGTTTAGAAAACTCCGATATTCTTTATAGGTATTATCTGCTTTGGCTTCGGTACTCCTAGATTCAGTCCCATCAATAAAAAAACAACAAGTGGATGAAAGCTCACCTGATGAATGAGCAAAAATTTTTGGAACAAACACGAAACCTACTAAGAATAAGTAAAAATAAAGTTTCATATTTGAATCCATTGATTTAATGAACGTGGAAGCAGGCCAGCCAAAGATCTTTGGAGACTTTTGGCAAAGTAAGGAGTTCTTTTTTAGAAACGACGGTTTTGGCAGGCAGTTCATTCATAAGCCAGGCCAACTGTTGCATATTGCCTTTACCGTGACGCCAATCAATTTTTTTAAAATATTTCATAGGAACCGGTCCGCTCCATTGGTGAAGCGACAATTTTCCTTTTTTATTAAAATAAAAAGGAAAATAACTCATCGCCAATTTATCAATTGTGGAAAACACAGGGTCTCTTCCGCGCAAGAGCGCTGTACTACTTTTTCCGATCGCTCCCCACTTTCCGTTCAGTTTATAAATGCAAACCACATGATCATCGTCGTCAATGGCACGAAAATCTAGCAAGTAAGGAGTAATCTTCAGCTCTTCAAGCTTTACGGCCGCATAAAGGGCACCTTCAAGGCAGTGTGCACGTTTCTTTTCTGAAACGTATTGTGCACACCTAGCAAAATCACGGGTGTTGTAGGTACATTCATCAAGAAATGTTTGAATAGACTTAATATGTTTGATGATTGCCTTTTTCATGATGGTACATTTTATCAGATTACGTTCTCGGGATTTAAAAATTAAAGAAATCCATTAAAATTTATAAGATTAGCTAAATAATAGTCAGATTTTGTAGTTTAAGATGGGCGTACTATTTCAGCTCTCAAAAATTCAGTGTATGAATAATAGTCATGAAGCTAAATTTTGATGTCCTTCATATGAGGCCCTCGTTTGTTTCCCATGGTATGTACTTGGAGTTGGGCCGCTGTCATGGAATTTGGGGAGAAAATGGAATTGGGAAAACAAGATACTTAACGTTTCTTAAGCAACTGCAATTAATAAATCCAAGGCCAACTTCTCGATTCTGGGCATTTTTAGATCAGGCCCCTTATGAAAACTACTATGATTGTACAGTTTTTGACTTAGCTGAGGAGCTATTTTCGCTATCCCATCTACCTTGGAAACAGAAGCCTAAGGAACAATTTTTATCCATCCTCCATCAACTTAACCAACAAAATATGTTGCACGAAAATTATAAAAGGCTATCAGGAGGGCAGCGGCAGATACTGAAATGGGCCCTCATCCTGGTGCAAGAATTTGATTTTCTTTTTTTAGATGAGCCGTTTCAACAATTAGACGAGGCCAAGCGAGATTGGGCCTGTGAACAAATCCAACTCCAAAAGCAACAAGGAAAGGGGATCGCCTTGGTCGATCACAATTGGCCGCGATTAGAAGTTCTTTGCGAGCAAATTTTTGAGTTAAAAAAAATTGAAACGACAGACGAAAAATTAACATTTATCTTAAAAGAGAGAAAGAATTAGCATTTATGATAAACGAAAATTCCCTTTATATTATCATGCGTGCCGCGAGCTGCTTCTTCGCAACCGCCCTGCTCACCCAAAGCGGATCTCTCACACAATTTGTGGCCCAAAATGGTTTGGCCTCTCCCTCAACTCTGGGCATTGGCTCGCTCCCCCTGCTATCGCTTTTACTCTTTTCAATATTGAAACTTATTTTTTTCCCCGATTGGGCCGGGCAAATTCAAGAATGGCCCCTCATGCTTTTACTCTATCTTCTCTTTACCCCTCTTTTTTTGCGACTCTTCCGTCATTCTTTTGTCAAATTTCCCATCTTACTCGGGCTCGGCATCAATCTCTCCATCATTGGTCTCTACCAACTTATTCAATTTATTTTTATTGCGGAAAATAGGCCTTTTCCATACGACCTCTATATGGGCAGTTTCAAACAAGTAGATTCGAATCGCTTTTTATTTATTACGATTATTTTTATTGTTGGACAATTTTGGCTGACGAACCTACAGCGCCGCTTGCGCCCGCTCCTCCTGGGAAAAGAATTTGCAGAAGGCCTAGGGGTCAATACCAACAATCTCAAATTTGAAGTCTATCTTTTTACCTTTTTGATGGCCGGTGCGATCACGTTTCCTTTTGGTCTGCTCAATTTTTTAGACCTCACCCTCCCGCATCTCATCCGGGCCCTCTTTCCTTGGTCCCGAAAGCTCAAAACGGAGCTCTTTTTGGGTACTTTTTTTATGGCCGCCTTTGTCACTACTTTGGACATGCTCTGTTATTTTTTCCCCTGGAAGGGCGCCGAATTTTCTTTGGGGTTGGTTTCTTCCTGTTTTGGGCCACTTATCTTGGTCTATCTGGTGTGGAGGAAAATTGACGAAAAAAAATATGCCATCTAATAAAATTTTGTTTTATAATAAAAAAATTGTTTTAACCAAAAGGAATATCATATGTTTTTAAAACGAATTTTAGTTCTTGCTAGTTTCGTATCGTTACTCGGTGTCATGAGCTGCAATGAAGGAAAAGATCCTACGGCCAGCGTTAAAATTTCAACTGAAGAAGACAAAACTCTTTATTCAATGGGATTAATGCTTGGACAAAATTTAGCTCGCCTTGAGTTGAATGACCGCGAATTGAATGCACTTGCAAAAGGTCTTTATGTTGCTGCTAAAGGACAAAAAGCGGAAATTGAATGGATGGAATATCAGCCAAAAATTCAAGAATTTTTCCAAGGTAGAATGAAAATCGTAACTGAAAAATCTAAAGTTGCTGGAAAAACGTTCTTAGAAAAATTTTCTAAAGAAGAAGGCGTAAAAACGACTGCATCTGGTATTGCTTACAAAGTGATCAAAGAAGGTACGGGAAATATTCCTAAAGCGACTGATACAGTAGAAGTTCATTACCACGGTACTTTGATTGATGGAACAGTATTTGATTCTTCTGTTGAAAGAAAACAAACAGTTTCTTTCCCACTTGATCGCGTAATCAAGGGTTGGACAGAAGGTCTTCAGTTAATGAAGGAAGGCGGAAAAACTAAGTTTGTGATTCCTTCAGAGCTTGCTTACGGGGAAATGGGAGCTGCTCCTAAGATTCCTGGTGGCGCAACTTTAACTTTCGAAGTGGAATTAATTAAAATTAAGTCTCCAGAAGAACTTAAGAAAGAAGAAACTAAAGATGCAGTAAAAGTTGCTTCTGCAAAAACTGCTGGTAAGCCAGAAATTAAAAAAGCTATCGAAGCTAAGAAAGCTGAAGTAAAAGCGGAAACAAAAAAAGAAGAACCTAAGAAATAATAATAGTCTGGTTTTATAGTTCTGTTTTTTGAACGCTGTAGCACGTTTGTTGAAGTGAAGGCCCCTTAACTTAAGTTTATCTGGTTAAGGGGCTTTTTTTTTCAATAAAACTTTTCCGATTTTTGTAGCTCTCAGATTTTAGTTTATATTAACGAGCGGCGACTCATTGGCACGTTTCGGCGTTTCAATCTCGCCTTCAGTAGCTGATTATTTTTTGTAATTGATATTAAATCATATTCGAGTCTTTTACTGAAAGCGTCGATCTCGCGAGTAGATGCTACTTCCTTTACCCAAGATAAAACTAATTCCAAGTGATGTGGAATAACTTCCCCCACTATATCCACTTAAAAATTGAGTTTGAAGCGGGTTAGAAAAATCGGGAATCCCTGGAAACCTCATATTTTTTGCTTGATAACGATAAGATCCACTTGTGGTTATTCGAACTCCACGACTTATTTGAAAACTGAAACTCAACTGAGAACTAGCAGAATAATAGCCAGCATGGGATAAATTTTTACTGGCCGAGATGGACCCAGTTAAGCTTGCTTTATCATTAAGGAGCAACCAGTATCCGTAGAGTTGAAAGGCCGCTTGATAATAATTTTCATGGGTATTACCTCGATCATTCGCCATAACAAGACGGTCATCAGAATTACTTGCGGTTGCTCTGACTCTGAATTCATAAGATTCCGTCACTCGAAAAGGAACAAGGTTATATTCTACACCAGATTCAATGTTCCTTCCTCTTACGAGATTTGATCCAGGGTTTGCGAACTGTACTCCCATAATGGCCACATTCCAGCGCTTATTTTTTGTTAATGAATACACTCCAACTACTAACAAGGATGGGGCAAAATTTTCAGCGGATAGGGTAGTATTTCCAGGGCCAGGTTGAGTATTTTTTGAATAACTAGCATTTCCTGAAACATAAACGCGCGTTCGCTCGGTGGAATTATTGAGAAGAACAGATCCGTTGGCAAAGACGCTAGATGTTGAAGGCGCACTGGTACCATCTGGGTTTACCGCACCAATTCCACTTCGAAATGAACTTCCAGAGAGAGAAATATCCATATAAAAAGGGCCATTGGAATTTCCTGGAGGTGTGGTAGTCCCATTTTTAAGACTCTTAATAATGATTTCTTCTGTTCCCAATCCACTTTTGACTCTAATGTGGGGTAACACTCCTTGGGCCAAAAGGGTTATCATCTCAGTTTGAATTTTAATGGCATCAAACTCAGTGGGTAAAAGGAGATCAGGGAGGGAAAAATCCACCATCGAGATATCGTCATTTGAGGACCATTTGGAATGAACTAAAATACCTTGAGGGCCTGATTCGTCAGTTAATAAAACTTTAATCATGGCCGTATCATTATCAACTCTCTCTAAAACATGTAATTTTTCAAAAAAAATTCGTCTTAATTGTTCGCAATCTATGGCGTAACGTAATTGGCATTGAATAAATAATGTCGGTCTCTCTTGAAAGTGATTGGCCATATCTAAAATTTTCAGAGTCAATTGATCTTCGATAGGTGTGGCATAAGTAGATGTAGATGAGGGTGACGCAAAACTTGAAAATATCGGTGTGGCGAAAATCAATATCAATAGGAAGATGGTTTTCATTTTGTCTTTTGCTCCAGTAAATGATGGAAATTTGATAGCACGCTATATTTACTTTGAATAGAAATATTCCAGATGCGAAGAATCATAAAGTTTCATCATTTTCTTTTTGGTCTCAACCAAGAGAACTTAAACGCAATTGAATTGAAGAAGTTTATTTTTTGAAAAGAATACAAGGTAATTTAATACCTGAAGTGGCTCTGACTTTTAGGCTTTCTTGGCCCTAATCATTTTTCTTAGAAAGCAGGCTTTGCTGAGTGCTGAGTGAAGAAATTTTACTGAATGGCTGGGAGTGTATTTCCTCCCAACTTAGATGTGTTCTCAGAACTTTGAAATCTAGCGTTTTGAGTTATTTACTGCAGACCAGCAGTCTTCAAAGCTATTAAAGCTATAAATTGAACCATATCCACTTCCTAATAATGTTTTTCCTGCGCAAGTAAATTCGTTCTGTGATAATTTTACCGCTCTCAAGCAATCTTCATTTGAGGGATAAGTATAAATTGAACCATATCCACTTCCAATTAGTGTTTTTCCTGCGCAAGTAAAAGCAGCAAAAGAATTTATTGAGCAAATTAAAGTACAAAATAAAATAAAAAATTTCATTTTCTATCCTCCCAAGTTTTTCTATTAATTCTTGATTTAGGGACGAAATCTACACAAAGAGTTCATTCACTCGTCTAGTGGCCGTTTTTAACCATAATTTTATTTGAATGACCGATGGATATTGACGATTGGCCTGATGCTTTCCCATCATTAGTTTTACACCTAACGGT
>JARXAH010000087.1 GCA_029865945.1 Bacteriovoracaceae bacterium | reverse complement strand
TCATCAAAAGACGATGGTTTTTGGGGAAAATCTTTGATAACTTTATTCACGGCGTACTCCTTTTCCATTAAAAAATTTGATCGTTTTATAATGAAAGCGTACGCCACTTAATTATTCAAACACAACTTTCGGTCATACCTCAATTGAAAATACACTAAATAAGTCCTTGATGTATCTTGATTCAAAACCTCAGTCCCCTTACTCCTTTTCCTTTTTTAACCGCAATACTAATTTTATAGCTACTTATTTTGCTGAGATGCTTAAACCCTCCTCATATCAAAATTTTTGGCCTCAAACTGATGCGCTAAACAATTTATTTTATTCAGCAAAATTTTTTCACAAAAGTCGAGAATTTGGAAACGCCAAACTACCAAACTGGGTAGTTAAACGTTTAGATGAAAAAAATCCAAGCAAGACAAGATCAAGTAGCGACATTGTCCATAATGACTTTTACGAGGGTGAGTATTTGCCCCAAAATGATGGATTACTGACCAACCCACCAAGTAAAATTAAAAACCATGAACTTCCGGGCAATAAATCCGTTCCCAATTTTAAAATCTTAAGAAATGATTTAGTGCCAAAACCCATTGACTTCATCCAACTGCCGCAAAAAAATAAATTATTTCCCATTTCCAAATTGCAAAATTTTAACTTCAACAACACTAAGCAAACGTGGACGGTCGCTTTAGAAATTCAAGGTATACACAACAATAATGGTGTCATCGGAATACCTTTTATTCCAGGACATGAGCCGTACTTACTCGAGGTTGAAGGAAAAAGTAATGTCGATCAAATGTTTTTACCCTTTTTCAATTATACTTTAATGCATGAACAAGAAAATTTTGCACTTGTTTTAGTTAGCAAAGGATGGGATAGGCCATCGTGGCAAAATTTATGGAATTCAGTAAATAGTACTGAGCTTCCCTCTCTTTTTAATTTAAAAATAACTTATATACCTTCCAATCGTTTTTATGATGAATCCTTTTTAAATAAATCGCCATTTAGTAATCTTGATAAAAATAAAAAAAATGAGCTAATCAAATTATTTGAAGAGAATGGCTTTAAAAAATTGGCCAATTTTTTAAAAAATAATGATAAAACCGGAATCAGAGAACTCGCTATTCATTTAATAAACTCTACTTATTACAGTGAAGTAGACTTAGAATCTGCGGAAACTAGTTCCGATGATAATTTTTTGACTAAATACAGACCTTTCTTATTTAACGAACGTTTTGCTCTACAGTGTAGTGGATCTTCACTTCTTATGTTGGACATCCTCAATTTTTTTAATTTGGAAGCTGATTATATAAGTGGGTACGTAGTAAAACCAGGTGCAGATTCTATTTCCTATGATAGCGCTCATGCCAAAGTGGCACTACATAATAAGGAGGGAATGGCCGCTCACTTGGAAGTGACAGCAATTGAAAAGGATCCAAGGAATGAAATAAGAGACTTATTAAAACGTTACAAAATTGAAACTAATACCGACCCAGAAATGGTAAAAAAATCACATCAAGAAGAATTAATAGAAAAGTTAGACAATCTAAAACAAAAATTTGTCATTGAAATCGGTGCCAATAACATTAAATTTTTAAAATCCCAAAATGAGCAGATTGTCACTGATCCGATTACCCAATATCTCATTTCTCTAAAAATTTACGAACAGTATCTTGCTGGTGAAATTACTTGGGAGAATTTAAAAATTGAATGGAATAAAAAATTAGTTTCCTTCACAGGTTTTCTGGATTCCTATCCTCAAGAATTGATCGAGGGCGGATTCATTGCGTTTTGGCAGAAACTAAATACCCTTTACTCGAAAGAAACATTAGAGAGTATTTCCAATCAGAGATTTGTTCCCCCTTATGCTAATAACCCCAGTATTATGTTATTGTGGCGTAGTAATATGTTAACAATCATTGACGTTGTCCGCTCCTATTATCTTTTAAAAACGGACTTTAATAAAATTTTGAAAGTTTATAAAACGAATTGCCCATTGGATGTTTTACCTCTCATTTAAAAGGTAAATTAGTACGCTAACAATTCCATCATCTTCTTATAAACATCTTCAACTTGCGGCAAGATAACTTCTTCAAGCGCGGGACAATAGGCCACATGAGTATCTTTCGAAGCAAGGCGCATAGGCGGTGCATCTAAGTATTCAAACGCATGCTCGTTAATGAGGGCGTGAATTTCACCAGCGAAACCGCTAGTCAATTGCTCTTCATGGGCCACCATGATTCGGTGAGTTTTCTTCACACTCTCCACCACCGTCGCTAAATCAAACGGCGCAAGCGTTCGTGCATCAATCACTTCCACCGTTTTTCCCGTTTGCTCTTCAATTTTTTTGGACGCATCAATACATTTTTGTACGAGCGCACCCCAACAAACCACAGAAGCATCATTTCCTGCCCGCGCGATTCGCGCTTTTCCAAATGGGATCATAAATTCTTCGCCCGGATCAGCGCAGCGGTTGTATCCTTGATAATATAAATGTTTGTGCTCTAAAAACATCACGGGGTCATCACAACGAATCGCAGTGCGAAGCAATCCGGCCGCGTCAAGAGCATTAGACGGAAACACCACGCGAATCCCTGGAACATGTGTAAAAAGAGATTCACCACACTGGGAGTGATAAATCGATCCCCCTTTTAAATAACCACCAATTGGAACTCGCACCACCATCGGACAACTAAAATCCCCGTTACTTCGGTAGCGTGTCGTCGCCATTTCATTTTTTAGTTGCATGTAGGCAGTCCAAATATAATCAAAGAACTGAATTTCTACGACTGGCTTCAGCCCTCGGATCGCCATACCAATCGCTCGCCCAATAATATTGGCCTCCGCAAGGGGTGAATTAAAAACTTGCTCCACGCGCTTAAGTTCATAGGCCACTCGCTGACAACCGTTAGTCACTTTAAACACGCCGCCCTTACCGACGAGTTCTGGCATAGAAAATTTTTCGAACTCCGTAAAGTCGGCCACGTCTTCGCCAAACATGCGAATCAATTTGTTGCGCTTAAGTTCACTCTTTAGTGTCTTATTTATAGTTCCTGACATAGGAACATCATCTTTTCCTTGAAAGTTCGGCACACTTGAAAATATGTCGCTCGTAGGATCTACACTCTCGCTATAAAGATGTTTGCTATAGGTATCAACCGCTGGCCACGGAGTTTCAAGCGCCTTTTGCATCGCCTCTTTAATTTCAACTTGAACTCGTTCCAAAACTGAATCGATTTCATTTTTGGTGAGCGTTCCTGATTGAAGCAAAAATTTAGGAAAACTGTTGACGACGTCGCGCTCTCTTTCTTCTCTTAAATCATCTTTCGTTCGGTAGTGGCCATGATCATCTGATAGGGAGTGAGAGTAAGGACGAGTCACGGAAGCGTGCAATAAAACGGGGCCTCTTTTTGCTCGCACGTATTCCACCGCTTCTTTGGCAACCGCATAACTTTCAATCGGACAACTGCCATCGCACTTAAATATTTTAAGGCCTGGAAAATTGGCAAGCGCTTCAGAAATGGAACCTCCTGGAGTTTGCACACTCACCGGAACTGAAATCGCGTAGCCGTTATCTTCAACTAAATAAAGGATCGGCAATTGATTCACGCACGCAGTCGTCATCGCTTCCCAGAATTCTCCTTGCGAAGTTGTCCCGTCACCAGTGGATGCAAAAATCACTTCATCACGGTGAAATTTTTCCCCTTCTGGAATTCCTAAATATTCATAATATCTTCCGGCCTCAGCTAATCCGCACGCTTGTAAAAATTGTGTCCCTGTGCAAGAGGATTTCGAAATAATATTTAATTTTTTATTTCCCCAGTGGGCCGGCATTTGTCTTCCACCAGACGCCGTATCCCCCACATTGCCATTCGCCTGGCACAGCATTTCGTAGGCCGTCACTCCAAGGCCCGTGCAAAGCGCGCGGTCTCTGTAGTAAGAAATAAAATAATCGTAAGAAGGGCGCATGTTCATGGCGACTGCGGTTAAAATTCCTTCGTGTCCAGCGCCTGAAATTTGAAAGTAGGCCTTGTTTTGCTTTTTGAGAGAAATTTCTGCATCATCAATTTTTCTTGAGAGAAAAATATTGTGCAGCATTTTGAGAATCATTTCTTTTGAAATATTTTGATCTTTTATGATCGCTAATTTTTTTTCAAAATTCTTAAGTGATTCCATGGGAACAGGAATAATTTTTTTTGAATTGGTATTTGTTGTATCATTCGACATAAAAAACCCTCAATAATAAAATTCCAGGGACTGCAAATCCAAGGTTGGCAAGGAGCAAAATTCTTTTTAAGAAGGAGCTTGCTAGTAGCAAGTGACTGATTAAAAATAGTTTTGCGACACAGCAAACCGACGGATTTCCAGGCCCTGGCTATAGCTCCACGCCAATTTTAATGGGACGATCCACATCCAGCCCTTGAGATTGAAAAAATTCTGTTATTTCTGATGGTCTCACACCAGATCCGCTAGCGACAAGGGCCTTAACTCTGATTCCCGCATTTTCAATGGTGGGCTGAGTTTCTCTTAAAATATCCCAGCTTTCTTCCACATTTTTTCCTGTCAATTTTTCAACTTTTAAGTCAGTGAGCATTCCCTTAATATTTTTTTTAATCATACGGTCTTCTTTTTTACTGTAAGAATCCATCTCCCAGATTTCGAGATCAATCATCTTCTGCAATTTTTCTTGAGAGACGCTCTCTTCCACTAAATTTTTAAATGGCAAAAAATAATCAAAGGATTTCGCGGCCACTTGAATGGACTCATCTTTACTGGTAATTTTCACAATATTTTTAAATTCAATTCCTCTCTCGGAATTTTCTTGCATGAGTTTCAATATTGAAGCGAGATCCTTCCACTCCTCTGTTACTCTCACATCAAAAAATTCTTGCAAACTACTCACTCCTAGCGCAAGCGCCGGCCCAAAGGAAATGAGCGGCCTTAATTTAAAGCCTTCCGATTGCATAATTCCAATATCAGCACGCCTAAAAATGCGGGCCACAATTTTTTGTAAATCCAAATGAGAAATAAAACTGATGCCTCCCATCTTGGTAAATTCGATGCGGTAGCGAAATCCTTCAAAATTTCCGCGCTTCTCACGCATCTCCAAAATCGATTTTTGCTCCTCTGGGCGCTCGTAAGGCAAATCCTCTATCGCATTCATGTCCGTTAAAAATTCTCGTCGCTCTTCCACCATTTGCTTTAAATCGCAAGCAATCCCGCAGTGATAACAAACCAATTTCTTTTTATCGATATCAAACTTTTTACTCAAGGCCTCCACATTCGAATCATGAACAATAGCGCCGGCCACCTTTCCACAAGGAGGAGAGAGACGATTATGGGTGGCCTTCTGCCACTCGCGAACTAAAAATCCTGGCTTAAGTCCCACGTCTATGTGATCCCATGGAAGTTTGGCATTCATGGGAATCGTATTTAAATAAATTTCAGATTGAATATTGAGTTCTTCGAGCGTTTGCATCCACAAATCAAATTTAAACGCCTCATCCCAGCCATCGAAGCGCGCACCTTTCTTCCACGATTGATAAATTAATTCACCAACCCTTCGATCGCCACGCGATACAATTCCTTCTAAGTGAGAAATTTTGGAATAGTGTTTGCGAAAATTTAATTTATATTTATTAGCATAATCCGCAAGCTCATTTTGCTTGCGAATAATTTCAGGTAGCGAAATCATCGCCGACCACTGAAAAGGCGTGTGCGGCTTGGGCACAAAAGATGAAACCGAAACCGTCACATTGGGACTTCTCACTCCTACTTCTTGTCCTACTCTTCTCGCTAAATAACCAGTGTGCATAATTCCATGAACGTCTTCATCAGTTTCCGTTGGAAGTCCGATCATGAAATAAAGTTTCATCTTACTCCAGCCGCGACTAAAGACGTCGCGCGCCGTATTCATCATATCCTCTTGCGAAATATTTTTATTTATCACGTCACGCATGCGCTGCGTACCTGCTTCCGGCGCAAAGGTGAGTGACGTATTTTTTACGGTGGCCATTTTATCTAAGATTCTTTTATCAAGTCCGTAGGCCCTCAAAGAACTAATTCCCAATGTGGCATTTTCGGTAGAAATTTTATCAATCAAATCTACAATGAGCGGCGTGACCGCAGAATAATCGGCCGTCGATAAACAAGTTAGTGACGCTTCATCAAAGCCCCCATTTTTTATTCCTTGCATTACCATATCAATTACCTTATCGGGGGCTCGCTCTCTCACGGGACGGTAGATCATGCCTGCCTGACAGAAACGACATCCTTCGGTGCAGCCCCTTGAAAGTTCAACTGAAAAGCGATCAAAGATCGCCGTCATGTGTGGAATAGGAGATTTTGTGGGAAAGGGATAATCTTTGAGGGACTTAATAAAATAGCGAGTCACTTTATCAGGAATGATTCCTTTATAGTCGCTCTTGGCCCCCACCACATACTGAAGTCCACTTGCTTCATCAACCGCCACATCATAAAGTGACGGTACATATAAACCCTCTACTTGCGCCAAATTTACTAATATTTGATTTCTGGTTTTTCCCTCGCTCTTCCATGTTTGAATTTGTCTCAATATTGAAACGACGTGCTCTTCACCGTCCCCAATCAAAAAGAAATCCACAAAATCTGCAATCGCTTCCGGGTGCGTTGCACAAGGGCCTCCGCAAACAACAAAAGGATCATTTTCCCCTCTGTCTTTTTGCCAAATCGCGATCCCCCCCAAATCCAACATGGTGAGAATATTGCTGTAACTCATTTCATACTGAAGCGAAAAACCAACCACCGAAAAATCTTTTAGCGGCCGATAATTTTCTAGTGATACCAAGGGAAGCGCTCGCTCCCGCAACTCTTTTTCCATATCCATCCACGGAGCAAAACAGCGCTCGGCCACTAAATCATCATGCTTATTAATTTCTTCATATAAAATTTTCATGCCCAAGTGGCTCATGCCAATTTCGTAAGTATCAGGAAAGCAGAGGGCCATGGAAAATCGCCCGGCCGGATTTTTCACTTGAATAAAATGCTCTCCCCCAATGTAGCGGGCAGGCTTTTCTAGCTTTTCGAGAAAAGAAGAATAAGGATTCACATTCGTATTCGCATTCACATTTGTATTAACCGACATATTTACTTTTCCTTTTCCAGTATGCTCCCTATTTGAGCAATATTTACCCGCAGCTGAACATAATGACATTTGGGCCTAAAATCTATCTTAGGGAAGAAACCTACCCAATGAGTACAAAAATTGTTCGCCAAGGTTCTATTTTATTAACTTTTGTTTTTATCATTGCTTTGAATTCAAGGCCAGTTTTCGCCACACTTGGATTTGAAGATCACGCTTTTCCGGAATTTATTACATCTGCCCGCGCGCTTGCGATGGGCAATGCCTTTATTTGTAAAACCGATGACCCGTGGGCCGTGTTTTATAATCCTGCCGGCCTTGGAACCGTGCGAGGCGTTTCGCTTCATCCAGGGAACATTCACCTTGAGAGCAATAAA
>JARXAH010000027.1 GCA_029865945.1 Bacteriovoracaceae bacterium | reverse complement strand
GGTCTCAAGAAGTTAACGAAGAAAAAATTAAAAAATATGTCGATGGATTCCAAAAAAATTCGCGGAATATTTAAGCGATGCGATAACTCAAAACTCTATCTTAGCTGAAATTATTTTCGTTACGATCTATATATCCTTGATTTTGATATCACTATCATATGAAGGGATGGGAGCAGAGATAGAAGCAGATTTAAACTTTTCTATGTACCAATAACGCTCAAGGAATAATAAAATTGCGGCAACAATAAAAGTAACCCCATCAATAATGTACAGCCCATAAACATCTAGTCCATCTAAGATCCAAGGAGAAGAAAAAGCTGCGATGAGTGAGCCAATGCCAATGAGGGTCTGCTGTAGGCCTTGCCATTTTTTAAAAACATCTTCTTCATGAGCTAGCTCCTTAAGCATGGGGGCAAGCACAAGGTTAAGTAAATTCCCCGGAATTCCGGAAAGAAATACTCCTATTAAAATGATAGAAGTGTTTTTTAAGTAAAAACCAAATGCCATTACTGCCAGTAAAGGAATTCCTGAAATCTGGGAAATGAATAAAGAATGATATACTCCCCTCTTCAGAGCATAACTACGTGTAAAGCGCGTAAGTAAAACACTGGACAAAGTTTTAAGTGACAGAGCAATGGCCACAATTGTCACATCTTGAAAGGTCCGTCCTAAGGCCAAAAATGTCCCAATAGCACTTAAAGAGCTACCAAAGGAAGTAAAGACAGCGAAACCAATTAAAAAGCTAATGCGATGTTTTGTATTCATGCTTGCTACATATCTAAAAAAATGAAAAAAGACCATTTAACTTTTAACTTTTAACTTTTAACTTTTAACTTTTAACTATTTCAGGTTGCATTTAGATCTATATAGATAGTGAATTTGTGGTAAACCAGTTCAATTATGAAACAGTTGTCTCTTTTCAAGTAAAAATTCTTTAATTGAAGAACCATCTGTTGACCGTTGAAAAATATATGTATATAGGTACATTCAAGGAGGTATTAATTATGTTTAGATCAAAAAAATCGACTTGTGGTGCTGATTACCAATAGTAATCTAATCGGGGGCCAACTTTAGGCCCTTTTTTATGAAACAAAACTTCCCTTCAATTACCCCAGGATACGGAACAAAAAAAACTGATACACCACTTTCATTAAATGCATTGTTACTATCGCAATTATCCCAATCAGTAGAAAACTATAGCGGGCATTTTCCTCAAAGAATACCGAGGCTCGATTTTTTCTCAGAACTTGAAGTAAATGAAACTGAAGAGGCAAAAAAGAAAATCCAATATCATCGCAAACAGTGGAAAGAGAAAATTCAATCGCATTTGCCATCTATTCCTTTAATTAAAATTGGTCTTAGAATGGGCCTGGGTACTGAGCTTCTCAATGTTTTACCTGTTCATACGGAGATATTTGAATCTGATGAAAAATTAGAAATTTTACTTCTTAGAGATTATGCAGAAACGCAAGTAACTTATCCAAACGTTCCCATTAGTTCATTTAAAAATTTGAACTCTATTTTCCAACAATCGCTTAAAAGATCGAATAAATATTTAAGTGCTCAAATAGCTTGTAGAATTCTTGTAAGTTCCGTTCGCTACTTTAAAAAAAATGCATCATTAGAAATATTAGATCAAATCGATTTATGTTTGAAAGAATTTTTAAACCACAAAGAGCCTTTAGATTTTGACACTGCATATCGCAAATCTGTTCTATGGCGTGGCTACGCCATGTTTCCTAATATTAGGCGTGAAATAATCGAAGAACGGGTAGACAATGCCTTAAGGTATGTAACAGAGCTTATCCCTTCCTCTGAAATAGAAAACTATTTAAAACAAGAATTACTTTTCACAACGGTTCTTACACAAGCTAAAACTGCTTTTAGTTTTGAGAATGCGCAAATCGGTCATATGCTTTTGCAATCCCTTACGGAAATAGATCCGCATGATTCGGTCGGATGGTCAGAACTTGGCCTTCATTATTTTAAAACGTCTGAGTTTGAAAAAAGTTTTGAATGCTTACAAACCTCCGTTACGCTTGGACCACCGGGCCTATCATTAAACTGTTATTTTGCTGGTCTTTGCCAGTTACAATTACAGCGCGGCTCAGAAATGGAAAATTGGATGCTTCGCTCTATCGCTTATGACAATACTGCACTTAGTCCTTTCCTAGATTTGATAAAGTTCTATAGGGAAAATAGTCGAACAAAGGATGCAGTTAGATTGTGCAAAACAATACTGCAAAGTTTAGATTTGCATGAACAACTTACAGAGGAAGAACTTAGCGATATAAAAAAGTTTTCGGAGAATGATTGATATGCATTTTTTACATTTATTACTACTTACATTTTTAGTTACTGAATCAAATGCAAGAATACTTCGCGTTGCGGTTCCCAATGCGATTCTAAGTCTTGATCCTTCTAACACGACTACAGCACAGGAACGTTTTTTACTTCCTTTACTATATCAACCGCTTTTTTATATTGATCAAAATAGTAGTATTCAACCTGTGTTAGCAGAGACTTATGAACAAAAAAAAGCTAATATTATAAGAATTCGGCTTAGGAAAAATCAAATTTTTTCTGATATGACTGAAGTTACTTCTGAAGACATTGTGACTAGCGTAAATATTCTTTGCGGAAAAGCGACTTATAACTTAATCCCCATAAGAACTTTAGTTGGATGCAAGAAAAATGAAGCTCCTCAAATCAAAGCAGTAAGTAAATATGAAGTTGATTTCACTATTCGCGGAAGTACAAACTATTTCTTATATGAACTTGCATCCCCTTTTCTTTTTATTTTCAAAACTACTTCTTCAGGACCAATTGGCTCAGGACTTTTTAAACTTAAAGCGATGCTTAAAGATGAAGTAATTCTTGCAAGAGTGAACCAAAAAAAAGATCTCCCTAATGAATTGTCACTTATTTACATAAAAGAAAAAGAAATTTCGAATGCCTTGAATAGTAATAAAATTGATATTGCTTCCATGTATGTAGAATCAAAAATCCCAGAGCTTCATAAAACAAAATTTCAAAAAATTACCTCATCCAATAATGTGACTACAATTTTAACTTTAAACCCTTTGAAAATTAAAACCGTTCCTTCTAAACTTCTAAAACAAATCTCAAATGAAATGAGAACGGACGCGGAACTTGCAAAATGCGACGTACGAAATCAGTCCGCTAGTGGAGTCGTTCCAGAGGGGATCGGTGGCCATGTTGATTACCAAGTTAGTCAGCCTGAAAAAAACCCAGTTCGTTTAAAAAATTCATTAAAACTAAATATTCATCAAGCAGCTGATCGACTTATTTCTTGCGAGACGTCCGCAGTTAAAAATATTTTTAATCGCCATAACATTGAAGTCACGATAGTTTACGACACAGACTACAATCATCTCATACAGCAGTATGGCAAAGAAACTATCGATGGATACATAGAGCATTTTGTTTTCTATACTAGAGATGCAGGGCGCTTTTACACTCGTTTCACTTCCTCGGCCAATACGTCTATATTTTATATAAACTCAAAAAAGATTGAAGAACTTTTAAAGAATGCAGAAAACATCTCAGAGATTCAAAAAAGATTTCAAATTTACCGAGACATTAATCATATCATTGATGGTTACCATCACATTTTTGCTTTAACCTATATGGGCCATAGTATTATTTGGAGCAAATGCGTGGGTTTTAAAGATAGTTCTGATGATATGCCTTTAAACCCTAATACTTTTTTGTTTCTTTCTGATGTCTTCATTAAAGACTGCAAATAACAATAGGAGAAACGTTTCAATGATTAAGTTTCTTCCTAAAATTATTATTTTATCAACGATCATAACTTTATTCATCATCTTTGGAGTAATGGTCCTACAAGCTAATCAACACGAAAACCAACAAGCGTCTACTTGGGTCGATTCACTTCGAAAATCTATTTTGCCCCAGCTCATTGAGTCAGACTATGTTCCCTTGGCAAACAAGCTTGACCTTGTAAAAAAGACAAAACTTTTTAAATCAATAAATGTTTACAACAGCAAAGATAGGATTGTTGCTAGCTTTGGCGGAACGACAGAGAACATTTGTAATCCTGAAGCTGAAAAAATTATATCGGATGATACTGGAAACGCATGGGGGAAAATATGCTACTCTGTAGATCTTTTAAGTACGCTGCGAATATTTTTTGCACCATTTGGATTAATTGCTTTGATACTTATTGCATTAAGTTTTTTTTTAGCAAGGTCAATTGCAACGATTATAAAATCTGAAGAGAAGAAAATCATAGCGGAGCAAGAAAAAGCCGGTTTGATACAGTCGGTTGCATCGCAATTGGCCCACGATATTCGTTCTCCTTTGGCCGCATTAGAAATGGTTGTGAATCTAGTTCGCAATCAAATGCCTGCGGATGAAAGAATGCTCATGCAAAGTGCAGTTAACCGTATTAAAGATATTGCTAATAACTTACTTTCCCGTCCTACGTTAATTAAACCAATATTGGCAAATCCGTCGACGAACTATTCGGATGAACAATTGGGTCATGAATTAATTGCCCTCCTTATCGAATCGGTAATTTCAGAAATTCGAGTGCGTTTTATGAACACTCCTGAAATTCAAATAGAGTGTGAAATTATTGACGATGCTTTCATGGCGTTTTCTTTCATTAATAGTATCGATTTTAAGAGGGCCATTACAAATCTTATTAATAACTCGATTGAGGCGAAGGATAAGCATGTCTTAAAAATAAATCTTCGTGTTTATATTCTTGCCAAAACACAACAAGTTATTATTGAAGTTGAGGATAATGGCAAAGGTATCCCCAGTTCTATAATAGCTAAAATTGGAAATCCAGGAGTTTCCTATGGAAAGGGAAACTTATCTAATGCAGGTACAGGTCTAGGTGTTTCTCATGCAAAAAAAACTGTTGAAACCTGGAAGGGAATTTTTAAAATTGAATCAGTTGAAAACCAAGGAACGCTCTGCAAAATAATTCTTCCATTATCTCTCCCAGCTGCCTGGTTCTTTAATAAAATAGAAGTTTCAGCGAAAACTCTAATAGTTGTTTGTGACGATGACCAGGCCATTCATCATATTTGGGATAAAAGATTCTCCGACAATCAAGTGGTGCACTTTCGGACAACAAGTGAGTTACAAAAATTTCACAACGAAAACATTTCTAAATCCAATGATGTACTTTATTTAGTTGATTATACTTTTGAAGGAGAATCTAGAACTGGACTTGAGATAATTTTAGAGCTTGGAATTAACGTACCCGCTACCAAAAGTTTAAAACCTATTCTAGTAACAAGCTACTACGAGGACAAAAAAGTTAGACAAGCGTGCATGGAGCATAATATTTTCTTATTGCCTAAAACGATGAGTGGCTTAATTCCAATATCATCAAGCCTTTAATCAAATGCTACTTTGCTGTTAATAAAAACATATCCCGATTTATTTCTGGCCACTTTTTTCTACGAACCTTGAGATTTAATTTTTTAAACAAATTGGAAAATGAGCGAATGGATCTCTCATGCCCACCTTCCATCATTGCCATCATTTCAATATCCATTAATAACACTGCAAGATTTGGCCTTCGCTCTAAAACTCTTTCAATGACAACAATATGCCCATTCGGAGTGAGTGATTTTTTAGCGTTTTTTAAAATTTTCAAAGCAAGTTGATCTGACCAATCATGAAGAATATGTCTTAAAATAATCAAGTCGTATTTCTTAGGAAGTGGTTTAAAAAAATCGCAGGCAATAAATGACACTCGGGAGTTCAAATTATTTTTTGATATCTCCCTACGTGCACTTTCCTTCGCATGAATTAAATCAAGGATGAAAGTATTAACTCCTGGAGCTTGCAAAGCAAATTGAATTCCAAGGGATCCAGTTCCTCCTCCTAAATCGGCTACAGCTAATCCATCCCATTTTTTCTTTTTCAGTATTTTTTTTATCATGTTAGGAATTTTCTCAGTAGCTGAGTTCATTGCAGAATGAAATAGATTGGCTGCATCAACTCTATCTTCCATAAACTTGAAGGCACTTTTGCCATGATAAAGGAGAAAAGCTGACTTTCCTTTTCTCATCGATTCTTCAATTTTACCCCAAGGCTCCCAATACCAATCTGCGCCCATTAGTTTAGCAAAATCTTTTAATGAACCCTCAGTATCACTACATAGCCATGCTCCACTCTTTGTTATCATATAACGGGAGCGCACTTTAATTAACAATTGAAGCTCAATAAAAAGATCTAAAAGACGCTTCAAATAAGCAGAATCTAGGCCTAGTTCAAGAGAAATTGTTTTCAATGATTTTGGAGTTTTAAGCTTATCAAATAGGCGCAATGAAGCGCCTAATGCAAGCGCCTGAGTAATCCTATATGAACCTATTAAAGAAAGAATACGCTCTCGATTATGAATGTTATTCTTCATTTTTTAATTAATACCACATTGGCTTAGAGTAACTTTTGATAAATTTTAATTAAGCAAACTCACTGGAATAAAACTCATAGTGCTCGATGTGATAATTATTGTCTGCGCGCACTGTGAGTAATTTTTGAAATGTTTCTTCCGCGTAATCTATAATATTAAAATCTTCGCTCGTAAGCTGGGCACAAACTTCTGGGTGAGCAAAGAGCGACACTTTGGCACTCTTGGTTTTTTTAAGCGTCTTAGACATCTCGCGAATAATTTCGTAGCAAACGGTCGTTACCGTTTTGATACGACCAGTCCCATCACAGTATGAGCATGGCTCACACATGACTCTTGTCAATGTGTCCCTCGTTCGCTTGCGCGTCATCTCGACAAGGCCCAGTTCAGAAATGGGTAGCACATTAGTCTTCGAGCGATCTTTTTTAAGCGACTCTAAAAATGCCTGATAGACCGCCTCACGGTGTTCTTGTTTTTCCATATCGATAAAATCGACAATGATAATTCCACCGCAATTGCGTAGGCGAAGTTGATAAGTAATTTCTTTGACCGCTTCTAGGTTAGTTTTGAGAATAGTTTCTTCTAAGGTCTTCTTCCCTACAAATTTTCCGGTGTTCACATCAATTGAGACAAGCGCTTCTGTTTGATCAATGTGGATGGAGCCGCCAGATTTTAAAAATACTTTATTGCCAAGCGCTCGCTCAATTTCCAGAGCAATCCCGTAATGTTCAAAGATGGGAGATTCTTGGGTGTAGTGCTTGAGCTTTCCTTTCATGGTGGGAAGGTAGCGCTGAATAAATTTATCGACCACTCTCAGTGTAGGACGGTGATCAATCACAATTTGATCCACATCTTCATCCGTTATGTCGCGAAGGGCGCGCTGAACAAAGGTTAAATCCGAGTGCAACTCTTGAGGTGGCTGAGGCTTCTCGGCCTTCTTTTGAATTTCCTTCCAGAGCTTAACTAACATATTGTAGTCAGCCTTCAATATTTTGTAAGACTGGCCCTCGGCCACGGTGCGAGCAATAATTCCTTTTCCTTCAGGCCTAATAGAATCTAAAACTTCTTTTAGCCGTTCGCGCTCCTTTTCATCTTCGATACGTCTCGAAACTCCGGTGTGTTCAATAAAGGGCATGAAAACAATATGGCGGCCGGCGAGGGTAATGTGGCGTGTGATACGAGGCCCTTTGGTACTGATGGGCTCTTTCGCCACTTGCACCATAATTTGGTCGCCCTCTTTTAAGATATCTTGAATTTTTACTTCGGGGCGAAAGCGAAGGTCGACCGCCTCAGAGAAAGACGACAGCTCATCTGGTATTACTTGGGCGAGCGAGGGATCCTCATCTGCGATTCCACTCTCTTTAACTTTTTGCGCCATCACCCTTTGCTCTTCTAGAGTCGGAATGTAGGCGTCGTCCACATAGAGAAAACCGGCGCGCTCTTGGCCAATATCCACAAAGGCCGATTGCATTCCTGGCAAAACGCGAATCACGCGGCCATGATAAATATTTCCCACAACAACAGAGGGTGTGTGCGCTGCTCCGCCTTTTTGCCGATCGATGAGAAAATCTAAAATCTCTCCGTTTTCAATGAGCGCCACTCTCGTTTCATTAAGGGTGACGTTGACGATAAGTTCTTTGGCCATTTTTCCACCTGCATAAAATATTAAATTCTAAAAAATCAAAAATATTCTTTCTAATTCTAACAACGAGGGGCAACTTCTTCAAAGAATTAAAATTTTTTTCACAAATGTTTGCTCAATTCCAGTCTTTTGTTGATAATGCTCAAGTCTATCTTTAAGTTTTTAACCATTTTCCAAATTTTTGACTGAGGTTCACCATGCGACAACGACAAATGAAAATTTTTTCCACTGCTTTTATGGGAATGCTTTCCCTCACTTTGGTGACCATGAGTTGTTCTAAAGAAACTAAAACGACCGAAAGTGCTTCGGACGCAGTCACCAATGCAGCTGCCAAAATGAAAGTGGGCCTCGTGCTCGATCGCGGTGGTAGAGATGATAAATCTTTTAATGCAGCGGCTTTCAAGGGTGCGAGTGAAGCGACGAAAGATTTGGGAATTGAACTTAAAGATGTAGAATCTCCCAATGATTCCTCATTTGAGCCTGCGCTCAGAAGCTTAGCAGAGCGTGGCTATCAGTTGGTCATTGCTATTGGTTTTGCGCAAAAAGAAGCACTAGAAAAAATTGCGCCTCAGTTTCCTAATACAAAATTTGCCATCATCGATGCGCCCATTGAAATGCCCAACGTTCAAAGCAAAATGTTTGCTGAACACGAAGGAAGTTACATGGTGGGATACTTGGCGGGACTCGCGACCAAAACAAACACGGTAGGTTTCGTGGGCGGAATGGATATTCCTCTCATTAGACGCTTTTATATGGCCTACTCTGCAGGAGCGAAGGCGGCCAATAGTAAAATAAATGTTTTGGAAACTTATGTAGGAAATACCAGTGAAGCGTGGGCCAATCCTTCCAGAGCAAAAGAATTAGCGCTCGCTCAATACAATAATAAATCCGACATCATTTTTACGGCAGCAGGAGCATCATCCATGGGCGTTTTTGATGCGGCCGAAGAGAAAAAATTGTTCGCCATCGGTGTGGATAGTAATCAAAACTGGGTGAAGCCAGGCCTCATTTTATCGTCCATGCTTAAGCGAGTGGATTTAGCAGTCGCCAATGTGATTAAAGATACCTTTGACAATAAATTTGTGGCCGGTAAATCGGTGATGAATCTTAAAGATGCGGGAGTGGGATACGCGGTTGATGAATATAATGAAAAACTGATTGCGCCTTATAAAATGAAATTAGAAGAAGTGAAGTCTGACATTATTTCAGGAAAGATTGCGGTTCCTGATTACTACCAAAGCGGCAACATTAAACTTTAAATCATATTTAAATAAAAATAGAAGTTTAAGTTGAGCACCGTCTTACTAGAAACAAAAAATTTAACGAAGTGCTTTGGCGCGCTGAAAGCGAATAGCGAAATTTCGTGGTCTTTGCGCCAAGGAACGATTCACGGAATCGTGGGAGAAAACGGTTGCGGAAAAAGTACGTTTCTTAAAATGCTCTTTGGGCTCTACCGTCCTACTAGCGGAGAAATCTGGCTAAAAAATAAAGAAGTGGAGTGGCGAGGCCCACTTGATGCCATTGAATCCAAAATGGGAATGGTACAACAGCACTTTGCCTTAATCGAAAATCTATCGGCCATTCAAAATATTATTTTAGGTGCTGAACCGGTGGGAAGGCTTGGCGTACTTAAAGAGAAAGAAGCGATTGCTCAATTGGAATCACTGCTCCCTTCTCCCTCGCTTAAAGTCCCTTGGCACACGCGGGTGAGTGAGCTCCCCGTTGGGCAACAACAAAAAATTGAATTACTAAAAATTTTATACCGGCAAAGTGAAATTCTTTTCTTAGATGAGCCGACGGCGGTTTTAACACCACAAGAAATTGAAGATTTTTTAGAAATTTTAAAGTTACTTCGCAAGCAAGGAAAAACCTTAGTACTCATAAGCCACAAGCTTGCTGAGATCAAAGAGGTGTGCGACGAAGTGACGGTCTTGAGGGCCGGAAAACTTATTTATCAAAAACCCATTCATGAAACCCATGAGCGAGAAATGGTGCGTGCGATGATGGGGCGCGACCGAACAGCGCTAACTTCTGAGCGCTCCAAAAATGATCAACCCGTCATCTTATTAGAGATGAACAAGGTGCATGAAAAAACTTTTAGTCGCGGTCAGTGTCAGGATATGAGCTTGCAATTGCAGGCAGGAGAAATTTTAGGCATTGCAGGAATTGATGGCAGCGGCCAAAAACATTTTGTAGAAATTGTCTTAGGATTAAGACCATTTGCAGGCGAATTTAAATTATTTAATCAAGCGATTGAACATTCTTACGGCCCACTTCGTGCGAGAGAGATGGGAATTTCCATCGTTCCCGAGGAGCGCCTGAAAGAAGGACTTTGGGGAAGTGAAAGTTGCGCCGTTAATTTATCGCTCGGATTAGAGGATCCCCTTTTTCCTTTTGGCATTGTCGATCAAAAGAAATTAGAAAAAAATGTGGGGCCTTGGGCAGTTGAGTTTGATGTACGCTTTCAAGGTTTGTTTCAAGAAGCCCAGACCTTAAGTGGGGGCAATCAACAAAAGCTCATTTTTGCAAGAGAGGTGATGGGAAAGAGGCCCAAAATTCTCATCTGTCATCAACCCACTCGCGGAGTAGATTTGGGAGCGATCGATCTCATTCATCAAAAACTTTTAGATTTGCGAGCGGCCGGAATTGGCATCATTGTGATTAGTAGCGACTTAGATGAACTTTTTTTACTCAGTGATCGCATGGTCGTTTTTTACGAGGGACGTAGCTTTGCCCATTTTCATCGCACCCAATTTGACCCAAGACATGTGGGCATGGCGATGACAGGACTAACGCAAAAATGAAAAAAGAATTTATTCTCACTCTATTCGTTTTAGGAATCAGTTTATTATTTGGAATTTTAGTGACCGCGATTTTGTCTTGGATTGTGCAAGAAAATCCCTTAGAAGTGATTGGAATTTTATTTCGCGGATCCGTAGGCAATTGGTACAACGTGGGTTACTCCCTCTTTAACGCCACTCCCTTAATTTTCACAGGCCTAAGTGTTAGTTGGGCGTTTAGAAGCGGACTTTTCAATATTGGAGCGGAAGGACAAATGGTCATCGGCTCAGTTGCGATGTTTTTAGTGGGCCACTATTTTGGAAATTTTCCTTTCGCCACGATCACCATGCCTTGGTTATTTATGGCGATCATGCTCCTGAGTGCTTCTCTTGCGGGCGGAGTGTGGGGTGCCTTTGCGGGCGCGATTAAAGCATACCGAGGTGCTCACGAAGTGCTGTGTACGATTTTATTAAATTTTATCGCCTACGCTATTTTAGCTTACGTAGTTGTGGATTTCATGCGAGACCCTAGCTCTCAAGCGCCAGAATCTTTGCGACTCAATTCGGCGTTTGCGCTCAGCTCACTCAATTGGATTGCC
Source organism: Bacteriovoracaceae bacterium (assembly GCA_029865945.1). Lineage (GTDB taxonomy): Bacteria > Bdellovibrionota > Bacteriovoracia > Bacteriovoracales > Bacteriovoracaceae > JARXAH01. The sequence goes on along the minus strand of JARXAH010000027.1, from coordinate 5,050 downwards.
ACCGGCACCATGGCCAATACGGCGCTCTACTTAGGTATAGTATTGAGCGCAGTTTTTTCTTTTTTCCTATGGAAGACGACGCTTGGCATGCGGCAACGTTTCATTGGTGATTCGCCGCAAACGGCAAAATATATTGGTATCAATGTTCGCAAGCAAATAGTCCTCTCGATGTTTATTGCGGGAGCGCTCGCTGGCCCTGCCGCCGCTAGTGCCCTTTTACACGGAGGACTTCGCCTCAAAGAAGGACTCTCTCACGGCGCAGGTTTTATCGGAATTGCGGTCGCACTCATGGGGCGCACTTCTGCCTTAGGTGTTGTACTTAGTTCACTCTTTTTGGGAGCGCTTCAACAAGGATCCCTCGCGCTGGACATTGAAACCAATTCCATTAGTCGAGACATGACGGTGGTCATTCAGGCCGTGCTCATCATTGCGCTTGCTTGTGATAAAGTTTGGCGGGCGTGGGGAGAGAGATTGTTTTTTTCTAAAAAAGTGCATGTAGAAGAAAAAGAAAAAGTAGAAGAAAAGGCCAAGTAATCATGTGGGACGATTTATTAATTAGTACGCTTAGGTTATCGCTTCCCCTCGTGTTTGCGTGCTTTGGTGCGCTGTGGAGTGAGCGAAGTGGTGTGGCCAACATTGCCCTTGAAAGTTATTTATTATTTTCTGCTTTTGTTGCGGGGGCGGTCGCCCACTATAGTGGCAATCCCTACATGGGCATGGCCGCAGGGGTGGCCGCGTCTGGTGTGGTGGGTTTTGCCTTTGCGGTGACCACTCAACTGGGGCGTGCGGATCACATCGTCATTGGAACGGCCTTTAATTTTTTGGCCGCCGGATCCATTCCTGTATTTTGTAGATATCTCTTTAATGTCACAGGATCAACTCCGAGCCTTGGTGAATCAGCGAGGCTCTCAAGCATCAGTTTTTTTATCATTACTGCCATTATCTTTTTTGCATTGAGCGTTTTTATGTTCGCTAAAACTCGCTTTGGACTTCGGGTGCATGCGGCCGGTGAAAATCCCATGGCACTCATCTCCCAAGGGGTGAATGTTTTTTGGTTGCGCGTGCGTGCGATTGTGCAAGGTGCGCTGATGGCCGGCTTTGGGGGCGTGATGCTGAGTCTCGTTTTAAGTAGCGGCTACAGTCGTGATATGTCGGCGGGCCGAGGATTCATGGCCTTGGCGGCACTCATCTTTGGCGGGTGGAGGCCGGGAGCGGCAATGCTTGCTTGTTTATTTTTTGGATTTGTGGACGCGATGCAAATTTATGATCAATCCCATCATATCCTTCCTTGGACAATGCCCGCGGTTCTTATGCAGGCCACACCATATGCGGTGACGCTTTTACTCATCATTATTGCTAATAAGCAGAGCGTGGCGCCGAAGGCGATCAATCAAGATTTGGAATCGTTTAAGGCGAATTGAGCTAAGTGCAAGTTAGAACAGGCCGACCGTTTCGGATTAGTGTCCGAAAAAGTCTTGACCGTTTCGGAATACTGTACAAAAAGTCGAAACTATTTTTCATTATCCCGATCTAAAAATCATCCTCGAAAATACCTACAGGCCATTTTTTTTGTAATACATAAGGTATAACAAATATAAAACGGAGAACTTATGAGAAAAAAACTATCAACTATTGGTAATAGTCTTGGACTTGTTATAGAAAAACCAATCCTTGAGCTTTTAAAAATTGATCGCGATACCGAACTTGAATTAAGCACAGACGGTGACAGATTGATTATTGAACCGATTCGGTCTAGCAAAAAAGGACTGAGAGCTTCGGCCGATAAAATTATGAAAAAACATAATGCTACTTTTAAAAAACTTACTAAATAATACCAATTACATAAAAAATTCAGCTACACAAGAATCGCCCAAAAAAAGAAAGGACACAGTATGAAGAAATCTTACGTAAAATCAAACAAGGAATATAATAAAACATCTGAGTTGGATGCCAAAAAAATTTTAGTGCCATGAAGCGCTTTAAAGATCTTCCCAAGAAACCCACTAGCGTGGCACTTGATGAGACCACAATTCAGGAACTAAAAGGCATGGCAGAAATTCAAGGAATTCCCTGTCAGGTACTGATTCGAGTTTTTATCTTAGATGGATTGGAGCGCCTTAAGAAAGCGTCCTAAAAAAACCTCGAACTGCAGACAAAATAACTTCGTTGAAAATAACTTACTCATTACCCCCATTCATTACTTTGATTCATTTATTCCTTGGAGAAAATCTTGATAGGGTAAAATTTCTATGTCTTTAAACCCCTCTAATTTTTTTGGAGTGCTCCCCGTATAAAGTAACACATATCGTTTTAATTTTTTTTCTTCTTTCAACTTTAATAAATTTTTTAGATCTGAGGCGTGGACGAGGGAAGAAGATTTTACTTCAATCGCCGTTTCATTATTGAAAATAAAATCCACTTCGGATTTATCTTGCGATCTCCAATAACATAACGGTGCCAAGGAATAATAATCGGTGGCGGCCTGGAATTCTTGATAAAGGTAAGACTCAAAGGCCTTGCCCGCCAACGGCGAGCCTAGTTTAACATGTCCTATTCCTGCCAACTGCCTAGCTACTCCCCAGTCAAAAAAATAAAATTTTGGATTGGAAACTGGTTTTCGCTTTTTACTTTCTTGCCACACCGGAAGTACATCGGCAATCAAGGTATCTTTTAAAATTTCTAAGTAGTCATGAATCGTCGTTCGTGGAACTTGGGCATCGTTCGAGAGGTTGGTGAGATTGAGTTGCTCTGCCTGACAAAGTGATATCACTTCTAAAAATCTCGTAAAGTTTGTCAAATTTCTGGTTAAAGATTCATTGGCCACTTCTTGTTGAAGGTAGAGGCCAATATAAGATTTTAGATCTTGTTCTGGATCATCGGAAAAATAAATGGAGGGAATGAGGCCGTAGTTTAGTACTCTTGATAAATCGAACTGGTCGTTTAATTCTTGAAACGTGAAGGGATGAAAATTTATCATGCGTGCCCGGCCGCCCAACAGGTTAGTTCCATAGCGCTTGAGCTTTCTGGCACTTGAACCTGTCAGTAAAAATTTAATTCCAAAATCTTCAATCATGAGTTGTACTTCGTTGAGAAGTTCTGGGATCTTTTGAATTCCATTAATGATAATAATTTTATCTCTGGGAGTAAGCTCTTCGCGAATCGAAGTCGGACGAAAACTTAATTTTCTAAAATCGTTTAGATCTAGCAAATTATATTTCTTATATTTGCTCAACTGATCTTTAATCATCGTCGATTTGCCCGTTTGTCTTGGGCCCAAGAGAAAATGGGATTTTTTTTGCAAAAGCTCATTTAAATTTAAGGTTCGGGGAACAGAATTATTTTTCATATTGTCGCCTCTATCGTCAAATTATAACATAAATTGACGGAAGCGGCGACAATTTTTATTTTTAAATGAAACTGCTATGAAGCGCTCGCCATCAAAGGAAATATGAAGTCAAAGTTGCCTTTGAAAAGGCAATCGCCGAAAATAAAACGCTAACATCAATTCGTCGGGATAATGAAATTCTTAAGGCGGCCAAAATAAGGGTAAAGAAAGAAGGTAAAGGACATCTTAAATGGATCAAAAAAAATTGAGGACTGTAGTCAAAGGAGAAGTACAGATCGAAGAGCGTCTAAAAATGAGAAAAAATAATCAGTATTTATAAACCCGTTGTATATTAATTCTAATTATTCTCTCGCAGATCTATTTACTGATCAATGATCAGAAGATTATCAACTTGTCGAATTTCCTTAATGGGAACCACTTAAATATTAACTCAATTCTGTGAAGGCAAAGTGTGCACAAAAGAAATTATTTTTTCGATAATAAATCTGTCGGACACTTGGCCTTAAGGGCTTTGTCTTTTGCAAAAATCTTATGACAATCTTTGCTCAATGTTGATAATTCAGTAAGTTCAATTTCCACTAAAAGATTTTTCGTTTCATTTGCGATAATTCTATTTTTGAGCCCCATCTTTTTTTCTATCCAAGATTTTGGATAAATCTTCACCTGATCAAACATGTCTTTGACTGAAACATATCCTTGTGCAGAGACTTGATTTGTTGTAAATCCCTGAATGATGACGGTGTTTGATAGGCCCGCGTGGGCGACGAGAGGAGGAAATGAAAGGATGTAGAATATTTTTAATATTAATTTAAAATTCATATTTTTGTCTCCAATTTTTTTATACTTAAACACCTGTCGCAGGAAATGAAATTTTATTGTTACTTGGTTTTGCTGTATTCTCTTTACCTTTTATTTGCTGTTTAGCTCCATAGTCATTACTTTCATTGCCGACACATAATTTAGCGTCAAGATTTCCTTTTTTGAATTCTCCACATGCACTAGGCGCACAATTAGAGGGGCGAATAAAGAATTCACCTTCTACCCCATCCTTTGCACCTTTTTTCTTACATTTTATATTGGCGGCACAACTTTCGCTCGCCTTTTTTAGGCAATTAGAAAATGGTGGATAGCCCTTCAAATCACCCTTCACGTCTGAATATCTAGCCTTAAAATTAATAGGTAAATCGACTTGTTTTCTCTTGTCGCCATCTACTAGACTTAACTGATCTACTTTCAATCCATAACTGCAAACTGATGCCCGCTCAATTAAAGCTTCTGGGTCATGATAAAATAATTTTGGAGGCATTTGTGGAATAAATTCAGGACTCTCACAGTTTTCCGGTAAACTATCAGCAAATTCTATTTGGTTATGCTTTTCTTCTTTTTTCGGATTATTTGCGATTGAAATAACTTCAGTTTTTTCTGGAATAATAAGGGAACTTCTAAATTCATTTGCTGCTTTTATGGCGCTGGCTAATTTTTCTTTAGCCTCATTTACAGAATCTCTTGCAGCATTAAATTTTGATTCAGCTTCTTTATTTTTATTGCTGAATCCATCGACAGTGAGACCCTTTATAATCTCACCATAGCATTCATTTCTGGCATTTTCATTTTTTGGACCAATTTTCTGGGTATTTTCTTGATCACATACTTGTACAACTAAAATTAATTTCTGCTTTTCTAATGCAGCTGCTCTTAAAGCTT
>JARXAH010000011.1 GCA_029865945.1 Bacteriovoracaceae bacterium | reverse complement strand
AGAACAAATAAGATTGCGGCTTAATTGTTCGAGCGTTGTGGGCCAATTAACATGGCCCCAGCGAGCCAAAAGATGAGGTAGTATTGTTGAAGGATTCTAAGTAAAAATAATTTAGGCGACATATATGCTGACAATTACCGGGAATAAATGAGATCCTGCCCAATTTCTCAACAAAACAAATTTTTCTCATTAATAAGTCATTAATTTCTGAAAATCGCACAATAGCCAAGAATTCTTGAGAAAAAACACCCGACAATCATTACTTTTTTATATAATAAATTTTGCAAGATAATAATTTAGCTATAAATTTTATCCACAAGCCTCAGTACAATCCAAAATGACTGAATAGTTAACTAGAGTATTAAGAAAGGTGGATTCCGTGAGATTGATTTTATCATATATCTTTATATTCTTGTGTTGTGACACATGGGCAATTACTGGCGCTAATCTAGTTCCTACCGAGCTACTACCTGGTGGAGTGTGTCAAATTAGGTTAACTGATTACAAATTTAAGAAAAGAAGATCTTACACTCCACGACTCAATTTTAACCCATGCACTGCTTCCTTTCTTAATGAGAAATTTCTTATAACCGCGAGACATTGTTATGAAGAAGATGATGTTTTTTATGGTAGCAAAAAACCTCAAAAATTGATTTCTAAAACGATAGATATTTTATGCTTAAAATCTCAAGAACTTAAAAGAAATAGGATTATAAAAAAAATTCATTTCTATCCGAATAGTTTTCGAAAAACTGGCAGTCGTGGAACTTCTTATAAAGAGATCATCTTAATTGAACTTGATGAAGCTTTCTCAGACAAAATTCAGCCACTTAAAATTTCTTCAGATATTGAGACCTCAAATACTCCTTCTCGAATTTCGGTCCTGGGGTACGGAAGATCTGATAAATGGGAGGGGGGGATAATTAATACTGGTGAGCGTTTCCTGAAATTTGAAGATCCTCTCGATCAAGCTAGATACAACCAAGCTGTCTTCGGGGTATATAAAGGTGCATATATCGAAAACTTTGAAATAACAGGATTAAACGAGATAAAAAACAACAATACAATTTGGAATATAGAAAACTCAACTTTAATGCATATGGAAGATGGTCAGCGCAGCGATAGATCTGATTTTCCTGTTCGTTGGATAGTTACTTATTTCCAAAAACAATTTGATTCCGAACAAGATAACGCTCCTCTAAAAGGTGGTGATTCTGGTGGCCCTGTTTTAAATGAAAAAGGGGAAATGCTAGCGATAAATTCATTTGCTCCTTATCATGATGATCCAGACCAAAGAATTGCTGGTTTCTCGACGTTGATAACTAAAGATATAGAAAAATGGATTCTGAATTTAATTCGCTAGATTGATGAACTGAAATCGCATAATTTCTCAAAAATAAATTATTACTAGGTTCTTGATGAAAATTTAAAGACCAATTTTTATTCATTCATGCCTTTCGGACAACGACAAGCTGCAGGACATTTGTATTGTCCTCTCACTGCTTGTCTTCTTTTTTATTTTTTGAAACTTTTTCTGAGGCATAATATCAATTAGGGAAGTTATTTATGGTCTCACCACAATGTCACCGTTTGTGACACCAAGATTTTCTAAAATTAACTATTAATTCCTAAATTTCTTAGTTAAAGACACTTCCTATCCGCTCCCTCAGTTTCATCATTAATCTTAATTGCGTCTGCCCCACACACGCGACGATGTTTTGTGAAAGGTGTCAGAGGCCAGAATAAAGGATGAAAGACAACAAAGGTTATAAAAATCTAAATTTACGATGAGATGTACCCGGTCGCCGGTAGGTCGCTTAGTATACGGAGTGGTGGGACCAGAAGGACTTGAACCTTCGACCACCCGGTTATGAGCCGGACGCTCTAACCAACTGAGCTATGGTCCCAATAAATAATGGGCGTGAATGTTAAGTTTTATTCAAATGCATCTAGGAAGATCAATCCAAAATCCCTTGAAGCAGACTTCTAATCTAATCCATTTTCTTTGGTTTGAGAACCCAATCCTCGCTGATTTCATCTCAACTTGTTACTCAACATATTTATCAACATATTACCCAACTTGTTTCTCAAGTTGATGTTAAATGCTGTAATTTTGATTCTCATATTTAAGATGAAATAGGAGAATCTTCTTAAGCTACCCATGCTTAAATCAAATCAAGCTCTAAAAGGATTCCATTTCACAATGAAAAGTAGTCGTCTAAAATTTTTAGTTACTGGTGGGCGCGGATACATCGGATCACATATGTGTCACCTCTTGCACCATATGGGCCATGAAGTTGTGAGTCTCGACAACTTAATTACGGCGCCTCTGCTAAAAACGGGACACTCACCCGACACCATACCTGGAAAAAATTTAAATTTTGATATAGGAGACCGAACTCTTCTGCCCCAGGCGCTTGCAGCGGAGCTTCCTATCCATGGCGTTTTTCATTTTGCGGCCCGCGCGCTTGTCGGTGAGAGCGAATTAAATCCTTGGCTCTACCATCAAGAAAATGTGAGTAAGTCGTTAAATTTTTTTCAGACGCTTCATGAGTTAAAAATAAGAAAAGTTATTTTTAGCTCAACCTGTGCCACCTACGGCATTCCAGAAGATCTCATCATCACTGAACTGACTCCTCAACTCCCTATGAATAGTTATGGAAAATCTAAGTGGCTTCTTGAACAAGTGGTTCAAGATTTAGTGCGTCACCATTTTTTTGAAGTTTACTGCTTGCGCTATTTTAATGTGGCCGGATGCGCGGCCGATGGATCCCTCGGTGAACACCATGATCCTGAAACTCACGTCATTCCTAATCTAGTGAAATCCCTCTTGCCCCACTTGAAAAATAAATCTAGCGCGCCTGCTATTTTTAATATTCTTGGCGATAAATATCCCACCCAAGATGGCACCTGCATTCGAGACTATATACACGTGGAAGATATTGCACAGGGGCATTGGTTGGCCATGGAAAAACTACTTCAAAATAACCCCGTCAAAGGTGAAGGTTTTTGGGATTCCATCAATCTCGGAACTGGCAAGGGTACTTCGGTTAAAGAATTACTTTCACTAACGGAGCAAATTTCTGGGCAAAAAGTTCCTCAGAAAATAACAGATCCTAGGCCTGGTGACCCCCCACGATTGGTTGCTGATATTTCAAAAGCAAAAAAAATATTAAATTTTCATCCTAAGTATAATGCTAAAGATTGTATTCAACACACATGGAATTACTGGAAAAATTATGTCGCTAAATAATCTCTCAGAATTAATTTTTGAAAAGTATGACGCCACCGGAAATGATTTTATTTTAGTTCGAATTGAAGAAATGGAGGAGTTGCATCAACTTTCTTTTCTCGTCAAAGAGCTTTGTGATCGCCACTTTGGTGTGGGGGCCGATGGGGTTTTATTTTGGCGCCCGTTAAATAATCATAAAAATAATCTTAAAAGTAATTATCAAGTTGAGATGCGAATTTTTAATTCTGATGGCCAAGAGGCCGACATGTGTGGAAATGGCGCCAGAGCGGTCATTGATCTTTATATGAGAACGCTTAATTTAAAATCTAATCATTTTGGAGCTGGATCAATTTCTGCCACACCAGTTGAACTTACCACTAGGATTGGAACCTTTCCTGGCATTTTTGAAGAAAGAAAAATTTCACTGGAGATGACGTTAGGTGAGGAGCCAAGGGAACTTTCGCTTGATTCGTTTCCGCTAGAAAATTTGCCCACCCAACCTTCTAGAATATATTTTGCGAAAGTGGGAGTTCCCCACTTATTTCTTTATTTTGAAAACTTTGCGAATTTTCATGAATTTAAAATTGATTTACCCGCGCTTGTCTTTCGCCACCATCCAAGTTTTCAAGACGGGACAAATGTAAATTTTGTCACCCCTCGCAAAAATGAAAACGGTGAAATTTTATCCAACGAATTTTTCATGAGAACCTTTGAAAGGGGAGTCGAAGGGGAAACCTTATCATGTGGAACTGGCGTCCTTTCACTCGGTGCCGTATTGCGAGCGTTTCAAAATCAACACGCTCCGGCAACCATTCATACGAGGGGTGGAATCGTTCAAGTGCATGCGAATGCTGATAAAATAAAATATTCTGGTGAAGTGAAGCATGTATTTTCTGGGAGATATTTACTTTTTAAGATCTAATTTTTTATCTTTTAAATACTCCCACTTTGTCTTAAGTACTTCTTGCAAAATTTTTACATTCACATCAGAGAAGACAATGGCGGTAAATTTATAAGACTGGTTGACTTCTAACACATCTGGACGATGAAGGCGGTATATTTTCCAAAAGGAATGATGTAGCTCTCGGTAAACACAAATTCCCCTGGCCACAAATCCTTTTTTATTTTCGATTCTGGCATGATCTCTGATATTAATTCCATCAGAGGATCCACGGTCTATGGCAATAATGTTGGGTTTAAAATAATCCACCACTCGAGAATTAAGTTTTTCATTTAAATCGAGTGAATGAACATTTGATGTTGATAGGCCCAGGAAAAAAATGAGAAAGAGAGATTTTATTTGTGTTTCAAGCATGAAACTATTTTTTTGGGGCTTCTTCAGCTGTTGCAGTTGTAGTTGCATTTGTAGTTGAACTTACGGCATCTGCTGACCTAATTCGTAATTTGCTAATATAGAGCGCCACATTTTGAAAATCTTCATCACTTAAATTCGCTATGTAAGGGGCCATTTTTTCATTAATTCGCTCACCCTTTTTAAAGGCGACGATTTGACTGTAAACATACCATTCGTGCTGACCAGAAATAAGGGGTGCAAGTTGTTCTACATTCCCTTGCCCTTGGTCTCCGTGACAAGTAATACATTGTCCCTTATTGATATAAACTTCCATACCAGCTTTAATTTTGGGATTATTTAAATCCATTTTTCCGTCATCAACTTCCGCCACTTTCGCCTCGGCTTCTCCATTTTCTGCGCCCTCATGGTGCTTGGCGGCCTCTGATGATTTATAGGCCTCAACTTCTTTTTCTAGAGTGGCTGTATTTAAGGGAACATCTTTTTGAAAATAATGATTATAACTATATAGCCAAAAACCTGTTCCCACTGTTCCTAGAAATAAAATCAGGAAAACTAATCTTGCTGTCATGTCTGAACCCTTTCTTAATTGGTCTATCTATTTTAGTAATCGATTAGTGAATAAAAATGAATTCCTTTGGCCGCAAAGGCCGAAGGCATGGTGTTGAGCGATTTTAAATTAATTAAAAACATGACGCCCACAACTTCTATATTTGCTTTTTCACAAAGATTGATTGCCGCCTTTACTGTCCCACCGGTGGCCAAAACGTCATCTACTAATAATATTTTATTTTTTTCCTGAATAATGCTGGGGTCCTTTGAGTGATGGCCTAACTCAAGGCAATCTTGTCCATACTCCAAGGAATAAAATTCCTGGATAACAGGCGGAGGGAGCTTGCCCTTTTTTCGTACCGGAATAAAGCCTTTTTTATTTCTTTGTGCGAGGGCAGAGGCAAATATAAAACCGCGGGATTCAATTCCCATCACAGAGTCGATGGAATTCCAGTCTACTTGATTAGACATCACTTCTATAGTTTCAGAAAAACGGTTTTGTAATAGTGGCCCAATGTCTTTAAAAATAATTCCTGGCTTAGGAAAATTAGGGACGTCCCTAATGAGACTTTTTAAATAATTTAAATCTTGGGTTTCCATCTAACTAATATAATTCAAAATTTAGCAGTCTGCAGTCAAAATCTCCATTCGTGATCACCTCTTTTTGCTTAGATTTGAGGTGAATGGATTTGATATGTGGGCCGTGCTTAGTGAAAATATAGGCGCGGTTTCCTCGGGCACTTTGTTTTAACCATTCGCCCAGCTCATAGTAGAGTCCATCAAGATCAGGTTCTTCTAATCGCTCGCCATAAGGTGGGTTGGTAATAATACAAAAAGGGGTAGTCGGGAGCTTCATTTTTCTAAAGTCTTCGGCCTCAAAGGAAATAGGAGAGTGAAGGCCGATTTTTTCAAGCTCTTTTTTGATAATATTTCCACAAGAAAAATCTAAATCACCGCCATAAAGTCCAGAGAGATTCATTTTTTCTAGGGCCTTTTGAGACTGATCGTAATATTTAATGAGCAGTTCATTGAAGTTTTTCGAGAGTTCTTCACTCTTTTGAAAATAAAATAACTTTTCAACTGGCCACAGCTCATCACCTGTGTGCCTAGCAATTTTTAATTTGTTAAAACTGGGAGGGACGCGGTTTCTGATGAGCGCCGCTTCTATGAGCAGCGTTCCACTTCCACAAAAAGGATCAACCAACGCTTCCCCAGGTGCCTTAGGCCAACCGGCCATATGAATAAGTCCAGCTGCCAAGTTTTCTCTTAAGGGGGCAGTCATTTTAGGAAGGCGGTATCCCCGGTGGGAAAGTGGCTCCGAGCAAAGGTCGACAAGCATACTCACCGCAAAGTCGTAATCTCCCTCGGCCTTGATGTGACAAACAAAAGTTAAATCCGCATTGTTTTTGTCAACATTGGGACGAACATCTTTTTGTTCTTTGAAGTGGTCCATAATTCCATCTTTCACTACCAAAGAAGTATAAAGGGAATTTTTCCACTCGGTATCACGAAGCCTTGCGACTGAAAAATCATAAATCGTTTGAACTTTGAAACTATAATTAGTTGAGAATAACGACGACCATTTGATTTGCTGGCACGTTGATTGTAGATCTTTGTGGCCTTTCACTTTAAACTCAAATAATACTTTAAAAATTCGACTTGCTATACGGCTACCAAAGAGGAGTTCAAAGAGCCTTTCATCAAAGGTTTGAAAAAGGACGCCACCTCGTTGAAGCTTAGTCGTCTTCACTTGAAAGGATTGAATTTCAGCTTCTAAAATTTTCTCAAGTCCGACAGGACAGGAGGCAAAATACTGTTGCTGATGTTTTACTAATTGCGTTGCATTGTTGGTTATTGTGGATGTTGTCATATGGATTATTCATTATTACTACCTTTTGTAGGGTTCGTAACGGGATTTATTGATTCCATCGCAGGCGGCGGGGGATTAATTTCCCTTCCCATCATTTCCGAAATCCTAGGCGCAGGTGCACTCGCCATTGGGACTAATAAAATTCTGGGCTTCAGCGGCGCCTTTGTTTCGTTTTTTGTTTATTGGTGAGGTCGCAAGTTGCACTGGAAAAATTCTCTCTTGTTTCTCGTCGCCGTTACAGTGGGGGCCGTCATCGGGGCGCAAGTAACGCCTTTTTTGCCCAAATTATTTTTTAAATGGGCGATCATTTTTTGCTGCCCTTTCCTCTTGGCGGTTTTACTTAAAAAAGATTCATTAGTTCAAATGTCGAGTGAACATCGGGTCATTAATCCCTATCTTCTTTTGGTGGTGGGTTTGTTGGTGGGATTTTATGACGGATTTTTTGGCCCTGGCGGTGGCGTTTTTATGTTGCTTGCTCTTATATGGCAGGTGAAATTGCCGCTGATGGATGCGCTGGTGTTATCAAAGTTGGCCAACTCTCTAACGGCCGGTAGCTCACTCATCAGCTACACTATTCAAGGTTATGTGGATTGGAAATTGGGATGTCTGATGGCCGTTGGAATGATTATTGGATCTTTTGTAGGAGCTAAGCTTAATAACAAGCATTCAGTAAAAATCATGCGACCAGTATTAATTTTGGTGATTTGTAGTTTGATGGTGCGACTTATTTTTTATGCTTGATACTAATAATGTTTGGGTCGTTTCTTTTACTTAAGAGCTGCACCACCACCTTGTTTAAAATTTTTCACTAGAACCAGACGCATCCTGTTCCAATTATAATGTTATAAATTTTATAAAATCTTTTTCCATTTTTGATGGTATTTTTTCATTCAACTGGCACAAAACAATCTGACTAGTTAAAGGTTTTGTCTTTTTTTTAATAACTACTAATTTTTTTTCCTCTAATTCTTTTTCCACCATGGTGAACGGAATGACTCCAATTCCTAAATTATTTTTAATGGCCTTAAAAACACCTTCTGCCGTATCAACGCATAAGGAATACTGATAGGTGCTAACTTTTCCAAAATGATAGTGATACCATTTATAGATGGCTTCCTTACCATCATGATATGGAATGTGATTTAGTTGATGAAGTTGCTTGTAATCGAAATGATCCTTAAAATTCTCTTTATAAAATTTTTGCGAGGCGCACATAATGAGAAGTTCTTCAAAAACTGAAAAATAAGATATTTGCTTAAAGTCGCTAAGATGGCTTCCTCCATCTACAAAAACCATGTCAAACTTATATTCAATCAGATCACTAATTAATCGATTGGTATCAAGTAAATTTAACTTTATTTTTAGGGAAGGGAATTGCTGTAAAAACTTCGCAATTTTTGGAACTAACCAATTACTTCCAAAGGCCGCAGGAGCACCAATACGAATAACGGCGGGAAAGTTGGTCCCTAGTTGCGAACTCAAAAGATTTTCGATGGAATCAAAAAAGCCTACCGATAGTTCACATAATTTTTTCGTAAAAGGAGTAGGTTTCAATTTTTTTCCTACTCGAATAAAGAGCTGTGTTTTTAAGTTTTTTTCTAAACTTTTAATGCATTGACTGATGGCCGAAGGAGTTATTTTTAAATGCTTGGCCGCCTCCGTCACTCCCTGACAATCAGATACAGCGCGAATGATTTTTATTTTAAAGAGATCAATGTTATTAATCATTTCTACATATCTTGTTAATTTTATAAATATTTACTTAATAATAATAAGCTTCTACTTTTTATTATGTCTACGAAACAAGGAAGATTTATGAAAAAAATGATAACTCTCGCGCTTTGCATTTTTATTGAAAATTGCATAGCTGATTGCAAGGATTTATACACCAGAAAAATTAACGAAATTTCAGGGCGCATGAATCCTGCTCGTACCACAGTCATTGTTAACGCTGGAGCAGAGGTAGCAGTAGTTACGACACTTGCAGCAGCAGGGGTCTTATCAGTGGGAGCAGTGGTTGCTTTACCTGCAGCAGCACTTGCCGCAGGAACTTATCTCACGACCTTGGCGATTAAGAAGAAATCCTATACAAAATCTCTTCTTGCTATCAAGCAAGCTGAAGAAGGATCTGGGCCAGTTTTTGATAAATTGGCCAAAGAAGTTATGAGAAAAAATCATTTTAACGACAAAGAAGAAGTTCGAAAGACATTAATTCAATTGAACTCAGAAAATGTTTTTTGTCGTGAAAATCCGCGAAATGGGAAGGTCAAAATTACTAAATTTAAATCAATGATTAGAATTGTCGCAGCTGAAGTTGAATGAAATTCTGAAGGAAAATTGCAGATACTATAATATGAAGCGCTATTGCTGAAATGTTTAAAAGAAGTGATGAATTCCCAATTGCAAATTGGGATTGCGGTGCAGTGATGTTATCCAGTCAACATTTCCAAATAAACTAAAATTTTTCATGAAATAATATTGAAACCTAAGTTCCATTTTTTCAAAATCGGAGTTTTGATCATCAGAAAATTTCATTTTCGAATATTGAAAAACCATCGATCCGTAATCTTGAAAATTTTGAATGATGCCTAAATTTATTTGCCCGCCAAGAACGCCTAAATTTTTTGTATCGCCCTCATGAATAAGCCGGTGGGCAAGTATAGGGCCGCCTAAAAAATAGGGAGTAATATTAAATAACCTTGTCGATAATCCGGCCTGAGGATAGAGACCGGTATCAAACCATGATTGGGATGAGTTAATTTCGTAGCGCTCAGATCCAAAGCGCATGGACCAGGAAATTTTTTTTCGCCATCGATCCCAAGGATCGAGCACGGAAAAATTCATCACCGTTATTTTTGAAATTTCTAATTTATTTTTTTTAAAGCGGGCCTGCAGATCGCCCACTTCCAGGGTGCTCGTTTTCAAATGTCCAAGGGGAGGATCTAAAAAATCGTGGGCCGCAAAACGAAATTGGCCTTGAATAAAATCAGATCCACTTTCCTGCCCGGCCGAAAGTGAAATACGTTGCGACGGATGAGCAAGCAAGGGATTAACCGCATCATGATATTGTTCGCGAGGAGAAATCAGGCCAAGTTTCGCTCTTTGTAATAATATGGGATTTTTTAATTTTAAGATTTGGGGATCTTCCGTTAAAACTTCTTTGGCATAACGATAATCGTAGTAAGCAATCGCAGCATCATAAATTTTTCTTTTATCGTCTTTACTTAAATTTTCTTGATTCAGAGCACTACTTTTTGCCTCCAAAAGTTCAGTTAATATTTTATTTTGCTCACTTGATAAATTTTTAGATTGGTGTCTAAATTGAAACCGTGCGGACGGTGAAAACTGCGCCTTCGCTATCATTTTTTCTTGGTCTAGCAAGCGAATGGTATCAAGTGGGATAATATAGAAAGGCATTTTGCCAATCAGATTCCACTCTGGGCGCACCACTTGCAAGATCGCCAATAATTGATAAGAGCAATTTTTAGACAAAAAATAGTAAGGGAATTTTACTAAGGTTAGCTCCCATAAATGCTTAACTAAAAATTTTGTTTCTGCCTCTGTGAAATTAAGATAGTACTTCCACAAGTCTCTCGATTCATAATCATTGTAGAGACGCACTTGAAAGTAGTAAGGCAAGACGGTGGTTGTTCCTGGAAAACTTCCCGCAAGGCCACCAAAGAAATAGTAAATGGCCCCGGCCTTACCTGTGTCAGCACCATAACTTAAAGCTGAATCCAACATTTCATTTTGTTCATTTTCCTCGATATTACTTTTTTGTTTACTTATATAAAGAAAAGTATGGCCAAAGATAGAGGCCGGATTATTTAAATAATAAGAAGCAAAAACAACTCCTGTTGAAACGCCGGAAACTCTTTCAAGGAATTTAGTTGTATCTAAACATAAGGTTACAAAAGGGAAATTTTTAGTAATTTGAGGATTTCGCTTTTCTACCCATTCAAACCTTGCCGGAAAGCGGCAAACTAAATGCGTATTTTTATTTTTAATTTCCTTGAGAAATTGCTCTAACTCCCATGCTGGATCTAAATGCCCGCGTGGGTGTAAAAAAAATTCGTTAGGTATCGCCTGGCTATTGCTGCGCGATTCAAGATCATCGTTAAAATAAAGTAGCCTGCGCCATTGCTTGTCTACTTTAATTTTAATTGATGGATTAAGTGAAAGAGTCGGGGTGCAAAATGCCTCCTCTTTGAATCCTGTTAATAAAAACAAAAATCCAAAGAAGAGGGGGAATAGTTGAATTACATGGAACAAAAACTAAGCGCCAAACCAGCAACTAGCGTGTAGTTCTTTGGAATCGTTAAATACGCTCTTAAGTCCGCCCATGATGGAATCCATTTCAGAATTCGAAGCGGTTTCCTGTGCATCAAAGATAGTAGAGAAATTTTTCTGAATTTCCAAACCAAAAGTTTTCGCATCACAGCCATAAAAGCTTGCCAGTGAGCTTAAAGAGTTTCCAGCGCCCTTGGCAGCTTCATTCATTACCGCCACTTTGTTTGCTTCAATGAAATTTCTTACCTTCGCTTCTCGCTCCATATTTGAAACACAATTAAATGTTCCTGATGTTATGGAAAATGTTTGAGTAGAAATAGCATTTGTAGTCGCAGGCAATACTTGATTGTCTTTTTTTGTGAAAATTTGTGAGCCCAGGCCGCAACCTGCAGCGCCATACGGGGCCGCTTGAGCAAAACCTAAAGTGAAAAGACATGACATCGCTAACATTAAAATCGACTTATTTGAATTCATTTTCATAAAATTACCTCTCTTCTTTTCAATTAATGATTACAATTAAATTTTACAATTATTTTTTAAATTACTATTTGACTCTACCAAATGAAAAATGGCATTTCCCGCGTGTAAGGCCTCATTTCCATTCGCAGATTTATTTGTAGTTGGGTAAATGGTTTCATAATTTGATTGAAGTAGTGATCCCAATTCTTGGTTATCAGTACAACCTAAAACTCCACCTAAACCGGCCAATGTTTGGCCTTGATTTTTAGCAACATCATTTTTTAAAGAAATAAAATTGGATTCGACATATTTTAAGGTATTTTTGAGAGTTGCGTCAGCTTCCTCTGATCCATAATTAGGATTACAGTTTGAAGTTCCAGAGGTGAGAGCAAAAGTTTGATTATAAGCAGTGTAGTTAGTCGTTGAACTAAAAATTTGAATGCCTACGCTGTTGTCTTCACCAAATAAAATAGATCCCAGACCACAACCTGACATCCCGTATCCCTGACCAGACATTTCTTGAATAAGTCCTTTTTTCTTTTTCCTAGGTTTGGGCGCATCTTCAGAAGGGGTACTTTCTTCTATCGAAGCGGATCGTTTTGATTTTGTTGTTGTTTTTGTTTCTGCAAAGGAATTAAAAGTAACCAAAAATCCTAGTAGAAATGGTAGCCATTTTGTAAACATGCGGACCTCCTGTTGAAAAAAATAAAAACTAAAAAGATTTCAATTTAGTTTATTCGTAGGGAAACAATAATTCTATGTTTTTAATAGCTGCGAGTTCAGAGGCTTCTCCAATGGACTTCATCAATTGGGAGTATTGTGGAGGATTACTCCAATCGCCCTCTGGTGTTTTTATCTTGGGAGATTCATTGTGAGCAACTACGATATTAGTTTTTAAATTAACTAATGTGACCGAGAAATCACTAATTCCGTTATAACCACTTAGAGGAATTGGGCCAAATACTTTACGGATTATTCCAAAACGATAGGGCTTGATGACTAAAGCATAGTGTGCCTTTTCTTTTGTGAATTGATTGCGGAGATTTAGCCGAAATAATTTTTCATTTTTACTTTCTTCTTTTGGTAATTTTTCTTCTTGCAACAACGACATTGATGGGAGAAGTGAATAATTAAATTTTTTTGCATTTTCTTTTATTTTAGGAACGTAATACGAAGAAATATATTTAACAAACTGCTCTTTTTTTAGTAAACCACTAAGTTCTTTACTTGGCCCTAAAATCCACATATCAATTAGTCCAGCACCGCCTTCAAAATACCAATTGGCATTAAGTTCTTCTTTATTTTCATAGACGATGAGGAGTTTTACATTTTTATCTTTTATCAAGCTGAGAGAATTTTCGGTTATGGACTGATCATCTCGTTTGGTCGAGGAACATGAAAAAAGTATCAAAAACAAAACCGTAAGCGCTAAAAAAAAATAGTTTTTAGATTTCAAGTAAACTCCTTAAAAATTAAAAGCGAAATCCAAGGCCCATCTTAAAAGAATAATTGTACATGATGGCATTTTCAATTTTTGTGTAGTTTGAAGAGCCGTTGACCTTCATTGATGAGTAAGAGAGTCTTTCGGCCCCCGCTGATGTTGCAATTAACCACCTATCGGAAAGATTGAAGTCATAACCTAATCCTATTCCAAGCCCATATCCACTTAGGGTCGCCTCAAAGTTTGAAGCTTGAGATTGATAATTTTGAGTATAACTAATCCCTAAATTATTAAACGCAAAGAAAAACTGAAAATATAATTCTTTAAAAAAATAGTAAGATGATCCAAGTGATAAGCTAAAAAAATCAATTTCCGTACTACTAGGACTGACAGTGACAGCACTTCCATTATAGTTTTCAATAGTTCCTGAGGGAAAATTTCCCTTGGCCTTTCCATTTCTAAGAAGAATATCAACCGATAGGGCTTGGCCCGCTCGGTACTTTGCTCCAAGAAAAAAACCAAGGGATGAGTCGTAGGTAGGATCTTTTTTAGTAGATGTATAATCGTTTAACGTTCCAAAGGAAAAGTATTCTGGGCCACCGAGAAAAGTCCATTTTGTATTTAAACTTGCCGTTCTATCAGATTTCAACGTTGCATTAGTTTTTTTGCGATTCATTTTTTTGGGAATAGGGGTTTTGTAAGGAGTTTCTTCAATGGGAATTTCTTCCGCTTGTGAGTCGAGGAAACAAAAAAATAGACAAATAAATAAATTTAAAACAATCCAAGAAGGCATAACGTAACTCTTAGTAACAATTAGTAATTAAGTATTTAGTGAGTGAAGTTGAGTAAATCTTAAAGGGGAAAATAAAAAAAAGATATATTAATTAAATAAATGAATAACTTGACAGTTTTCGTCTTCATATTGTTTTTAGCAGCATCAACAATTCGCGATAGCTGTATTTTTTTTCTTTTGATAAATTGCCTTCAAAGAATCTTTTAATTCTCCAAAGAGAGATAGAGAGGAGGCCAAGTTTCATATAGGTGTTAAGATGTATTTTCCCATCTTTTTCGATGGGCCTAATTTTTTCATAACCTGCTAAGTAGGATTGGGTGAGTTGAAAATTAATTTTTTGATCAACAATACATGAACCCGTTATCGCAATCCCCAGATCAAGATAAGGGCAACCAACTCCAGATTGCTCGAAATCTAATAGTGTCGTAATTTTATCATCCTCAAAGAAAACATTATCATAGTAAAGATCTCCGTGAATGATCGC
Source organism: Bacteriovoracaceae bacterium (assembly GCA_029865945.1). Taxonomy (GTDB): domain Bacteria; phylum Bdellovibrionota; class Bacteriovoracia; order Bacteriovoracales; family Bacteriovoracaceae; genus JARXAH01. Next base: position 27,579 of record JARXAH010000011.1, on the reverse strand, counting down.
AGTCGGCCTATTTGTTTGCTGAGTAAATTCAAAAAATTTTTCCCATTCTGCTGATTGCTTAATCGCTAAATAAGCTTCAAGGAAATCAGAAGGACACTCCACAAGGAGGCAGTAGTCTTGTATTTTTTGGATATCAAAACCAACAGAACCGTAATCGCGCAAAGTAGTAGAAGAAGCGGTAGAAGAAGTGGGAACTTGATGGAGTTGTGCGAGTGCTGTGCCCATCGCTTCACATCTTGGCCCGTTCGCTTCCCTAACTTTTCCGGGAGCTTTAGGAAAAATAACTCCTATATATTGTTGGTAGTGATAAACAGGAGAGCCTTCTTGGGTCAAAAAGGGAGTTAAAGAAAGAGAGAAATTTTGCTTTTGTAGATAGAGTAAAATCTCCATCTCCTCTTGTAGTTGACGGAAGTCTTTATCATTCGAAACCTTGAGTAAAACAGTTTCCTTAGAAGCTAATTCGACAAGGTAATTGGTGTTGGAAATTCCATGAGGCATCGGTGTCAAAAAAGTAGCAGTAGGTAATTGATACAATTTTAAAATTTCATTTACGTCTGTCGTAGTCAATGAGGTGTAAGTTGCCATATAATTTGTTAACAATAATTTAGATAAAGGAATGATATGAAAAAGGATTACGATATGCCAACAGGACATTCGAACACTCAAACTCGACCTGCCTATAAAGTAAAAGATTTAAGTTTGGCGGATTGGGGACGCAAAGAAATTCGTCTCGCTGAAGCTGAAATGCCAGGACTCATGTCTCTAAGGGAAGAATTTCGAAAAGAAAAACCTTTCAAGGGCGCCAGAATTGCTGGCTGTTTGCACATGACAATTCAGACGGCCGTTCTTATCGAAACTTTGATTGACCTAGGCGCAGAAGTGAGTTGGTCATCTTGTAATATTTTCTCTACCCAAGATCACGCAGCTGCTGCCATCGCGGCGGTAGGAATTCCTGTTTATGCGTGGAAAGGCATGAATGAACAAGAATTTGATTGGTGTATTGAGCAAACTATTTTTGCTTTCAAGGACAATAAGCCACTCAATATGATTTTAGATGATGGTGGTGATTTGACTAATATGGTGCTCGATCGTTTTCCTCAATTAGTAAAAGAGATTAAAGGAATTTCAGAAGAGACGACGACTGGTGTTCACCGACTTTATGAACGTGTAAAAAATGGAACGCTACCACTTCCTGCGATTAATATTAATGACTCCGTAACCAAGTCAAAATTTGATAATAAATATGGTTGCAAAGAATCTTGTGTCGACGCCATTCGCAGAGCAACCGATGTCATGATGGCAGGAAAAGTGGCCGTCGTTGCGGGTTATGGTGATGTGGGCAAGGGTTCGGCCGCAAGCTTAAGTGGAAATGGAGCGCGAGTGATTGTGACGGAAATCGATCCTATCTGTGCACTTCAAGCAGCGATGGATGGTTATGCCGTGATGAAAATGGATGATGCGGTTAAGTTGGCCGATATCATTGTGACTGCTACAGGAAATTGCGACATCTTAACTGGAAAACATTTTAAATTAATGAAAGATAAGGCCATTGTTTGTAACATTGGTCACTTTGATAATGAAATTGATATGGCCTGGTTGAATAAAAATTACGGCGATAAAAAAATCGAAGTTAAGCCACAAGTGGATTTGTATAACGTAGATGGAAAAGAAGTGATTGTGCTTGCGGAAGGTCGTCTAGTGAATTTGGGATGTGCCACAGGTCACCCTTCCTTTGTGATGTCGAATTCCTTTACGAACCAGGTGATTGCTCAGTTAGAGCTTTGGCAAAATTCGAAAAACTATGAAAATAAAGTTTATATGCTTCCAAAACATTTGGATGAAAAAGTAGCGCGTTTGCACTTGAAGAAAGTGGGCGTCGTACTTGAAGAATTGACGGATAAACAAGCTAAGTATATCGGCGTAGAAATGAATGGACCATTTAAGCCAGAATACTATCGGTATTAACACATATGAGTAATGTCGTTTATTTAGGATCAGATCACGCGGGATTTGCGGCCAAGGAAAAAATAAAAACTTGGCTGCAATCAAATGGGTTGGTAGTAATCGACGTAGGCACGACTAATGAAGCGAGCTGCCACTATCCTGATTATGCAAAAGCAGTTGCCACTAAGGTGCTTGAAAATAAAAATTCTCGTGGCATTTTACTTTGTGGTTCTGGTTTTGGTGTCGATATGGTGGCCAATCGCTTTGTGGGAATAAGGGCAGCTCGTTGTCTGAGTGAAGAAGATGCTAGGCTAAGCCGATCTCACAATGATGCCAATGTCCTTTGCCTTGCCGCAAGACTTATCGAGATTGAAACGTTAGAGAAAATTACCAAGACGTGGTTGAACAGTCCCTTCGAAGGCGGGAGGCATCAACTGCGCATCGAAATGTTTTAGATTATAAAAAAAGAAAAGTTAATAAATTAAATGTCAGATAAAAACAAAATTACCCATACTCACGACAATGATCTTACTCATTCCATGGTTCATTACTTACTTGCGATCCATAAGTTAAAAGAGACCAAAGGGTACGCAAGAGTCACTGATATTGCCAACTACTTAGGTCTTACCAAGGGAAGTGTTTCTATTGCGCTCATTAATTTAAAGAAACGCAAACTGATTGTTGAAGATGAAAATAAATTCTTTACCCTTTCAGAGAGTGGGCATCATGAGGTTCATTCCATCTTAAGTAATCGAACTCTTCTTTATTATTTTTTCCATGATTTTCTAGAAGTGGAAGAGGAAACGGCCCATAAAGATTCTTGCTTGATGGAACATCTGATGAGCGAGCAATCAAGATTGAAACTTTTCGAATTTATGAAAGGCCTTAACCGCAATAAAACTTTTGATTGGTCTACTTTCAAGACGCTGGAAGAATTTATGGATGCTCAAAAAGGTGATCAATACCTAGAATAATAAGAATAAAAGGAGTTATTCACTATGTTTACTTTCGAGAATATTTCTACCTTGGATCACCAAGCAACTCCTTTTCATGATCTAAAAAATTATTCCTATGTTAATGCATTAAAAAATTTAATCAAGCAATCGCAAGTATTTCTGGAAAAATTTCTACAAGAAGATAAGCAATCTCCCAAAAATACTTTTGAAGAAATAATATTGCCCTTTGAAAAGATACAAGACTCCATAGGCTATCTCAGCAATATTTTTTATTCTCTTTATTCAGCTGAGGGTACAGAAGAGATTAGGTCCCAGTCAGAGGAGTTTTCGTCTTTAGTTACAGATTTTTCCAGCAAGTTTAATATGCATCCTCAGTTGTTTGAAATCTTAAAACGCCTGAAATCAAAAGTTGATAAAAATGAAACTTCAATAAATAGGGAGCAACAAACTGTTTTAGAGAAATACTATTCCACCTTTGTTCGCAACGGATCGCTTCTTAATGATGTTGATAAGTTAAAGTTAGAAAAAATTGATCAAGATATTTCCCAACTGCAACTGAAGTTTTCTGAAAATCTTCTTAAGTCCACAAAAAGTGTTAAAATTTTATTAACTGATAAATCAGAAGTGCAGGGAATTCCAGAGAGCATTTTAGAGCTCATGGAGGCGGCCGCTAAAAAAATGTCCCAAACTGGTTGGGCAGCAACGTTAGATGGCCCGATTTATATTCCTATTATGCAGCACGCTCATAATCGCAGCTTAAGAGAAAAGTTGGCCAAGGCTTATCTATCAAGGGCCACGTCTGAAGAATTTAATAATCGTCCTATCGTTAAAAATATTCTTTTGCTTCGAATGCAAAGGGCCCAACTCTTAGGTTATCGATCTCACGCGGATTATATTTTAGAAAAACGAATGGCCAAAGATAAACATACCGTCATTGATTTTACGGAAAAACTTTTTACGCAATCCCTTCCTTTTGCAAAAGAGGAATTTGAAAGACTTAAAAATAAGGCAAAATCTGAAGGAGTCGATTTACAAAAATGGGACACGGCCTACTACAGTGAAAAAGTTAAGTCGGAATTATTAAATTTCAATGATGAATCGCTTAGGCCCTATTTTCCGCTTCCAGCCGTTCTGGAAGGTCTCTGGGTCGTTGCTAGTAAATTATTTTCACTCAAATTTAAAGAACGTAAAGATCTTCCTACTTACCACCCTCAAGTTCAGGTCTACGAAGTATTTCATGAGAAAAGTCATAAGTTTATTGGTCTGATGTACACCGATTTTTATACGAGAGATTCAAAAAGGGCCGGCGCATGGATGGGTTCTTTTTTAGAGCAAGGAAAACAATTTGATCAAATGACTCGTCCCCACGTTTCTATCGTTTGTAATTTTGCTCCCCATTCCGATTCAAGGCCTAGCTTGCTTTCCTTCCAAGATGTTCGAACCCTTTATCATGAGTTTGGCCATGCACTTCATGGGCTTCTTACTGACTGCACTTATCGTATCGTTTCTGGAACGAATGTTTATTGGGATTTTGTTGAATTGCCTTCTCAGTTAATGGAAAATTGGTTGCTAGAAAAAGAATGCTTAGATTTATTTGCAGCTCATTATCAGACAAAAGAAAAAATTCCCCAGGAACTTTTAGGAAAATTGAAGGCCTACCAGCAATTTCAAGCTGGTCTGGCCATGATGAGGCAGTTGAGTTTTGGATATTTGGATATGATGTACCATTCAATCGAGAGTGAAAAAAGTATCCCAGAAGACTTAAGTGCTTTTGAAAAACAACACTTGAGCAAATTTTCTTTCATGTCTCCTCTCGACGGAGAGTGTTTGGGGGCGAGCTTTGGGCACTTATTTTCAGACGGTGGTTACGCCGCTGGTTACTACAGTTATAAATGGGCCGAAGTATTAGAGGCCGATTGCTTTGAAGAATTTAAGAAGCAGGGAATTTTTCATGCACCAACGGCCCAAAAATATGTCGATTGCATTTTATCGCAAGGTGGTAAATTTTTACCCATTGAGCTATTTCAAAAATTTATGGGGAGAGCGCCAGACACTAATTCTTTGTTGCGCCGAAGTGGTTTAATCAAATCTGTTTGAAAATAATTTACACTTTTTTATCAATTCTCTAGGGAATATTTTACTTACCTAAAGTAAATAGTCTCCTATTGCATTCCTCATTAGCATTCATTTCTCATTTACTCTATAATCCACCACGCTTAAAAATTAACAAAAAATTTTGTTGGAGGAACGAAGATGAATGTAAAAAATTATTTAGTAAGATTGAGTTGGTTATTGTCCATCATGGCCTTTCATGTTTTCGCCGAGGATGCGCAGTTGACATGTCATATTTCAAAAGTTGATGACAATGGCCAGATTACGATTAACGCTGATGGAAGCTCTGACCAAAAATTTGTGACACGCACTCTTAGGCCAGTTGCTATGCGTGGGCCGATGAAATATTACCTTAATGAAAGTTTCTATTTTGATAAATTATCATGGAAAGTAAATCTTGTTTCTAATGACAAAGAAGTAACTTGGAATATTTCCCTTTTGGCCAATAAGCAAGAGATTTCTTTTGAAAAAGTCGTAACTCAATTTAGTGCGCCAGTTGTCTTTACTCGCACCCTTGATAACTCAAATCCAAAAATAAACACTAAGATTATTTGCGAGTTGTCCAATAATTTAATCCCTACTTTAGATGGAAAAGATATTACCGATTGTTCTGTGGGAAATTCCATTTATCGCATTTATCGAAAAGTAGTAGGAACTAAGCAAGATGGCACAGGGGAAACTATATCAGCATTTGTTCTTTCGGAAATCAGTAAGGTTGATGGTAGCGATAAATTTACTCACAAAAATCATCCTCTATCGACTGACAACGCAAATTATAGTCAAAAACAACTGACTCAAGCACAAAAAGAAAGTTTAACAAGTTATTTTATAAGTTTGCGTGAGGGCAGGGGGAGATTATTTCGTAAAACATTTTCTGATGAAAAAATTAAAAAATATGTAGATAATTCTACATCTCAAACCTTTGTTTCAAAAACACGACAAAAAAATGTGGAGAGAGGAAATAGAGAAGAAGATTTTTTCACAACGATTCGTATATTTAGAAGAGCAGATAAAAAGAAGAACTATATTTTAAGCTCTGAATTAGCATCCCATTTTGCATCTCAGGGGCAATTTCTCACTCCGTTGGAATGTCGAGACCTATAAAACAAGAATTCGTTTAATTTTTGAAACGAGATTGAAGTTGCTTCAAGGCAATTTCACTCTCGTTCACTATTCGATCAACAATAGTTTTAATCGACTCTTCTTTATCGATAAATTCAATCGATTGCCCCGCACACCAGACGGTTTGATAACTTGCTTGAAAAGCCGCCTTCTCGAGTAATTTCATCCCACGATAATAGGTAAGCATTTTGGCATATTTTTTTATTTTTTTATGACTGTTTAAAAACTTCTCCACCACATTTTGTTCGGTTCCCATTTTTTCAACAAAGGGGGTCTTGATAACCGTGCAAGGCGTTCCTGAAATTTTGGTGGAGACCACAATATCTTCAGCGCCGTAGTCGAGGCATGCTTGCTTATATCCTTGGTGGGCCGGTGATTCTTTGGTGGCTATAAAAGGTGAGCCTATAGAGACGCCTTCCGCCCCTAAGGCCAACATGGAAACTAAACCTGCACCATCACCCACACCACCAGCACTGATGATCGGCATGTCGGGAAATTGTTTTTTTAGCATGGGAACTAAAATGGACGCACTAATTTTTCCTAAGTGTCCTCCCGCCCCAGAGTTAACAGCAATGAGGGCATCAGCTCCCATCGCAATCACTTTCTTGGAATAATCTGAATCGATCACATCACAAAAAATTAAAGTACCCAGTGGTTTAAAAATCTTAATCACTTCCGCAGGTGACCCCAGAGAGGTAATGATGAAGTTGGGTGGAAAATTCTTTAAAAGCTCAATATGCTTGCTTAAGTGGACATTCGCTTGATTAACGATTAAATTGATACCAAACTTGGTCTTATTTTGTTTAAACGCTTCCAAAACGGACTTAAGTTCTTCCATCGACTTATAATTGAGCGAAGGAAGGCATCCCACAATTCCTGCACCGTCGGCCGCTTCGATCATTTCCTTCTGACTGACAAGAAACATCGGTGCTAGTATAATAGGATGATGAATATTAAGTTTTTGCGTTAAATAAGTTTGCCATGATGACATTTCTTACCTTCCTTTCTCTGAGTAAAATAATATGAATTCAAATTTTCCGTTAATGACCACTTTTATTGATCCCAATATTAGAGATGTCTATCAACAGTTGCTGCACTTTTTTGAAAGCGATCAAGCAAACTTAAAAGTTAAGCGTACTCTTGCTAGCGCAACGACTGCTCTCAGTGTACTCGATTTTCATCTTCAAACGCTAAGCAAAAATACCATTTCTTATCCCTACTTAAAAGAAGTTTGGGAGGAAGATTTTTTTCCGGTGGATCAGTGGGAGAATAAACATTTCTTACTGCACACCGCCTTAACTTCAGAAAATTTACTGCAAGGGCGTGATCTCCCTGATCTTCCTTTGGAGGTTGATCTTACTGATTCGGTGGTGGAGGACTTAAAGAAATATACAGTGAGTTGGTGGCAAGAACGAGTTGCCGCCCATCAAGCTTCCCAAGAAAAACTAAAAAATTTGCAAACCTTAAAACTTAATTTTTCTCAATACGATTGTCAGTGTGTTGAATGTCTCAATTCGTTTCGCAATCAATTGCGAATGGTCTACACCCAAAAGCAGCAAGAAATTATTAATCAGCACGAAGAAAAAATGTTTGACGCTATCGTCACCAAAAGTCTTGGTGATATTTCGCAATTGTATCAACAAATGAAACGTTTCCTAGATGGAAATTTATCTCAAGCACGCCATCATTTGCGGCGCTCGAGTGCAACAAAATGTGAAATTGAAACGCGTGCCGAGCTGCAAAAAGTTTTTGGTCACACTGGGTCACTTGGAAAAGTTTATGTCGAAAAATTAAAGGCGTACTTACTTGGGATTATGGTGGATGAACAAATCCGTCCAGAAATTCTATCAGAACAAGATTGGACAAAATTCTATCAACAAGCTGGGCTTGGTATTTGGCAGCAACCCAATTTTATTAAACGTGAATTTTTAAAATACTTGCGCACCGTTTTATCATTTAAAAGAAAAGATATTTCATCCACCATTTTAAGTAGCTATTTGGGCCAATTTTGGATTCACTCCACCGCTAGGCGCATGAATCGAAAAATTATTTATCACATGGGCCCAACAAATTCAGGAAAAACCTATCATGCCATAGAGGCCTTGTGCACGGCCAAGCGTGGATGTTATCTCGCCCCCCTTCGCTTACTGGCCAGTGAATTATACGACACGATGAATAGTAAAGGTGTTCCGACGACACTTCTTACTGGAGAAGAAGTGATTGAAAAATCGGGGGCCACTCATTATTCAGCTACCGTGGAGATGGCCAAGGTTCATGAATTTTATGATTGCTGTGTGATTGATGAAATTCAAATGATTGCTGATCCTCAGCGTGGATGGGCGTGGACAAGGGCACTTATTAATTTATGTGCACCGGAAGTTCACATTTGTGGTGATGCGTCTGTGCTTGATTTAATTAAGCAAATTTTAAAATTAACCGGTGATAGTCTGGAAATAAAATATTACGAGCGCATGACGGAACTCAAAGTGGAAAGCACGATGGCGCAGGTGAAAGATTTAAAGAAAGGCGACGCCTTAATCGTGTTCTCGAGACGTAGTGCCCTTAAATTTAAGGCCGAGTTAGAGCGTCAAAATTTTAAAGTATCTATCATTTACGGAATGCTCAATCCGGAAGTTCGCCGCGAGCAGGCCAGAAAATTTGATGAAGGTGAAACTGATATTATGGTATCGACGGATGCGATTGCCATGGGAATGAATTTACCAGTAAGGCGAATCGTTTTCAGTGCCTTTTCAAAATTTATTGATTCCAGAGAACATCCACTCACCATGAGTGAAACAAAACAAATTTCAGGACGCGCGGGACGCTATGGTCGCTTCCCGGTGGGATTTGTTACTTGCCTTCAACATGAAAAAAATATGGATGGACTACGTATCTTAAGTAATTCCCTTTATGGTGAGCTTGAAGAACGCACCCACGCCATGGTAGGGCCAGATTTGGAAATCTTTTCAAAAGTGAATCGAGCACTAGAAGAAAATAATTTGAGGCGACTTGATCTCTCAGAATTTTTGCGACTCTTTAATACGATGAATTTTGAAAATCCTTTCTTTTGTGTGCAATTAACCGAGATGATTGAAATTACGGAAATGGTAGAGCGCTTAAATGAAAATACCAATTCCCTTACGGAAGGTGAAATTTTTGGTTTTGCCTGCGCGCCTGTCAACCTGGGGCTCGTAGAACACGTAGAATATTTTATTGCCATCGTTTCAAAATTTGTTCACGCCACTCCCATTACTTGCCAAGAAATTGATTCCACTTCTGACGATATCGATTATTTAGAATCCGCGATTAAGTGTATGGAGTTATATCAGTGGTTAGCTCGTCACTTTGCCAATAAAAATTTTCATTTTGATTTACCGACTCTCATCGATAATAAATCCAAGGCCGTAGAAAAATTAAATCACTTATTATCGGAGAAAGGGCCTAAGTATGCCATCGGGCCTAGAGACTGGTACGACCGAGGAAGACAACAAGGTGGTTTTGGAGGAGGCGGTGGCGGTGGAAATCAACGCAGAGGTAACGGCGGCGGCGCTGGTGGCAGCAGTGGCCCATCAAGGCCTCCCTTTAATAAACGAAAAAAACCTTCCTCCTCAAAATATGGCCGAAGATAATTTATCATTCCATGATTGGGCGAATTCGATTTTATTTTCGTCTCATCTAGAAGATAAGCTTCGAAAAATTTCCTTAAACCACCGAGTTGATTTTTCTTTTTCTCCCATGAATGATGTTCCTGCTGGCCCAGGAAGAAGTGAGCTCCACTTATTTTCTGAAAAACAACTGAAATTTCCCAAGGCCTCCCAACTTTATCTTAAGCAAAATTTGGCGATTGCGATGCACGCCTTTGCCAATCACGAATTATTGGCCATCGAATTGATGGCGCTCGCGATTTTAATTTTACCTCACCATACTGAGCAGGAAAAAAAATGGAAGCTAGGCATTGCTCAATCTTTAATGGAAGAACAAGTGCACTTTCAACTTTATGTGGATCGTTTAAAAAGCTGTGGATATGATTTTGGATCCTTTCCTTTAAGCGGCTTTTTTTGGCAGCGCGCCTCTCATTTTAAAAATTTTTCCGAATATTCTGCTGTGATGTCGCTTACTCTTGAGGCCGCCAATTTAGATTTCGCCAACTATTATCAAAAAATATTTTTGGAATTGGGAGACCAAGTGTCGGCCAGCATTTTAGAAAAAGTTTTAATGGACGAAATTAAGCATGTAAAGTTTGGAGTCAGTCTACTTAAAAAGCTAAAAGGTGATCATTCATTATTTGATTACTATCAATCGCTACTTCCTTTTCCTCTCACCCCTGCACGATCTAAAGGAATTGATTTTCAACCTCATTTAAGAAAATTGTGCGGCCTAGATAATAGTTTTATTGATTCTATTAAAAATTTTGATGATCAATTTGCCATCACGAAAAGATAATTATTATACCCATCGCACTTTGGTTTTCAGGGTGCGTATTCGTCGTCGACGTATAACCATACGCCTTCCTCCTCATCCACTGCCCTGAAAACCAAATTCCAATGAGTATAAAGAACGAAATTTTTATTTTGTTTCTGTCGTCGCTGCTTTTTCGTTTGGATCTACTTTTTCGTTTTGATTATGAGGATCGACCTTAGGTTTTGTTTCCGGTTTTGCACCTCCAGCCCCTTTAACAACGTCTTCGGTTGTTAGTCTTACAACCTCAGGTTGTTGTTCAGCTGTTTCCTTATGGGCCGCGCAAACTTCTTCAGGCGTTTCAATGTCGAAACTTGTTTGTTTTTGATCAAGAGGTCTTCCCTTGGAATTAAAAAAACCAGCTTTAATCTTTACGTTTTGATTGCAGGCAAATTTAACTTTATTTGATTCTGGCAAAGGAAGAGCATAACAAAATCGTTCCGTTCTGGAGCCTTCAGGGCCGCTTACTCGTCCTCCAGTGACAGATGCTGTCGTTCTATCAATGTGGAAGCGAAATCCATTTTCTTCCTTATCACTTACTACGGTCATCGCCTGATATTGAGACTGTTTTCTTTCAGAATTAGCAAGAAGAATTTCTATTTTGGCGCTTCCCGTTTTCCGATTAACTTTACAAGTTACTTCGCTTGGTGCCGGATAGAATATCATCGCCGCATCTTCATATTTTAATACAGGTAATGTGCAAAGCGCAGGATCGGCATAGGCCAATTCAAGATCTGGATTTTTTTTCCAAAATTGCCATTTCTTTTTAGGTTTTTTATGATCGACATCATAATTTTCTTTGTCTTGGTTGAGCTGAAAACGAGCATATTTAGAGAAAGCATGTTTAATGCTACCATTCATATCTCCAAAATAACTTGTACTTGCATAAGTTGCAAAAAATTCATCCATGGCGATCGGTACTGCCTGCCTACAAATATCATCAATATCAATTTCTTTTTTCGAGCATTTTCCAGCGGAAGGTTTTTTATGCTCTCGAAAGCAGCGATTTAAGTGGGAGACTTCTTTTAGGTGTCTAATTCTGCGAGGTAATTTAATTTCTTTTTCAAATTTCATTTCATTATCTTTGTGCTTATCTTTATGTTTTTTGGCTTCTGCAAAGTTTAATGAAATAATAAAAAATGATAAAAAAAAAATAAAATGGCGCAACATATGAAACCCCTCCACACAACCTATCGGTATTTTGATAAAACTATAAAGTGGTCTTTTGACTTCGAGGACCAAAACATTCCTGCGGGTGTTGATTTTAGCTACTTGCTCGGTTTTTTTCCTATTGAAGCGCCCTATATTAGTAACATTAAGATTGATGAAAATTATCGGGAATACATTAATAATGTACTGCCCCATATTAAATGGATTTCTCCTCAACCCTTTAGCAATTCTCTGGGACTTGCGCCCTTTTGGTACTATCAATCATTACCGGAAGACCACTACCATGAACTATCCAGTAAAAAAAATTGGTTTGCTTTTCTTGAGCGACTAAAAATTTTAAAGCATTCAGTTCATATTTTAAAAAATATAGATGATTTAAAGCTAATTTTAGAGATTCAAAAAAATGAAAACAAATCTTGGTTAATAAAAAGCTTTCAAGGATTTTCCGGTAAAAGCCATTTTGTTTTAAATTCTAAAAAATGGAAGGAAGCTAAAATACAAGAACAAGTCTCTCATTGGATTTTTCCTCTCATCGCGGAAGAATATTTTTCGCGAGAGACAGATTTTTCGATTTTTATCTCTCCTTACAAAAATTTTGAATTAATATATAAAAATGAAGTTGACCAACACTTTCAGTATCGTGGCACATTGATCGAGAGATCAGTCATGAATCATATTCCAGATTTTCTTAAGAACTATCATGTTGAGGATCAAGAAATTTTAAATTTTGCAAAAAATTTTGATTCAATTAAGAAAAATTTAGCCAATTACGTTCGCGAAGTTTCATCTTCAGTCATTTGGGGCGGAAGTATGGATTCCTTTATTTATCGCGAGGAGGACAAAAAACAAAACTTCATCCACCCAGGTTGTGAATTTAATTTTCGTAAAACCATGGGATTAGTAAGTTATTTAATTTGGAAGTATGTGGCCAATTCCTGCGCTAAAATGAAGCTAGTTTTTTTGCCACGGAAAAATCCATTTTCATTGATCCATGGCCCAGATGATTATTATCAAGAAAGCATGAAGCGCTTTACTCAAGAAAATCTTTTAATGCTTACTCCCTATGGTGTATCTCCAAAAATAGAAATTGAAATGCAAATCAACTAAGATATAAATAAGTATAAATAGTTATGAATAATTATGAGTGACAAAAACAAATACAAAAATCTAAGCAACGAAAGTGAAGACACGGAAGTAGTGATTACGGGAATTGGAAAATCCCGATCCATGATCAGTAAACTGGCCGATATTACCAGCATGTTTATCAAGAAGAAAGATGCGTTACCTGTTTCAGATAATATAGATAAATCAGAAGATGAATTTCCTACGAGAATGTCTCACCCTCTTGATCAATCGTCGCAAATGGGAAGGCTTGATCTATCCAATAAAGGGCATAATTTTCAGATAACAGAAATTAAAATAGAAAGTGAAAAATTGCACGAAATACCTGCTTTTCGAAATCCCGCAAACCCTCGTTTAAATAAAGTGAATTCGACATCCCTGATCGGCCGTGAAAGTGGAGCAGAGAGTTATACAAACGTAAATTTTAACATCCCTCGAAACGCTAGCGATTCTAAAGAATTTGCAAAAAAATGGAGAAATATAAGAAGAAAATTAAAACCACTCATGGTGGTCATTACCGTGGCCATTATATTTATGTTGCTTCGGGATGAATGGATAAAATATAAAAAAAATTCTGAATTAATTGAGATGGATGCTATTGAACATAACGCTACAAATTTGAAACCTATTGTTCCCTCCGCCAGATCAAATAAGTCCCCCGAAAATATTAATTATTCTATCTCGGGGCGGGGACTCGTTTATCGTTGTGATAAGAAAAAATGGTTTTGTTTGGACGCTCCCAACTATCGAAAATGTAGAATAAACATGAAGGCCAACAATAAAACGTGTATTTCTCGCGCCGTTTTAGAAACCGCCGATTTGTGTAAAAAAGAAATACAGTTGCAGCAAGCATCGCCAGCACCTTTAGGTTGCGAGTAATAACTTCTGATCAACACCTACTATGGGATTGGTGATAAAATGAAACGTTAAATAACCTCGGCTCGGTGAAATCCAAAGTGCGATGGGTATATTGGTGAATAAGGACTAAGCTGCTCTCTTATTTGGGCCAATGAGTTTTAGGCGATTCTTTTTATCTTTTTCTTTATAGTAATTATCCATCGCCGCGATGAACTCTTCCGTCAATTTGGGATCGAATTGTTTTCCTGCAAATAAACGTAATTCGTCAAACGCTACCGAGTGATTTCTTCCTTCACGATAAGTTCTCGAGCTGGTAATGGCATCATAGGTGTCAGAGATGAGTATGATTCTTGAAAAAAGGGGAATCTCAACTCCTTTAAGTCTGTGTGGATAACCAAGTCCATCAAATCTTTCATGATGATGAAGGGCATTTTTTGCAACATTTTCAAAATAGCTGAACTCTTTAAGGATTTCATAAGAGAGTACGGGATGAGATTTCATTACTTCCATTTCTTCCGGAGTTAGTTTTCCAGGCTTGCAGAGAATATTATCGCTGATTCCGATTTTACCGACGTCGTGAAATAAGGCCGACAGTTCCAATTCGTAGGCCTCATCTTCTGATAGTCCAAGATGGCCACTTAGCACTAAACAATAGTGAGCAACTCGAATACTGTGCCCATAAGTATATTTATCTTTGCAGTCGAGCGCTTTTAAGATGCACTTAGCGGCCATCTCAAAAACTTTCAAAGTTTCTTGCATTTGGTCAGATAGTGATTTTCCTAATTCGTAGAGCGCAAAAGTAGATGTCGTTTCATTATTGATATTACTGGAGTCATCCTCTCTTCTTTTGGATTCATCTTGTGTTGAGTGAATAATTTTTAACTCGGGTCTTTTTTTTGCAATTCCCATATTACTCTTTATCGGTTGTTACTATTAAAATAAGAAGTTAATATTTAGCTAGGCATGATTTTCACAATAAATTTAGACATAAAAACTCAAGAATCTATAAATAGATGGAATGTTCATACTATCCACTCTCAAGCTTCACAAAATATTTTGTTAACTGAAATTGAGAATGCTGGAAAATATCGACCTATCTTAATTTTATTAAATATTAAAACTACAGATGATCTTGCCTTGTTGTCATTCGATGTGTGGAAAAAAGTTTCGCCTTATTTTTACTTGTGTCTAAGTGATCAAAAATTTTTGACTCTCTCCTTGGAGTCGCAAATAAAAAAGCAAGATCGTTGTTTGGGCCTGATACTTTTAAAAAATGAATCGGATAAAATGGATACCTGTCAAATTTTATTCAGTGATTTAAATTTGCAGTGCATTTTTAATGGGTATTGCTTACTTGAGCTCTATCACAAATTAAGAGATTCCTACATTAGTAAGTTTAATGAAGTTGAAAGAGACGTTGGCCACATGATAAAAAATTTAGAGGATCAGCTCTATCGTGCCCGCGCTCAAAAAAGCCAAAATGAAAATAAAAGAAAAATTGTCCAAGGCCCAATTTCCTTTCATTATCGTTATGGCGTGGGTTATGAATCAGGTTCGGAATACTCCGAATTTGTTGTTAACGGAAGTGATGTTTGGTGGTTAAACTTTAGCACCAACTCTTATGCATCCTCTGCCGTTTTTTTGAGATATTTAGATAAAATTAAAAAAATTATTCAGGAAGATTCTAATAAAAATCTTGATGTTGAAGAAGTCACGGAATTATTGCAAATGGATTTAACTAAAGTTGCAAATCAGAAAGATAAAAAACACGAAAACCATTATTTTATTTCTAAAATTAGTCCATCCAAAAAAATCATGAATATTTCAAAATCAGGTTTATATCAACTTATTTCCGCGCAACCCCAGGGACAAGGACAAGAACAAGAATTACGACCGTCTGACGAAAAAATGATTGAAGATTTCATAGAGGAAAAGACCACTGAACATTATACTTTGCTCTCCCATAGGATTTCATTTCTTCAGAGGCACATTTTAGTCTCTCCTGGATATTTTGATAATATTTTAAATCAATCAAAGCGAAATTTTGTCATCGACTTTGTAAAAGAAAATTTAGACAAATTTAAACATGAATTAATTGATGAGATGATGCTTTTTCTTGATAAAAGAGGCGGACAAGAGTTCTATAATTATGATACAAGTTTAGTCTATTTGGAGATTAGGCCCCATGGAATTCAGGCCGCGAAATAAATTTAGTATATTTTTTTTGAATTTGTTAATGTTATTTTCTTTTATCGGATTTAATATTAATCCTTCCATCGCCATGTTTACTTCTTCGGAATGTACAAGCGCAAACTTTTCTAAACAGATTCTCCTCCCTGCAAAATATTTAGGAATATTTAAAAGAGAAATTTCTTTGTCTAAGGAAAGGTGTCTTTTATCTTTAAAATTTAAATCTTCTTTTTGGTTTTCAAAATGGGAAGTAGATCTTTGCCGGGATCCGATTCATTTGCGATACGAAAATTTCCTAGGGCCAGAATTATTTCGTAAAAATGTCTCTTGCATAAAAGGTTATTCTGATCAATTTTGCGACTCAGCTGCAAAATTAAAAGAAGTTATCCAAAATGAATTACTGCTTTTTGCTGAAGGGGAGCGAGATCAATTATCAACATCCCATGGAACGTCATACTGTTTGAATCTTTTATTTGCTAGTTATTTGGAAAAAGATTTTAGCTTCAGTATGGAAAATCCCCATGAGTACGATGTTTTTAAGCAAGAAAAAGTGCCTGATCCCGCGCCACTTCCATGGAATGCTCATCCTAACTCAAACTCAAACCCTAACCCTGATCCTAGTCCTAGCTCTCCTGTGGATGCTGCTAAAAATTCACAACATCCAAAACTAGAATTTTAATTTTTTTAGTGATTCTTGAAGGGATTTCAAAATTTTTTGGTAGTCACCTTTTTGATAGGTTTTTCCCGTGCTAATTCTAATAACTCCTCGGCCAACATTATCTGGAACGTCCATCGACTTAAGCACCCTAGACGTCTCAGGTTCGTTATCTGAGCACGCCGAGGAAGTGGTGAAGAAAATATTTCTACTCTCACACTCAATTTGAATTCCTTGTCCATGAATGCCAGGAAAACTACACAACGTCGTGTTTCCTATTCTTCGAGGAGCGTTCTCACCAAAGATGACTACATTGGGAAACAATTTTTTTAATTCTTGCTCAAATTCATTTTTTTCTTTGCTGATCATTTTCCATTGAGCTTCCGCCGAAGCGCTCAGTTCTTCTTGAAGAGCGATAGACAGCGATAAAATCCCAAGGTAGTTTTGTGTTCCTCCGCGCAGTCCCATTTCTTGATGGCCACCCAGAATCATCGGTTTAAATTTGGAAGGATTTTTAATCAACAAGGCCCCAATTCCAAAGGGAACTCCAAGTTTATGCCCGGATAAAACAGCAAAATCCAATTTTGATTGTTCAAAGTGAAATTTTAATTTACCCAAATGCTGAGTCGTATCTGATAGGAAGGGGATTTTACATTCCATGCAAAGTTCAATCATTTCTTCAATCGGCTGAATCGTTCCGATTTCATTGTTTACGGACATCGTTGTGACGAGCGCAATTTTTTCTTTATATTCTTTAAAGAGGGATCTAAAGGATTCAAGATTTACGGTCCCATCATTGCTTGAATCAATCCACTTACTAACAAGAAAATTCAATTTTTCTAAATAGGAAATGGAGTTCATGACAGCAGAGTGCTCTAGCTTAGAACTAATCACTAAATTTTTTTTATCATTGCCAAACGGCCGATCGTTTAAAAATTGATAGAATACGCTACTGATACTTTCAGTGGATCCTGAAGTGAAAATAATTTGTTCAGGGTCAGCACCCAATAAATCGGCCACGTGTTTTCTAGCAACTTCAATTTCTCGTTTAATTTCTGAACCCAAAGCATGAATGGCATTGGGGTTAGCAAAAACACCCTCCATTCGCTCGGCAATAAATTGTTTTACTTTGGGATTGATAGGTGAGGTGGCGTTGTAGTCTGCATAAATTTTCATTAACTTAACTCCAGCATTCGGTCCAAGGCTAGTAACGACCACTTTGTTGTTTCTAGATCAACGGTTATTACATTTTCACAGGTTTCATTTTTGATAGACCGAAGAGAATTAAGTAACCAACGGGGACGAATTCGGTACATCGTAGTGCATAAGCATTGGTATGGCGAAAGACTAATAATGGAAATGGATGGAAATTTTTTGGCAAGTCGGTTGACTAAATTAATTTCTGTCCCTACTGCAAATTTTGATCCCGCCTTGGCCGCTTCTAGAGTGCTCACGATAAAAGAGGTTGAACCTCGCAGATCGGCCGCTTGAGTTACTTCAAAATTACACTCGGGGTGTACGATGATTTTTCTATCAGGTTCATTTGATCGTAAATTTTGAATCTGTTCAATTTTGAAACCTTGATGTACGGAGCAGTAGCCGTACCACAAAATAACTTTTGCTTTTTTTATTTGTTCTTCTGTTAATCCACCATGAAATTTATTGGGGTCATAAACCACCATATCCTCGAGAGAAATTCCCAATTCAAAACAGGTATTTCGTCCCAAGTGTTGATCAGGAAAGAAGAAAAGTTTATCACCATGCTCTAAGGCCCACTCGATGATTTTTTTTGCATTGCTAGAAGTACAAATGGCGCCGCCCTGTTTTCCGACAAACGCCTTTAATTTAGCGGAACAATTAATATAAGTGATGGGAACAATTTTTTTACCTGAATTAACTGTATCCATGGCCTCAGCTATTTCTTTCCACGCTCTTTCAACATGTCGCTCTTGGGCCATATCGGCCATGGAACATCCTGCATTTAAATCCGGAAGCATCACCTTTTGCGTGTGGGAGGTTAACATATCCGCCGTTTCGGCCATGAAATGCACTCCACAAAAAATAATATTTGCGGCCTTCGATTTTTGCGCAGACCTTGCTAATTGCAGAGAGTCACCAACATCATCTGCAAAGGCAATCACATCATCTTGTTGATAATGGTGGCCCAAGATCAAAACTTGAGAGGACAACTCTTGCTTTAATTGGTGAATTTCATTAATGACTTCATCATCTGAAAGATCTTCAAAAGAAATTGGCGGAAGATAGTTTTCTTGGACGTTTTTTTTACTTAGGTGGTAAGATTGTGGAATGGTGCTTGATTTAATCATGTCCTATTATAGTCAATTTTTTCAAAATAACATCATAATAGTAAGTGATTGTAAGAATGATTTTTGACGGAAATAAAACGACTTCGATAAAATATAAACTAAGGATTGCCCTTTTAGATTTCGTGAAAACTCCTGAAAAATGGATTTCATTGAATTCTAAAAAAATTTGTCGGGAGGACAAGACCATGAAGATCATTGCAGTAGCGAACAATAAAGGCGGAGTCGGAAAGACGATGCAGTGTTACCAACTAGCATGCCATTTGGCCAATAGTGGTAAGCAGGTCTTGGCGATTGATCTAGATTCTCAGGCGAATTTAAGTAGCACACTCGGAGTTACTGTTCAGCGAACACTCATCCCAGAGTGGCTCATCGGTGATGTCAAAGTAGAAGATATTATTATTCCCTCTGAAGGATCCTACGACTTTCATAAAAATTTATTTGTGATTCCTTCAAGTCGTCACCTCGCTTCACTTTCGAAACTACTCATTTTATCGGAAAGTGAAATTAGAAAAAATGCGGGCCGCAAGGAGCGTTTACTTAAGCTTCGCATCCAAGAAATGTCGACGAAGTTTGATTACATAGTCATTGATACTCCACCGATGTTGGGCGACGAATTGATTATGAGTTTGGTGGCGGCGAATCAAGTGCTCATCCCCACGCAAGCGCAGGATTATTCGATCGATGGCCTCGAAGAATTAATGGATACCTTTCAAATCATTCGAGAATCAGAAAATCCCACGTTAGAATTTTCCATCATTCCTTCCATGGTCAATGTGAGAAGGAAAATTGAAAGACAACGACTTGATGAGCTATCTCAAAACTTTAAAGTGACTCCGTTCGTTCGCAATTTAGTTGAGATGCAAGAATCCATCTCCGTTAAGAAACCCATCTTCTTGATGGGTAAAAATTCAAAAGGTTATCGCGACTATCGAACGCTCTGGGATTCTTTAGGACTTTAAAGATGATAAAATGTAGTGTTTCTTACCGAGTAAACAAACTAAGGAAGGGTTGAGTTATGAGCAAGGAATTTGCAAAACGAGTGACAAAAAAAGAAAGAAATTTTATCGATCTCAGTGATCGAATTAATCCAGAGCTTCTACGCCTTAATGAGAAAAAAATTCTTGAAGGCGCTAGACTTCAAAATGTTAAACTTGCCGACATTAGTGTTCGCAAGCAAGTTCGTACCTATTTCAATGATGAAACTATTCGCGAACTAGCTCAAAACATCCAAGAGAACGGTTTGATTCAACCTCTTGTTCTTCACCGTGAAGGTAATCAATTCGTTCTCATATGTGGTGAGCGAAGATTTCGCGCCATGTCCACTTTAACCGAAATGAAAGAAGCACCATGTTTTATTTTAGAAGGAAAAACTTCAGACGAACTCATGGCCATTCAATTTTCGGAAAACTCCGCCCGAGAAAATCTACACTACATAGATCACGCCGACAGTATTTTTAATTATCAACTTGCTACCCAAGCTTCTGAGCGAAAAATTACGGCGGCCTTAGGTGTATCAAAAACGGAAGTTCACCGCGCACTTCTCATCGCAAAACTTCCTCAAGAATTAAAAGAAGCGGCGAAGATGCACGACATTGAGAAGTACGTTCTCTTGGAATGGATTGAGTTAAAGGACACGAAACAGCAAAATATGCTCCTACCTTACATTCTCAATGGGCAAATTAGAAAACGGTCAGAAATAAAAGACACTTTAAAAGGTAAGAAGCCGCCTCTTTTTAATCCAGATACTTATGTGGGCGTGGCCGAGCTTCCGCCAATTATCAACTAGTTAGGTGGTTGATATACTGATGCAGGTTTGGTTTTCAAGAAGGAGAACGAGCGGTGAGACGCTGAGACGTGCTCCTGCACGTCGCAAGGGACGAATCCCGAAGTTCGACGCACTGGAAAATCAAAACCGCATCAGTATATAAGTTATACTGATAGGGTGTTGGATTTAGTTACACTGTGAAGAAGATATACAGCGGCCATTTTGTAAATATTGGATAGTAGGTCCAAAAAAGGGTAAAAATTACCCTGCAGTGTGGCGCGGACTTTGCATTTATTATAGGTAAAGGACTACCTATGAAGGGATGGTTTAAAAATACATTCTGTTACTTGTCACTGGTACTATTTTACAATAGTGCTTTTGCACAGTCTCGTTCGCCTGCTCAATCTATTTTACCGGAACAAGAGATTGTTCAACCTAATAAATTTGAGGCCACCACTTATCAAAAATATGTTTTGAATGAAAAACACAGACTCGATAGCGTTTCTCAGCAAATAAAATTTTGGAATACAAATGATGAATTTTTAGAAAAATGGGATCATGGAAATACTGATGCGTACCATGCTTCGGTTAGTAATGAGCGAACAGAGTTTTTAAAAGCACAATTATTAAGATTCTTTTTTAAGTCTGCAAGTAAAGATGTAGAAACTTCCATTAATCAAAATTTGAATAATTGGAAATATTCTTTCGCTGGTGAACAAAACGCAAAAGTTCAAGAAGAGCTTCTTAACAAAGATTCTTCACAAGAATTTACAGTAGATCAAGCTATGTACCGATCACTGATGAACAAGGATTCGCCAGATATGGTGGTTAACTTGCAAAAGAAAAATGGTAACTCGATTGCCAAAGAATTTAAAATAAAAAATAGATTTCAGCCCTTAAGAGGGATTATGACCTCTACCATGGAATTTAGAAACACTCAGTTGAGTATGTTTGTTCCTATTACCGGTCGGTTTGAATTAAATTTTAATAATTTGAAACCTATTTATGGTTTTAATCTTTTTTATAACTACAATGTGAGAGATAAAAGAATCTTGACTGGTGTGGGCCGTCCATTTTTCTTTGATACTTACTTAAGATACACTTATTCTCGTGATTCTATCTTGAATGATAAAACGATTTCACTTAGCTATTCTTATAACTTCTAATACCACTTCCGCTTAATATTCATCTACGTCGCCGGCCTTTCGGCCTATACCTTGTAGAACCAAAACATTAAACATCGCTATTTTCATTCTCATTACCCCCTGATAAATTATTCTCATAGATAAGATTGAAAATGTGTTTTTCATTTTTAAATGCTTCAAAATTATTTTTTGATGCTAATTGCATTTGATCTTAACTGCTTTAGTTAAACCACAATGATGAGGATAGTTTATGAGCGTTACAGAAAGCCCATTGTATCAAGATGCTTTGTTTCAATTAGAACTCGCAGGTTCAACTGGTGGAATAGACCAAAATATTTTAGAGCGTCTTAAGCATCCCAAGAGAGCGGTACAAATTTCTGTTCCCGTAAGGCTCGATGACGGAACGGTAAAAACTTTTGAAGGTTACCGAGTTCAACACAATATGACTCTTGGGCCTGGTAAGGGCGGAATTCGATTTCACCCACATGTATCTTTGTCTGAAACCGCAGCTCTAGCGATGCTCATGACTTTTAAATGTGCTCTCGTGGGACTACCGCTGGGCGGTGCAAAGGGTGGAGTGAAAGTTGATCCCAATTTACTTTCGCGCCAGGAACTTCAAAGCTTAACTCGTCGGTATGCAACAGAGATCGCTTATTTCGTTGGCCCCGATAAAGATATCCCTGCACCTGATATTGGAACAGATGGCCAAACCATGGCCTGGTTCATGGACACTTATTCACAAATTTATGGTTACGCGATTCCAGGAGTCGTTACTGGAAAACCGATTGCCATTGGCGGATCTTTGGGACGTAATGAATCTACCGGAAAAGGGGTCGCATTTTGTATTAATTTTGCTTATGAAAAAATGGGTAAAAAAATTAATCAAGATACCAAAGTGGCCATACATGGTTTTGGTAAAGTAGCGATTCCTGCGGCGCTAGATTTAATGGAGCAAGGTGCAAAAATTGTTGCGGTTTCCGATTTTACGGGAGCTCTCTATAATGCTAAAGGCCTAGATATTAATAAAATAGTAACTTGGGCACAAACTAGTAGAAAATTTTTAAATGAATATCCAGACGCAGATCACATTACCAATGATCAATTACTTGCTCTTGATGTGGATATTTTAATTCCAGCGGCCATCGATGGAGTCATAACCAAAGATAATGTAAATACCATTAAAGCAAAATTAATTGCTGAAGGCGCCAATGGCCCAGTGACTAAAGAAGCAGTGAAAGTTCTCAATGAAAAAGGAGTATTCATTATTCCTGATATTCTTTGTAATGCAGGCGGAGTTATTGTCTCTTACTTTGAATGGGTTCAAGGATTGCAAAACTTTTTTTGGAATTTAGAAGAAATTAATACCAAACTCGAATCTATCATGCGCAACGCTTTTAACCGTGTGCATGCGGTATCTCAATCTCATCGATGTGACATGAAGACAGCTGCCATGGTCGCCTCACTTCAAAGGTTGGAAAGTGCCATGAAGGTAAGAGGTATGTGGCCTTAGACAGTATTTTTTTCTTTCGCAAAATTATTTTCTTTTAAAATCAAAAATTTATCTGATTAATAAAAAATCCACCTTTGCTTAAACCCCAAACTATGGGACAAGCAAGATTAAATGCATTTTCATTGCAAAAAAAAGAATTAGAGCGGATTACATTTTTTGGACATACCAGCCACGGCGTGCCGGGACTAGAAATTGTTGGTCTAGGAAATTATGGAAAAATATTAAAAGAAAAAATTGTTTTTCTCTCAAAATCTAGGAACTTAAAATTTCCGCTTCTTCGCTACGTTATTTGCAAAGAAGGTATTCAAGGATTGACGTCACAAAAAATAGATCAAGAATTTATAGAATGGTTTGATTTACCAATTTTTATTCTCTACCTAAGTTTAGGGCAACAAATTCAAATTAGTCGCCTGAGTGACTGCATAACCCATGGAAAGATTCGTCCGTGTGGCGAAATTATTCAATCACACCAAGTAGAAAGTAAATTTTTAGATCAATGGAGTGAATCGAAGGAAACAATTTTAACCTTTGAGGAGAGAAACATGGCAAAAGAATTTTCAAAGAGCATTTCGTTACAAACGCTCTTTGAAAATATACCTGAATTAACTTATCGAAAAATCTAAAACTAATTCGGAGTTCGTTTCAACTGTGAATGTGGCCCACGCAAGGCAAGGTTAATTTCTTTTGTGTCCATAGATTTTCCATTCACATCAATAATAGTCACTTCATAATTGGGCATAGCACTGCGGTATTGTTGATATAAAGCTTCATCCTTTCCTTGCTGCATTTTATTGAAGGCAATACTAAATTCCCCACTGCTACGAAAATACATAAAACCCGTCTCAGAACTTTTTACGATGGTATAGATCGGGTTTCCTCTCATACCATTAGTTACTTTATAAATGTTTACAGATTTCGCTTGGAAAGCGTTGGAAATTTTTCCGGCAATTTTAACATAGGCAGTCCATTTTTGTGAACTCCAGCCCGAAGCACTTTTTCCACAGCTTGCATTTTCACCACTTACTTCACAAAGGAAATCTGATTGTAGAAGTGTTGCTTGGGGAAGTACGGTGGCCAAATCAACAGGAGGTAAGGTTGGTATTTCTGAAGGCTCGATAGATTTGCCCGATATAATTTTATCGGCCAAGGCATTTATTTTCGTCATATAAGTAGAGATCTCTGTGATCTTTTTTGAAACATACTGAAAGGATTCAGGAGACTCGGTTGGGGTAAGGTCTTCGATGATAGTTTTTAGAATTTCTTTGTTGCTGTAAGCTCCAATCATTAAGTAGTAGAGTTCTTCTAATTGACTATAATTCACATTGCTGTAATTTAAATTCACCCCCAAAAGTGAATAGGGAACAATGTGGTATTGGTAGGGAGCACCAGGCAAGTTAGCATAGTTAGTCGTTTCATTTTGTTCAGGCAAATTGACTCTTGAGAAAGAAGATAAATATTTTGCCGTAGTTTTTAGCAAACCCTCAAAAGTAATTTTTCCTTCTTCAAATAGATCGGTTTGGTTTTCAAGGCCACCACCACCATCTGTCGTAAATTCAATTTCCACAGTTCCGTCAGACTCTTTAGCTTCTTTTAAAAAATTATCAATACCTAAGCTGACACTTGCCGGAATTTTTACGCTGCTTGATCCTTGGAAGGCCGGTTTTGAGGCAGGGTAAATATTATTAGGGTCTACTTCAGCGTCAGGTTCATTAGTGTTTCCTAATTGAAGCGATGCTTGAAGTTTTCTTTTCTTTGATTTCGTCAGGTCTGAAACTTTGATGATGGCATGAACGGCCCCGCGCCTTCTTTCTCTAATGACAAAGTGGGTTCCACACTGTTGCATAAAATTCTTATAGTTTCCTTGATCAATAAGCTGTTTAAATTTTGCTTTTAAAATTAATCCTTCCTCATTGTCGACCGGTTCAAGTTCATATCTTCCGTAATCAGCTTCCGCACTAATGACGAGCGCAATTGAGGAATCACTTATGTCTTGGCTCTTCTCCGTTCCAAATTGAGCACCAATATCTCCCAGGGGAAGTTTAGAGATAAAGGCAAGATTGGCACCTATTCGTCCAGAAATCCCCAGCGCTTTATGCATCTCTTTTGTATTTGTCACTAGCGAAATTTTCATTTTGGTATTGACTGAATTATTTGCGTCAAGAGGATGTATCGTCTTAGGGTTGTAAGAAACACAACTTTGGTACTCTTTTAAAGGAAAACTTTTAGAAACTCCCTTTCCTAGCGACACACCAGAGTTGGGGTACCAACCAATAACTTCGGTAGATTCAGTATTTTGTTGTGCCTGAATCCATGTGAATGGAAAAAAAAGTAAAAAGAAAACTTGGCCCCAGCGAACATCCGTATTAAACATTATTCCCCCTCCGTTGGTATGATTACTGCTATTGCTCCATAACATAAATTTTTTACTGTTCCCTCAGAGATCCATGTAAAAAAACTATGCTATGACTCACTAATTACATGTAGAAACAAAACTAATATCAACAGATCTTGTCACAGGAAACTGTTGATGGAAAAAATTTATTACTTAAATCTTCTTGCTGTTAAGATTTTGTTCAGATTTATATAGAAGTGATGGATATGGATTTCGCAATGGAATCATCGGCGATAATTTTTTTCAATAAACAATTTTTAAGATTCGTTACTTGAATTTGAGACTGTTTCACAATTGTAACGATTGGTTCTTTGACCTGCTCGGCATGGAGCTCTTCCACCGCCTTGAGTCCCATCTGAGTAGCAAAAAATCTGTCCTGAGCAGTGGGGGAGCCACCTCTTTGAATGTGTCCTAATATACAAACATGGGAGTCAATTTGAAATTTTTTAAATATTTCTTCTTTTATCTCTTGCCCTCGACCACTAGTTTGTCCCTCGGCCACCACAAAAATAGAACTTCTTTTTCCTCTGTTTAATCCGCGTTGGATGACAGCGTAAATTTCTTCATAAGGAATAACTTTATGGGGCAAAATCGCCATCTCAGCACCTGAACAAACGGCAATTCTTTCGGCCAACGCAGGGGAATTTTTTCCCATCACTTCCACTAAAAATACTCGGTCGTGAGAGAGGGCCGTATCCCTTATTTTATCGATGGCCTCAATAGCATTTTCAACCGCCGTTTCAAAACCGATAGTATAGTCAGTTCCTGTAATATCATTGTCGATAGTTCCGGGAATTCCGACCATGGGAAAAGGAAACTCTTTGTATAAGGCGTTAGCACCATTAAAAGTTCCATCTCCCCCAATAGTAATCATGGCATCTATTTGAAATTTTTTTAATTGATGATAGGCCTGTTTTCTTCCCTCAACAGTAAGGAATTCTTTGCATCTCGAACTTCTCAGAATGGTTCCTCCTCGCTGCAAAATATTTCCTACATCAGATAATTTAAGAGGAGCAATCTCTCCCGCAATTAATCCAGCGTATCCGCGGTAAATTCCGTAGACTTCATGCCCAAAGTGGATACCACCTCGAACGATGGATCTAATCGCACAATTCATTCCTGGGCTATCTCCGCCACTGGTTAAAACTGCAATTTTCACAAATTTCTCCTTAGAAACAAATGACGTTTATTCAACTTGTATCAAAATATTTTTTTCTATTTTTTCGGAATTAACTTTTGATACTTTGTATTTTACGCCAAAAGGAATGGGAAGATAACTTCTTTGACTTGGTTTATTCGAAGGCCCAGGATCACGGTAGGGGTATTGTATCATGATCCACTTTTGTACTACCTTCATTGGAGGAACAAGTACTTTGTTGAGCATGTGCCCTCCAGGAAGAGAGTTTTGAAATTCAACGGATCGTTTGGATTGAAGAAGTTCATTGACCGCAAGTGCCGTAAATGAACCAGCGTAAATAGCGGCCCCCCAACTGGCCGTATTAATATCACTGGCCGATGCCATCATCACTCCGCCAGCAACTCCAATAGCTGCTAAGCTCATTTGAGTATTATAACTACTAACAGAATTTTCTAACGTTTTCGCCTCGAGCCAAGCCTTTAGCTTTTCACCTGTGATCGTTTGTAATTGTTCAAGCTCTGCTGGTGTATTGGTTAATATCGTTGGAGATTCTAGGACGATCCACTCTCTCGTTTTATTTTCAAAAGACACTTGATACATCATGAAATTCTCATCAGATAAATCTGAAACTATATTTACATAATAATTAAGGTCTTGAATGGAAGAAGATTGTTTGGTGCCAGGAGTTGTTGTGGCACAAGAAAAAAGAAATAAA
>JARXAH010000002.1 GCA_029865945.1 Bacteriovoracaceae bacterium | reverse complement strand
TGATGAATATTAATAATTATCAAAATGATGATGCGTCAAATTTTAGAAATAATAACATCTCAGGTAACTCTTTCCTTGATCAAGAAAGAATACATTTCCTAAAAGGTCTGCTGGAATCCCCCCTAGTTGACGAAAATGGTCTCAATGACATTCAACTTTTGTCCCCTCCTCAACAAGCAATTGCACTTGCCCATGTGGGAATCGAGCGATTTCGACTTCCTGTTAGTTATGCTCACCCTTTCGGGCCCATGAATCATGACACTCATGCTTCTTTGTTTGTGAATTTGCGCCCCGGTAAAACGGGCCTCAACATGAGCCGAATGGTGGAGTACATTCAAGCAGAAACCAGTAACAAAATTGTGGATCCCAAACTGATACGCCAGATGGCCACTGGTCTTAGGTCGCTCATGTGTGATTCCCTTCATGAATCTCCTCTTGAGTGGTCAAAAATACATTTAAAATTTCCTTACGCGCTCAAGCAAACCACTCTTAAAAGCGAAAGATGGGGATGGCAATATTACGATTGCGAATTAATGGGAATCCATAAACTGGGTAAAGATCAGGTCTTTCTCGTCGTGAATTATGAGTACTCGGCCACCTGTCCTTGTGCCTTATCCATGTCAAAACAATATGAACAAGAATTCAATCAACACCAAAGACAAGATGGTTACGGAGTTGCGGTTGCTCACAGTCAAAGAGCGAAGGCCAGTGTGACGGTTCAGTTAACAGAGCAGGCCATTGAAAGTGGTGAATACTTCATTCCAGAGTTAGTTAACTTGTTACGACTTGCCCTCCCAACCGAAACTCAATCTTTGGCGAAGAGAATGGATGAGCAGGCCTTTGCTATTTTAAATGGAAGTAATCCCATGTTTGTAGAGCATGCTGGAAAATATGTTCATCAAATTCTTGAGCAGGCCACATGGATTCAAGATTGGTTTGCCAAGCTCGAGCACTTTGAATCCCTTCACTCACACAATGCAGTCGCCGAACTTTATAAAGGTATCCCGGAAGGTCTTAAGAATTCCCTCATTTAATTTTTGATCTATTTGCTTTGAAATATTTGTTTTGAAATTTACCTCTTCCTCTCCTCCTGCTAGTATAAAAAAATCGTAACTACCTAGGTCCCTCGTAAATTTCGCCACTCTACGGACTCCTTTTTCTGCGGCTTGCCAGGAGCAAGCCTCGAAACGTCGTCCTAATCGTGACGAAATTTCCAGAGGGCCTTAGGCAGTTACAAAACCACGTAGGTAGATACAAAAAATCATGAAAAATTATTTTTATCCTCAGACGTATTTATTCTGCGTTAACTATATTTTTATTTTGCTTGGCGGTGGCCTTTTCGGTTGCTCTGGGCTCGTGAAAAAAATGGCCACTAATACCACCGCCGAATTGGCCAAAGAGGGATCTCAGGCCCCTTATTATATTTTTGATTACGATTATTTTTCTAAGGCGTTACCTGGAAATTTATTATTTTTAGAATCACTTAGAGCTAACTCACCAAAAAACTCCACTCTTTTTGTCCAGATCATCAAGGCCTATAGCAGCTACGGTTTTGGTTATGGTGAAACTGAAATGATGAAGTCCGCAAACTCTCTTGGCCTATCTGAAATTTCAAAGTTTTCTCATCTTGCAACTCCTTGGTACGCCAAGGCCGTCAAAGTGGGAGATGAATGGCTAAAAAGTAAAGGGAGCTCCCTAGAAAAATTTATTCAAATCGGCAACGATGAATCCGATACAAAGAAGTACTTAAATTCTCTCTTTAAAAAAGATGATGCTGAAGGTTTATTTTATTTTGGCCAAGCTTGGGCGTCTTATTTAAATTTCCACCGCGACCAACCAGAACTTGTCCTGCTCCTACCACAAGCTAAGTCATTAATCGATTTTGCCTGCGAGTGGAATCCGAATATAGATTTTGGGGCCTGCGATTTATTTAAAGCTGTTTATTTATTATCAAGACCAAAAATGTTAGGCGGTAATCCAGAGTCGGGTGAAAATAATCTTCAGAAATTAAGGGATCAATATCCGCAAAATTTACTCTATCCGATCTCTTATATTCAATACGTTTTAATCCCACAGGACCGCGTTTCAGAAGTGAAATTATTACTACCTAAATTATTAAGTCAATTTGAGATATGGCAAAAACAAATTTCTGCCATTCCCGTAAAAGAAAAAATGCTTTCTTATGATGAGCGATTAAATCTATTTAATGCCATCGCATGGGAAAGGTTTCAAATTCTAAACGCCACATTTTTAAAGACATCACCAAATGTATCAACCAACATGAACAGGAAGAAAAAATAATGCAAAAAAATTTCGCTTACCTTAACGTTTTAATCGCTTCGCTTTTTTTAACTTTTTCCAATTTTGCTTTTTGTGCCCCCGTTGAAATTAAATTGGCCTATCTTGCCCCTGAAGGAACTCACTGGGACCAGGACATCAGAAGTATGGCCTTAGAGATGGAAAAAGAAACGGCCAACGCGGTAAAGTTTAAACTCTATGCTGGAGGAACAGCAGGTGATGAGTCTGATGCTTTAAGCAAAATTAAAATTGGCCAATTGAGCGGTGGAATGTTTACCGGAAAAACACTTGGCGATATTTATGCTGATTCTCGAGTTTTTGAAATTCCTTTTACCTTTAAGGGTGACAACAAAAAAGCTCTTAAAATATTAGAAAAAATGTCTCCCTATTTTGAGGCCGAATTTAAAAAGAGCGGCTACGCATCCTTAGGTATGTATGAAATTGGGCCAGTCTACTTAGGGTCAACCAAAAAAGTAAAAGATCTTGCGTCCCTCAAAGGTTTAAAAGTTTGGGCGTGGCAAGGAGATAAGATTGCAGAGGCACTCATTGGGAGTCTCGAACTCGTTTCAGAATCCCTTTCCTTGCCAGACGTACTCACTTCGCTCTCCTCTGGAATTATCAATGCAGCTTACGCACCTCCGCTGGGAATGACGGCGTTACAGTGGCACACTAAAATGAAATACATCATTAACTACCCAGTAGCTTATTCCATTGGCTCCCTCATTATTTCACTAAAAACTTGGAATAAAATTTCAGCTGAAAATCAAAAAAAAATATTGAGTATTTCCAATAAATATATTGCCAAATCCAATTCAAAAACTCAGGAAGATAATCAAAAAACCTTAGATTCCTTCGCAAGTATGAAAATAAAAATGGTGGATTTTCCAAAAGCTGATATCGAAAAATCGACGGAACTGAGAAAAAAAGTTGTTTCAAAATTGGTGCCAAGTTTTATTTCTCAAAAAGCTTTCGATGAATTCGAAAAAGAATTAAAAAAGTAATTTTTTTATGTGGCTAAAGCGCATCAATCATTGGTTTGATAAGGCGATATTAAAAATACTTATCCTTGTCATCCTCTCACTTCTTTTATTTAGTTGTTGGTCAATCGTTTCAAGATTGATGCACTCAACAAATCTTTGGGCCGAGCCGCTCATGCGACATTTAGTTTTTTTATCCCTCTTCTTAGGGGCGACCATAGCAGTGGCCAACGATCAACACATTCGCATGGACTTATTAACACGTTACTTAGAAATAAGAGGATTTAAAAAAACTGAATCGTGCCTCATGATTGTTTTATATTTAAGTTGCGTGGTTTTTTTAGGGTTCTTAGTTTATGCGTCATGGGATTATTATTTAGTAGAAAAAGCGACTGAATCAGAGGCCTTTCTTTTCTTTAAACTTCATCACGTTTTGCTAACCATTCCGTTTGGTTTATCACTGATGGCCTTTCGTTTTTTTACCCATGCCTTAGATAAATGTTTAACTCTCTTTTTAGTTAATCCGACTGGCAAACATAAAGTTCGAAGGGACCTAGTATGAATGAATGGATACTAGTTCTCCTTTTTATTGTGATGGCCTTTCTTGGGTTGCCACTCTTTGCTGTGATGGGAGGACTTGGTCTCGTTTTATTTCATATCGCTGATATCGAGATGTCAGCTGTGATTATTGAAATGTACCGGGTCGCAAAATCCCCCACTCTTGTTTCCATTCCACTCTTTACGGTGGCAGGATATTTACTCGCCTACTCGCAAACTCCCCAACGATTGATCACTTCCGTAAAAATTCTCTTTGGAAATCGCGCTGGGCTACTTTCTCTGGGATGTCTGGCGCTCTGCTCAATATTTACGGCCTTCACCGGGGCCTCTGGTGTAACGATCGTGGCCCTAGGCGGGCTTTTATTTCCGATCCTTCAGACGAGGGGAATTGGGGAAAGCTACAGTTATGGTTTCATTACTGTAACGGGATCACTGGGTTTACTTTTACCGCCAAGTCTTCCGCTCATTCTTTACGGGGTTGTGAGTAAAGTTAGTATTGATCAACTTTTTATTTCTGGAATTCTTCCTTGCTTGCTCTTAGTTGCGCTGCTCACTATTTACAGTATTTATAAAGAGAAAACGACAGACCACGAAGTTACCATGATTGCTGATGCCTACCGGCCACTAAAAGATCGTCTAAGACTTGCCTTTGATTCTTCTAAATATGAATTTCCCTTACCCATCCTCGTGCTCGCAGGAATTTATCTGGGCGTCATCACCACAACAGAGGCCGCCACTTTTACGCTCGTGTATTCGATGCTGCTCGTTTTTGTTATCAGAGGTGATTTAAAATTTTCCAGCGATTTTGGGCCGATTATTAAAGAATCCATGGCACTCGTTGGTTCTATTTTAATTATTTTGGCCTGCGCCTTGGGATTAACTAATTACCTCATCGACAGTGAAGTGCCTCAGAAAATATTTGGCCCTATGCGAGAGTTAATTCAAAACAAGTGGATATTTTTAGTAGTACTCAATTTATTTTTACTTGTGGTTGGTTGCTTGATGGATATTTTTAGCGCCATCATCGTTATCCTTCCTATGATTATTCCCTTGGCCGAATCTTACGGCATCCATCCTGTACATTTGGCGATGATTTTTTTAACCAATCTAGAAATTGGATATTTAACTCCGCCAGTTGGCATCAATTTATTTATTTCATCGAATCGATTCAAACGTCCACTGCTTGCGATTTATAAAGACAGTTTTCCATTCTTGTTAGTTTTAATGCTTGGATTATTGATCATTACTTACGTGCCGTATATCAGTTTGGTTTTCGTGAAATAACAAGAGTTCGTGAAATTAGGTAATACGTAATTTTCTAGATTTGGTATTATTCGAATCCCCACTCATGTCCGTTGGGATCTTTCATTATCAGCATCTCTTTTCCCTCTTGGGTTCGTGAAAAAAAATGTATTTCTTTGGTCACTTTCCTTGAGCGATGCTTGTAAACAAAGAGTTCTAATTTTTGCTCAAGATCTTTTGTAGTGATTTCATGGGAACAATAAAAATCTAACTTATTAAACACAGATAATTTTTGCTCCAAAATGGGCCGACAACAAATGATCACGTGGGGAGAATGAATGAGAAGTCCCTTATCCTCATCTCCACCTTCATCAATCAATGAAAACTCTAATTCTAAAATATCTGATGCAAAATCTTTGTACCAAAAAAGCGTAGAGGGAATAACAGGCAATTCAATTTTATTTAACTTCATGGAGAATTTTTTCCATGAGTTACTAATAACTTAATTAACGTTTTTCTAATAATTTCAAAGGACTCCTCAATATCGCGGTCTTCGCAATGAGTAGATCCAATGGAAAAGCGTAAGACGTAATCACTACCAATGATGGTAGGAGAAAGATAAAGTCCATTGGCGTTGATATGCATGAGCCATTGTTGATTAATTTCATTGAGTTGAATTGCACTCAAGGCGGAACTTTGATAGCGAAAACACACCAAAGCAAAATCAACAGGGGCCACTATTTTAACCTCAGGAAGAGTTTCCATTTTTTCAGTAAATTTTTTCGCCATCTTAAGATGGGATCTTAAAAATTTGCGGATCCCCTCCATCCCATAACTTCTCATGACGAACCACAATTTCAGCGCGCGAAATCTTCGTCCTAAGGCCGGGGTCCAATGGCGATATTCGGTGGGCATTTCATCGGGGTCAAGTTTCGTTTTTGAAACGTCCAGATTTTTTAAGTAGGGAGGCTCCACCTTAAAGGATTTTTGGTACTCAAGCGGATTTTTCACATAAAGAATGGAGCAATCAAAACCGGTGAGCATCCACTTATGAGGATTGAGCACCAAACTATCAAAATCCCAGTTTCGAATTTGATACTTTTCTTGAAAATCTTTTAAGAGTAAAGTAGGCCCGCTGTAAGCAGCATCCACGTGCAGCCAAATTTTATATTTTAAAGCAATTCGACTTAACTCAACCATCGGATCAACGGCCGCCGTACTAGTGGTTCCAAATGCACCCACGATGGCATAAGGAATACATTTGTTCGATAGATCTATTTCAATTTGTTTTTCTAACTCGCTTGAGATCATAGAAAAATTTTGATCCACAGGAATTTTGCGAATGTGATCTTTTCCTAACCCAAGCATAAAATGAGATTTTTCAACTGAGGAGTGAGCATGGGCCGAGCAATACAAAATCAACGGGCGATTTTTTTCCAGCCATCCAGTATCAAGTAATTTCCAATCGGTGGCGCGGTCTCTTGCGGCCATCAGAGCACAAAGGGTAGACGTCGACGCCGTATCATGAATGACACCTCGAACATGAATCGGTAAACGCATTTCTTGTTGAAGCCAACTTAAGACAATCTCTTCAAGTTCGGTGGCCGCTGGTGATAGCTCCCAACCCATGGCCTGGGTATTGATAATGGACGCCGCTAGGTCACCTAAGATGCTTGGGTAACTTGAATTCATGGGAAAATAAGCAAAAAATTTTGGATGCTGCCAGTGATTAACTTTTGGAATAATTTTTTCGCAAAAGTCTTTCCAAATGTCTTCAAAACTTTCCGAATTTTGCGGAGGACTCAAGGGAATCTCAAGACGTAGATCACCGTAATTTGTTTTGGCCTTCACGGGAAGTGATCTTAAATTTTTAAAAAAATCTACTGACCAATCAATAATGATTTTTGCATTTTTACTAAATTCTTCTAAAGACATCATGACTGAATTTTCTCTTGATGAAAGGATAATAAGGTACTTAAAAAGTCAGACCTGTGGTTGCGAATATAAATTCGTTTCATTTCTGAATCCATCATCAAACGCCCAATCAAATCACCTAGCAACCAGGCCTCTGACCATTCGGCCTGCTCTCTTACTCCAGGTTCATGGATGCTTTTATTTTGCGGACGCAAGAAAGATTTCCTAGAAACTCCAATTAGCCAATCACTGTGTCCTAACTCTTTTACCACCAAAGGTAATATTCTCCACAGCTTAAAATTAAAGGCCCTGCTCTTGGAAAATCCAAATGTGGGATCAAGAATCAGTCGTCCCAGGGCATTTATTTTAGAGGCCTGAATAATGGCCGAATGAAAGTATTTTACTAGATGTAAAAAATATTCTCTTTCACTTAAGTCGCTGGGCAAATGGTGGAGGGCGTGATCTTGGGACTGCTCCCGGGTCGGAGCTAAATTATAGCAAAAGACATATTTTAAGGAGGAATATCGCCCCAATAAATCCACCACGTGGGAGTCAAACTTTCCGGAAACATCATTCCAATAAATCGTGGAATTTAGGCCCAACATTTGAAATCGCTCTAAAATATGTTTCACTGTTGAAGCGTGGTAGGAATCAATCGATATTTCTTGTGAGGCAAGTTTCGAATTTAAGTCCGCTTCTAACATGCTCTCGATAACGGGAAAAAAATAATCCTCCCACCGCTTTAGCTCTTCATCACTTGTTAATTTTTGAGAATGTGGCGATGTGGATTCTGCGCCTATGTCCCAGATCGCCTGATGATCATTCCAGGACCACAAATGTTCATTGAGTTTATGGGAATCTAACCAGGCCCCACCATCAGAAAAAGAATCGGGAGTGATGTTAATCACTCCCATAGGGATCAGTTTCAATTTTGTATCATTGATGGTTATCTTCATGAATAACTAATTGTTCTGGAGGTTAGCGGTTAATCTTAAACAGGAATAATTTTGCCACTAGTTAGGTTGGGCATGGATTCCTTGTTACTGTCTTTATCTTCCACTTTTGCAGCATCACTACTATTGGATCCCCCACCATTTTTTGTCGTATCACTAATTTTAGGCACGCCGATATCTTGCCCCTTGATGACGGCCTTAACCTGTTCACTATCAAGTGTCTCCCACACAATCAGGGCCTCGGCCAAATTAACGAGGGCCGACCTTTGTTCCCGCAAAATCTTCACCGCCATTTCGTAGTTATTTTGAACGATGCTCGAAATTTCTTTATCAATTTTTTGCGCCGTATCTTCCGAAAATGTACTCTCCCCTTCTTGCATTCCTGGATGCATAAAAGGATTGGATCTGCTTCTAGAATAGTTAACGGGGCCCAATGTTTTTGACATACCCCAGTGACAAATCATATTTCTCGCTAAATCTGTCGCACGCTCAATATCGTTAGAAGCGCCGTTTGTAATTTCCCCAAACATCATTTCTTCTGCGCAGCGACCGCCCATTAAAAAGGCGATAAAATTATTTGCGCGCTCGGAATTTAAATTGAGCATTTCTTCATTCGGTAATGTTTGTGTCACACCTAGTGCTCCGCCCCTAGGAATAATACTTACCTTATGGATAGGATCAGTGAGCGGTAGTGCCATCCCTACCAAAGTATGCCCGGCCTCGTGATAGGCCGTAATTTTTTTCTCTGCCTCTGATACCACCATGGATTTTCTTGCAACTCCCATGAGCACTTTATCTTTTGCATTTTCAAAATCAATGGTTTCTAATTTTTTCTTCCCTGCGCGCGCAGCCAAGAGTGCGGCCTCATTGACTAAGTTTGCTAGATCGGCACCAGTAAATCCTGGAGTACCTCTCGCAATCGTTTCAAGATCGACATTTTCAGTCAAAGGTGTTTTCTTCGTATGAACTTTAATGATGGCATGACGTCCTCTAATATCGGGACGGCCCACCATGACTCGGCGATCGAATCGGCCTGGCCTGAGTAATGCTGGATCAAGTACATCTAACCTGTTCGTTGCAGCGATTAAAATGACACCTTCATTCGATTCAAATCCATCCATCTCTACTAATAATTGATTGAGTGTCTGCTCACGCTCATCGTGCCCGCCGCCCATTCCGGCGCCGCGATGTCTACCGACGGCATCAATTTCATCAACAAAGATAATACACGGAGCGTGTTTTTTTCCTTGCTCAAAAAGATCGCGAACCCGGGAGGCACCAACACCCACAAACATTTCCACAAAATCAGATCCACTGATACTAAAGAAAGGAACACCAGCTTCTCCTGCCACTGCGCGCGCAAGCAATGTTTTACCGGTTCCGGGAGGCCCCACTAACAAAACACCTTTAGGAATTTTTCCACCAAGGGAAGTATATTTTTTGGGATCTTTTAAAAAATCGACAATTTCAACTAATTCTTCTTTCGCTTCTTCCACGCCTGCGACATCAACAAAAGTAATTTTTTTATCGGACTCATTGAGCATGCGCGCGCGAGATTTTCCAAAGCTTAAGGCCTTGCCTCCGCCTGCTTGCAGTTGGCGCAAGAAAAAATAAAAAATGACAAATATTAAAATCATCGGAAACCAATTAATCAAGATTGTCGACAGTAATCCTTGTCGATCTTCTTTCTTGAAGTTGGGTGTGACACCTGCTTCATCCAGCATCTTGGTGTAATAATCGCTCTCCAGATTTCCCACCGATTCAAAAGCAAGGGATTTGCGTTCGCCCGCACTTTTAAATTTTCCGGTGATGATATCAGGCCTTTGAAAAGTAACGGCCTCAACGTTATTGCTCTTCACTTCTTTAATAAATTCAGAGAAAGGAATAGTGGTATTTTCCACTCGCGTTTGATCCCAGCCTTTCATTAATACGGCAGCAGTCAGAAATAAAATGATCCAAAATAAAAAGGTTTTTTGCTGTTTTTTCATTCGTTAATCTCTGTGTAAATGTAAATTTAGTGAAACCCAGAAGGACTCTCATTGAGCAGCTTCATCTATTAATCTAGCACGAAGCATATAATTACCCAAGGATTGTAATGTAATCTTATGGAATCTAATGACAAGAATAGTGGGCGCAAATAATCTACTATCATTTTTCTCAAATAGGCCTAAGCTCTCAAAATCCCTCAATACCTTCAAGTAAGAATAAAATTTAGCTGTTTTTCGAGAAATAATTAAATTGTTATGCGAAATAGTCCGATAAGAAGGTATATGAACGCTTTTTTGAAAAAATTTACGCTTTTTCAATTTAAATCTTTGCTGCTTTTAATCTTTCTCCTTAATTGTGGTGGCAAAAAAGAATTAGAAAAATTAAATAAAATCGTACCCGTCACTTCCCCTCTGGTCGTTTATCCCTCTGTCGAAATTTGTAATATTGCCCCAAATGAAGAAGTCGATGGGATTGATGTAATTATCTCTCTCGATAACACTGGAAGTAACGTGGCCGGCCCGGGTGGAGGATCCGATCCAGATCGCCGCTACCGATATGATCTTTTGATCGAATGGGCCGACACACGACTGATCAATCCCTTATTTAAAAATGAATTAGAAAACTACGCGCTCATTGAATTTAATCTAGGTGACACTATTGTCAATGGACAAGCGAATGGAAATTTCAATCAACAAAAACCTTTCTTAAAATTACAAGAATTTCGCGACCTCGTGGCCGCACAAAAAACGGCGACTAATGATAGTGATGGTACGCCTTACGCCCGCATTATCAAAAAAGCAGAAGAGCTAGTTATTGCCGATTTAAAAATTAGAAAAGAAAAATATGCACAAGAATTATTAACGAATCCCGCGGCCAAAAAAAGTCTCTTTCAAGTTCTTCATATTCTTGTCACAGATGGACAAAACTGTTCTGGTGATAAACCTGATGGTGGTGTTTATGGTCACTACGGGCAAGTGGAAACTGATCCTTATACATGCCCTCAATTCGGTCAAGTCGATGTCACAGGGCCAAGCGGAATGCTTCAATTAGTAAAAGACTTTGTCACAAAATTACCGGCCCATCCAGAATGGGGCCAATACATCACATACGCTCAGCTCAACACCGTTTACTATCAAAAAACCAGTGCCAGTAATCCCTTTGCAAAATTTTTATTAAAAGACATGGCGGAAGCTGGATACGGTGTTTTCTTTGATGCGACTGGTGGGCCTATTCCGTATGATCAAGTCATTAAGCTTGATCCCAAGAATATTAATAACACCATCGTCGATTGGGGAATTCTTCCTCGCAATGCCAAGTGGGACGAGGAGAATACCGAGTGGATACTTCTTGATTCTGATGCGGATGGAGTTGCGGACGTTGAAGAATTTCCTGCCTATTGTGTTTTCAAAGAATCATGTAATGATAGTGGCGTTCGAGATTTTGTTTATTATCGATTTTATAAAAAATCTTGTAAGTTAATTGCAGGCCCAAATGGAGTAGATGTTTGCGCCTCAGAAATTGCGACCATTTGTGGTCCACAAGGAAAACCGCGCCTTGATAATGATGGCGACGGACTTTACAACTGCGAAGAAGATAAACTGGGCTCAAACCCAGAATTGCCAGATTCAGACGCTAACGGAATTACAGACTTTTATTCAGTCATGAGAAATTATCCCATTACTAATCCTCTCTATCCCGTACCCAATCCTGCAGGAATGGATCAAGATGATGATAAGCTTAGTGACTATCAAGAAATTGTGAAAACATTTACCCCTTGGAAGATTGATAATAGTTTATTGGACTTTCGCGGACTAAAACCCATTACCAGAACGAGAACCAGTTTTACCTTTGATCCGATTAAGGGGATTAAGTGTGAATATTTTAGGATTGATAACGTTCCAACTTTGAAACCAAACCAAGACGACCTTTTGCAGTTTGACGTCATCATGCAGCAAACTAGCGGGCAAGGTGAAAAAATTATTTATACCGCCATTGAGCCATTAGTGAAAGGGCAAGCTAACATCAAGTGGTCGGACTTTAAAATCCGGGTTCAAAAATAAAATAAATCCAAACCTATTAAATAACCTTCATTGTTGTCAGGCATCGTTATAAGATAAAATAATTTAGATGATTAAATATCCTTTAAATATTTTGTGACTGGAATTTGACGCCGCATAGATTCCACTTCTTGAAAATCTAACTCTCCCACAAATAGGCCAAGTTCTTCTTTGGCGTTCACTAAGATTTCTCCCCATGGAGAAATAATCATGCTGTGTCCCCAAGATCTGCGCTCTGGCCCGTGCATTCCTGTTTGTGCGGGGGCCACCACATAAGATTGATTTTCAATGGCGCGCGCGCGAAGCAATACTTCCCAATGCATGCGGCCCGTATGATAAAAGAAGGCCGCTGGAACGAATAAAACTTGGGCCCCCATCTTGCGCAATTTTTGAAACAAAAGTGGAAACCGCAAATCAAAACAAATCGAGAGTCCCCATACTCCTAAATCTTTAAGATCTAAAATTTGGGGAGTGTGTCCGGGAGACATGACTTCAGACTCAAAATGACGAGGGCCGCCCACCACTTCTAAATCACACAAATGCACTTTATCGTAAGTTTGAACGATGACTCCTTCAGGTGAAAAAGCGTGAATGCGATTGAAAGGTAATTTGGAATCATCGGTGGTCCAGGTATGGTGGCCACCAGTTAAAATATTTAAGTTAAATTCTTTTGCCCACCCCTGAATTTGAGCAATCACATCATCAGAAATTTTTTTTTGAAATTTTTTTCTTCCCTCTTTGGAATGGGCCACAAAAGGAAAATTTTCGGGGACGCACACGAGCTGAACATTTTGTTTTTTGGCTTCAACTAATTGTTCTCTAAAAAACTTTAGATTCAATTCCACATCTTCATTGGAATTAAATTGAATGACTCCCACTTTCATTCTCACCTCTTATCATGATTTATCGGAGACTGTGCCCCTTTTCTCCATAGGGAGCGTGAAATCTATTTTCCACATAACGAAGCAACCTTACAAATGGTAATCCCAGAAGGAGATAAAAAAGGGCAACTAATATGCCGGTTCCAAT
This sequence comes from Bacteriovoracaceae bacterium, assembly GCA_029865945.1. Taxonomy (GTDB): domain Bacteria; phylum Bdellovibrionota; class Bacteriovoracia; order Bacteriovoracales; family Bacteriovoracaceae; genus JARXAH01. Next base: position 20,654 of record JARXAH010000002.1, on the reverse strand, counting down.
AAAATCATAGTAAGTGGAGGCGAGCTGGCCATAAATTTTCGTAAGCTCCACCATGGTGATCACAGAAACGAGCGAGGAGTCTTTTAAGAGCGCAATAAAATCATTGGTGATGGGCGGAAGTACGATTCGCATCGCTTGAGGGACAATCACATAGCGAAGGGTGGCCATCTTTCCAAGCCCGAGTGCAGCGGCCGCTTCCGTTTGCCCTCTAGGTATTCCTTGAATCCCTGCGCGATAATTTTCAGCTTCGTAGGCGGCGTAATTTAAACCCAGTCCAAGGAAAGCAGCGACAAAGGGAGATAATTTGATTCCGATGTGAGGAAGCGCGTAAAAAATAAAAAATAATTGTATGAGTAACGGAGTTCCACGAACGACTTCTATGTAGATGGTCGCCATCCAGACCACCGGACGTGGGCCATATAAACGCATGAGTGCCAAAATTAATCCGAGGGCAACGGCCAACGCCATAGATACTAAAGAAATATTTAACGTCGTCACTGCTCCTTTTGCCATGATGGGAATAAAGCTCCAATAGAGGAGAGCTTTTTCTTTCCACGTCCTAGTTTTACCATTGTGTCTTAAGAAGAAATCGTACTGGGTGGGCGGTACGCGGGATGGGGCAAAATCATTAAAGAGGCTGGCCATGGGAGAATTCCACAAACTCCAGCGATCATAAATTTCTCGAAGCGTGCCATTTTGAATAATAACTTTAAGAGCTCTATTTATTTTCTTTTGTAATTCTTGATTTTCTTTTTGAATTCCAATTCCATAAAGAATTTGACCGATAGGTGCCCCAATCATCTTGAGATCAGCATCAGGCCTTGCGTAATACTGCGCAATCGGGGCATCTAATAATACGGCGTCACTTCGCTTTAACTTTAAATCTGAGTACGCATTAGTTTCTGCATCATATCCTAAAATTTCAATGTCCCCTTCTGAGCGCAAAATTCGCTCTGCAAGGGATGATCTCAGGGTTCCAACTTTTTTCCCTTTCATGTCGGCCAATGATTCGATGCCATCTGTCTCTTTTCGTACAACGATTTGCTCGAAAGTGACAAAATAGGGATCAGAAAATAAGATCACCTGCTTGCGATCTTCCGTAATTTCAATTCCATTAATAATGACGTCGTATTGCCCCCGCTGAAGGCCTGGCACTAAACCTTCCCAGCTATTTTGGACAAAGACCGGCTCGTAATCCATTTCCTTCGCCACGGCCTGAACAATATCGTATTCAAATCCCATCATCTCATTGAGATTGTCGGGATTATAAAAAACGAAGGGTGCGCCACTCTCGGCATCTGCTGCCCATCGCAATTGAGGCCTAGCTAAAATTTCAGTTGCTAAGAAAAAAGAAAAAAATATGACAAAAATTGAGTTAATCATTTTTAATAAACTTTTTAGATAAATTTTCTTAAAAATTGTTTGGTTCGATCATCTTTGGCATTTCCGAATAACTGATCAGGCGGGCCTTCTTCGGCCACTAATCCTTTATCCAAATAAACAATAGTATCAGAGGCCTCTCTCGCAAAGCGCATCTCATGAGTCACGACGAGTTGAGTGAGATCGTGTTCACGGTCCAATGTTTTCATCACAAGTAAAACTTCATCCACCAATTCTGGATCGAGAGCACTTGTGGGCTCGTCATACAAAATGACTTTGGGATTTAAACAAAGGGCGCGTGCGATCGCTGCGCGCTGCTGTTGGCCGCCTGATAACTGCTGAGGATATTTATGGATGTGCTCGCTCATGCCCACCATCTCTAGATATTGGTTTGCTCGCTTTTTTGCTTCATCTTGCGAGCATTTCTTTAGAACGACTGGGGCCAAACAAATATTTTCTAAGATTCGTAAATGAGGAAAAAGTTGAAACTGCTGAAACACCATCCCTACGTCCTGGCGTATACTCATCGCTTCTCTCTGAAAGTTTTCCTCGTTAAAAGGAACACCAACTTCCCTGGAAATAACGTGACCTCCAATGGAAATTTTTCCAGAGTCCAGAACTTCAAGTCCGTTGAGACAGCGAAGCAGGGTGGATTTTCCACATCCTGATCTTCCTATAAAGCAAACCAAATTACCTTTAGGAATAGTGAGATCAATTCCATTGAGAATGGGATTTTGATTAAACGATTTTCTTAAACCTTGAATGGATATTTCTAAACTCATAAGAGAAGAAATATAGGGCCACGTAGCGATCGCGTCTACCTATTTTATTGTAATGATAGAAATTAATATGGTTAATTAATTGAGGTGGTAAACTTCTCGCATCTCTTGATGAAGCAGTTTCATTTTATTTTCAATATCTGGATGGTGAGAATCTTTTTTATGCATGACGTATCTTTCAGGCCCAAAATCTTTCACCATTAATTTCGTTTGCCAAATATTTTCCCGGCCAATATTTAAGTCGGTTCGATATTTATAATTATTTAAAATTTCTGGCTTGATAAAATCTTGGATACTATTGAGATAGTGATCCATGTATATTTTTTTTCCGTCTAAAGTCCTGGTAAAACCCCTCACCACATAGTCGATGTAGACCACGTCACACTCAAAGGATTCAAATAAATAATTAATCGCATTGAGGGGAACAATGTCACCACAAGTGGCGATATCAATATCGACACGAAAGCTGCAAATACCTTGGGGGTCAGAGGCATCGGGATAAGTGTGAGCAGTAATGTGAGATTTATCTAAGTGCATACTTACTTGCGGGCCATGGGGCCTAGCATTTTCTTGTTTGGATTCTTCCCATTTACCACCCTTAATATCACTCATGAGTAACATGGTAGAAGCTCCGACGGGATCATAATCTTGCATGGAAATATGGAGGGTATTGGCCTCAATGATGTCACAGATAGTTTGTGATATAGATGCTATTCTTTTGGCATTATAGTATTCATCAATATAGGCGATATAATCTTCTCTTTGGGCCTCATCAACCGCAATGCAAAAGTCGTATAAATTAAAACTCACAACTTTTGTAAGATTATTAAATCCCGATAATTTAATACGCTCTTTTGAATCTTTTACTTCCTTAGTCATGAAAAATTCCTTCCTAAACCCACAAACGAAAAGAGGCACAGAATACTCTGTGCCTCTCGAATTTGTAAAACAATTCAGCTAAAAAAAGTTGGACTAGATTCTAAACAACCATGCAGCTGCGATTGTTGTATTTGAATCATCAGCATTACCATCTTTATCTGTATAAACGTTATCGTCAGACTTATCCATTCTTCCTTCAAGTCTGATTTCTGATCCATTCATGAAATCGTAAGCAACAGTAAGCGTTGAAGATGTGAATGTGTTGTCGTTACCATTAGCAGCAGAGAAAGCACTTGATGTTGAAACTTTACTAAAGAAAAATGTTCCACCAGCGTCAACTTCTTCTTTAAATTGCTCAAATCGTGCAGATGCCCAGAAGTTATCAGTTGCCTTAAATTTAGCAAGAACAGCTATATCACTGTACTTAGACTCTGTGCCTTTTACTGCAACATCGCCACTTCCCATAGCATAAATCAAACCAACAGAGAAATTATGATTAATTTCATACTTAGCATTTAAATCAATATGAGTAAAAGTTTCATCAGATGGATTTTTTACACCCATAACACTTTTTGAAATCAAATAATTTAATTCAGCTACTAATTTATCACGAGAAAAACTTGCTTGAACTAATTGAGATTTTGATTCTGTAGTAGTTGTGTTTTCGTTAGATTCTGGACGATCCAAAACCGCTACGGAAACAGCAAAACCATTTTTCATATCATACTTCGCAGCAACTCCGTTCCCCCAGTCTGCAACTGTTTGAAACAAAAATGAACGAGTATAGTTCCAATTGTCTTTTGACATGTAGCTTTCGTTAGTAACATTTGTGCTAAGACGACCTGCAGAGATTGCAAGCATTTCATTTACGTTGTGAGATAGCCAAGCTCTGTTGATGTACTGAGTTGCAACACCAGAAGTATTAGCAGCACCCTCTCCACCTAAGTTCGCTTCAACATACCAATCCAAATTTTTCACAGTACCACCAAAACCAACATAAACTTCAGAAACGTTTAGTTCGTTAGCTTGATTAGACTTACTAATTCCTGGAATTGTTCCATTAGATGTAGATGTGTCTAGTCTTAGGCTCTTGTTGTAAAGATAGTTGATATCAAAGTTAGCTGTAACTTTAACATCAGAATCCGCTGCGAATACTGACGATCCCGCCATCAGTGTTCCTAGTAGAACAGTCGACAATTTTTTGTTCATTACCTTACTCCTTGTATTGGTTAAGAAACGTTGGTTTCTTAAGTATTAAGTTTAAAATCCAATAGATATTGATTAGTGTGACAACAGTTTTCATAAATTTCAATACCTTTTTTAGTTTGTTGTTTTTGTATTTTTTGTTTGGCCAATCTTTTGACGAAAACTTACGTTCATTTATTTTTTTACGAAATGAATATACATTTTAAAAAATACGACGATCTTCAGTGTCCATTAGTAATAAAAGAAATTATCTCAGTGATTATTCTTTTTTTTTTTTTGCAATTCTTACATTTGCATATCTGATATATGGAGATAACATGAAAAAAAAATATTTTTTGGAAAAATTCTTATGATCAAAAAAAACCCCTTTCAACTAATCGTGGCCCTACTTGCGCTCAATTTAATATGTTTCAATCTTTATTCCCAAGATCACATGGCTCCAAAAAACACTTATCAAATAGAATCCGTCTTTCAAATTGATATTGATAGTGCCATCGGGCCAGCTACTTATGATTACTTGAAAACTTCGGTGGAACAGATAGAAAAAATTAATAGCAAAAACCCCACCAATGCCCTCTTGATTAAAATGTCGACTCCTGGAGGACTCGTTTCAACAACGAAACAAATCCTCAATCTGATGGGAGAAACAACTTTTCCCATCATTGTATGGATTGGGCCTCAAGGATCAAGTGCCACGAGTGCAGGCGCTATTATTTCTGCGGGAGCTCATTATCTTTATATGTCTGAGGGAACCAATATTGGGGCGGCGACTCCCATTGGAATTGGTGGTGATCTTGGGCCCAAAAAAAATAATAAAGAAAAAGAGGAAGAAAAAGTAACAAAATCCCCTGATAGTGATGTGAGATCTAAGGCGATTAATGATTTAGTTGCCTTAACAAAATCCTTGGCAGAATCAAAAGGGAGAGATGCAGCTGCTTATGAAATGATGATTACTCAGGCAAAAAGTTTTACTGCCCAAGAGGCCTTAAGCAAAAATGTCATCAATGGTATCGCCAACGAAATGAGTGATATTTGGCCCAAGCTTTTAAAATCTTCTTTTAAGATCAAGAACCAAGCTTACTCAATTGTTATTGATCAACCGAACGTTTCATTCATTAAACCAACTCTTGGCCAACAATTACTCACTATTTTTACAAATCCTGAAATAGCTTATCTGCTTTTCTTAGCAGGGTTGGCACTACTCTACTTCGAATTTCAGGCCCCCGGCGGTTATGTGGCCGGATCATTTGGGATCCTTGCTTTAATTTTTGCAGCGATGGGCTTCCAATTTCTTACTATAAATTTTGGTGGAATTTTTTTAATCATTTTATCCCTAGGCCTATTTGTTGTTGAACTTTATCTTCCCAGTTTTGGATTACTTTCACTAGCGGCCTTAGCATCACTCATCGCCGGATCCCTTATCTTATATAAAACGGATGATTCGCTCTTTGAACTGAGTCACTTTGTCATTTTGTCTGCCATCGCTCCCCTCATTCTAGGCATGGGATTAATGATATTTCTCTTATACAAAACTAGGCCAAAAGAAAAAATAGGAAATTTTTTTTCCATTTTAAATACTCACGGCCAAGTAGTGGGAGAGCTGATGAGTGAAAGCGAAATTCATTTTTACCAAGTAAAAGTAGATGGACAAATTTGGAGAGCGAAAACAAGTCAGGTCTACAATATCGGAGATCTCGTTCAAGTCATGTCCAAACAAACTAGCGATTTGACTCTAGAAATCATAAAAAAACTATGACACCGTAAGTATACATTTTATAACCAAAGGACACCCATGTTTATTGTTTCGTCTCTTCCTTTTCTTTTAATTGTTGGCTTTATTATTTTTAGTTGCGTAAAAATATTAAATGAATATGAACGGGCCGTTGTCTTTCGCTTAGGAAAATTTGGAGGCGTCAGGGGACCTGGACTCATTTTGCTCATCCCATTTGTTGAAAAAATGCAACGAGTGGATTTGCGAACTGTCACCTTAGATGTGCCCGCTCAAGATATTATTACGAAAGATAACGTGACTCTCAAAGTCAACGGGGTGGTTTATTTCAAGGTCAGTTCTCCTGAGCGCGCCGTTATCAGTATTGAAAATTATTACCACGCTACTTCCCAAATTGCGCAAACGACTCTTCGTACCATTATTGGCCAATATGAGCTAGATGAAATTTTAATACAGCGAGATGACATCAATAATAAATTGCAAGAAATTTTAGATCAAACTACTGAACCATGGGGAATCAAAGTTACGAATGTTCAACTTAAAGGAATTGATTTACCTGAAAGTATGCAACGAGTGATTGGAAGACAGGCCGAAGCGGAAAGAGAGAGAAGAGCAAAAATTTTATCTGCGGAAGGTGAATTCATGGCGGCCCAAAAAATTGTGGATGCTGCAAAAATTTTATCAGAACACAAAGATGCGATTACCCTTCGCTACCTTGATACCATGAGAGAAATTTCGGTTAACTCGAAAAATACCGCGACCTTTTTTCCACTACCCATTGAATTATTAAAATTGGCCAATAAATTTGGTAAGGATGAGTAATAATGGCAAAAGATCCCAAGTACATAAATAAAATACCTGACCCTAAAACGGGAAAAATTATTTACGATGAAACCGAAGAGATTACTTGGCGCTTTCTGGTCGCAAGACAAAATCGCCTTATTCAAAATCGGGCCTGCAAAGAATTTTTGCGGGGACTTGAACTGCTCGATTTTGCCCACAAAGTTCCCCAGCATTTTGAGATGAGTGAAATTCTACGTTCCCACACAGGCTGGTCGGTTGCACCTGTTCCAGAAATTATTCCAGCAGAAGAATTTTTTACCTTGCTGAAAAACAAACAGTTCCCATCAGCAAATTTTATTCGGGTTCCAGAAGAAGTAGATTATTTAAAAGAACCCGATATTTTTCACGAAATTTACGGCCACTGCCCATTACTCACGAATCAAGACTACGGCGACTACATGCAAGAATATGGACGACTCGCTTTGACCGTGAAAGGGAAAGAGCGAATGCGCTTGTTTCGATTATTTTGGTTTACCATTGAATTTGGATTGCTTAAAGAAAATGGAAACTACCGCGCTTACGGAGGTGGTATTTTATCATCATCCAAAGAAACTGTATGGGCCGTTGATGATGAATCACCTGACCGAATTTCCTTAGACCCCATGACGGCGCTTCGCACTCCGTATCGCATCGATATTTTACAACCTGTTTATTTCGTCGTCGAAAATCTTCCAGCACTTTTTAAAACGCTGGAAAAAGACTTAATAAGTATGGCCAAAGAATCTTTGTTGCTCGGCGACCTTCCCTCTAAATTTTCTTTAAAAAATCAAGATGGCGAAGTATCAAGTGGAGTTTACTAATGAAAATTTATAGTGGCCCTGAATTAGTAGAGCAACTCTCATTACTTGGGAGTCAGTGGGAGTATGATTTAACTTCTCAAAAAATTTTTAAAATTTATGAATTTAAGGCGTATTTTAAAGCGCTCAATTTTGTGCAAGTCATTGGTTGGCTTGCGCAAAAATATAATCATCACCCAGATATTTATTTAACATTTGGCAAAGTAAGAGTGGAACTTACGACCCACGATGCAGAAAATAATATTACAAATAAAGATTTGGATTTAGCGAAAGAAATTGAAAAGCATTTTTTTTAAGGGAGAAAAATAAAAAAAGCACCGAAGATAGAATTTCTTCTTCGGTGCTTTTATATCAGTAACTAAAATTAAAGATCAAAAACTTTCTTAGTTTTTACCTTTTTTTGGCTCTACCACAGGCTCAACTTCAGTAAATATCAAGGGATCAACCATAGTTATTTTTGCATAATCACCAAGATTATTGTTAAGTGTTTTTATCGTTACCATATTAATATTTGATCCTGTTTCAAAACTGTAACCAGAAGTAACCGGAATATTAACACAAGTTAAAGTTGCTACTTTTTCAGTTTTATGGCCATAAAGTTTACTTAATTGAAGAACAACAATGGCGCTAGTTCTGTTCTCTGGATTTATTGCTGTTCCTGTAACAGCGGTAATTTGTAATTTAAGTGCAGAATTGAAACTTTGAGTGTCTGATGAGCTAAGTAATTTCAAACTACATAGAGGAGCTCCGCCTACCACATCATTACTACCTCGGATTACAGATTTTGTTTTATTTGCGTCGTAAAAAACGGCACCTTCATTAATTTCGATCGTTGAATTACTAACCCCATCACTAGCAAGATTGATAACTGGTCGATCGTAGAAGTCTTCTTGTGCAAAACAAATTGATGCACCTAAAAAGGAACCTAATAGAATTAATTTTTTCATCGCCTCTCCGTTGTTTAGAATTAATTAAACGTTAGGGGGCGAATCTATGACTAAACAAAAAATAATGCAACTATTATCTGCATAAATCTTACAATTAATGATTTAAAAGGATAAAATTAAGAAATTTACTGTGATTTAAAAGATTTAGGACGCCAGTTGCCGCCCTTTTTCTGGGGGCGATTGCGTTTTTCAAAGGTTGGCATGGTGGGAAGTTCAGTGCGTTTGGGCGATTTGCGCACAGTTACTTTAGGTGCCATTGGTTTTATTTCTTCCTCTTTTTGTTGAAGAAAGGAATTTTTTTTATAACCTTCGTGACCAGAAATATCGATGACCACTTCGCCCAAGGCCTTCGCCTGACAACAAAGTCGCTCTCTCGTTAAATGAAAAACATTTCCTAGTAACCGCAATTCTTCAAAAGGGGGTGGAGTTAAATTTTCTTCACCGCGAACAATTTTAACTACGCAGTCAGCACAAGATGCGTGACCTCCGCAACTAGATTTGATCGCTACTCCAGCGGCCTTTAGTTCCCTAAGGAGAGAATCTTTTCCTGCAACTTCAATAGTAACTTGATCTGGCAGTAGTACAATTTTTTTCATACAACATTTTTTAATTTCGATTCAATGGTTTTCAAAACTTTATCTTTAAAAGATTTGAACAATAATCCCAATTGCAGTTCGATGACAAGGTCTTGCTCTCGAAATTCTGCCTTTAATTGAAAACCGCTTCCTTTTGCACTAACAATTTTTAATTGGTCATCAAATTTAAAATTTGGCTTAAGCGGCAATCCCTCAAGACCTTGTGATTTTAAAACGCTCTGTACTTTTTCATAGGCGCTGGCAGCGTCGGTAAAATTTTTATAAGGTATTTTTAAATCCATAGGGCCTCTTTATCAGTGATTAGTGGTTACTCTCAGGAACAAAAAAACCCGTTCCGGTTGAACCCAATCCTTGCTCGCCTCTTTGGGTCGCACTCAAGGTTTCGCTAAATTCAAATTTAGCTTGCTGGGCAGACGCCAATACAATTTGGGCAATCCGCATCCCATGACTAATTTTTTCATCATTGGGCGATAAATTAGCGATGAGAATTTTTAACTCTCCTCGATAATCACTATCGATAGTACCCGGAGAATTAATGACTACTAATCCTGTTTTTAAACTGAGTCCAGAGCGCGGTCTCACTTGCAGTTCATATCCAGTTGGTATTTCAAAGGTGAGACCCGTAGGTACGGCAATGCGCTCCCACGGGGCCAATATTTTTCCAGTTTTTCTTAGTTCAGTCGTTTCAAAACTTACACAAATATCTGCCCCTGCGGCACCCGCCGTCATGTACTGCGGGATGCTAAAGGAAGAATCAAAATGTTCAAGCGGGCGAATTCTAATCTTAATTTGCACTAATCGATCCACTAGAAGAATCATTGGCGCGCTTATTTAGTGGGGCAATCGCCTTAATGGAAAATTTAATTTTTCCAAAACGGTCCACGTCCAATACTCTTACTTTTACTTTATCGCCTTCTTTCAAATATTCGTTGATATCTTGAACCCGGTCATTAGAAATTTCCGACACATGAACTAGTCCAGAAATTCCTGCCGCAATATCAACAAATGCTCCGTACTCTTTTAGCGATACCACTTTGGCTTCATACTCAGAATTTACTTCTGGGCCATTCATCTGCAAGCTAATCGTTGAGATACAAGTATCCACATTGTCTTGAATTGGGCCTAAAACTTTAATAGTTCCATCTTCCTGACACTCAATCGTAACTTTGTATTCTTCTTGAAGTGCGCGAATATTTTTTCCGCCTGGCCCAATCAACATACCAATTTGATCTGGTGCAATTTTAGTTAGACCAATCACTGGAACACCCACTTTATATTGACCTCTAGAAGTTGAAATGGCAGAAGTCATTTCTTTCAAAATATGCATGCGGCCTTCTTTCGCCTGACTCATAGCTTCTTGCATAATTTGAGAGGTAATTCCGGTAATTTTAATATCCATTTGAATGGCCGTAATCCCATCCTTAGTTCCTGCGACTTTAAAGTCCATATCACCTAAATGATCTTCGTCCCCTAAAATATCAGAAAGGATTTTATATTTTTCGCCTTCTTTAATAAGTCCCATGGCAATTCCGGCCACTGGAGCTTTTATCGGCACACCTGCATCCATGAGCGCCATCGAACCTGAACAAACAGATCCCATCGAGCTTGATCCGTTGGATTCTAAAACTTCACAACAAATTCTCACCGTATAAGGGTAAGCATCTGCTGGTAAAACTTTTTTAAGGGCACGTTCGGCCAAATTTCCGTGACCAATTTCGCGACGACCTACTCCTCGGTAACCACGCGCTTCCCCAACACTGTAAGGAGCAAATGTGTAGTGCAAATAAAATCGATCAAACGTAACGCCGCTAATGCGATCCACTAACTGCTCGCCTTCTTTCCCACCTAATGTGACGACACCTAAAACTTGAGTTTCCCCTCTCGTAAAGAGAGAAGATCCATGGGCATTCTTAAGTACATCTGTTTCTACTTGAATTTTTCGAATGGTTTTTAAATCTCTTCCGCCGATACGTTTGCTGTTCGCTAAAATATCTTCTCGCATCGTGTGATATAAAATATCTTCAATCGCTTTATTTGATAAACTTCCAAAAGAGGCAGTTGCTTCAACTCCAAAGTTGCCCGGGTTTGCTGCAAGAGCTTCCTTAACTTCTTTTTTAAGGGCACTCACCGCATTTTGACGTTCCATTTTATCATTTACCGCCAAACACTTTTGAACTTTAGCAAAAAATTGCGTTTTAATTTTTTGAGTGACGGATGTTAGTGCACTGTTATCAATTTTAAATTCGCGTTTTGCTTTACCCACTTCTTTTTGCATCTTAACCATGACTTCGCAGAATTTCTTAATTTCCGTGTGTGCGAAATTGATGGCCCCTAGCATCACTTCTTCAGAGACTTCATTCGCTTCACCTTCCACCATAAGAATAGCGTCTTTAGAAGCAGCAACCACAATTTCTAATTCGGATTTCTTAAATTGTTCTGGGGTCGGATTTAAAATATATTGCTTATTGATGTAACCCACTTTACAAAAACCAACGGGTGAAAAAAATGGGATGTCGGAAACGACGAGTGAAGCGCAAGATCCAAGTCCCGCTAAAACTTCTGGATCGCAATTTTCTTCATAAGATAAAACTTGAGCTGTAACAATCGTTTCACAAAAATATCCTTCTGGGAAAAGCGGACGAAGGGGGCGATCGATCATGCGCATGAGTAAAATTTCACCGTTTGATGGACGACCTTCGCGCTTATTAAAGCCACCTAAAAATTTTCCTGCAGCGTAAAATTTTTCTTTATAATCAACGAGAAGTGGAAAGAAATCAGCTTCTGGTGCCGCTTCTTTCGCTGAACAAACAGTGACGAGAACTTGGGTTTTTCCACAAGTCACGAGAACAGCGCCGTCGGCCTGTTTTGCAAGTCGTCCAGTTTCAATAGTGATTTCTTTATCACCGAAGGTAAATTGATATTCTTTTTTATTCGTATTCATAGAACTCCTTAAGGTAACAGTTAAAAAAATTTGTAAATTAAATTAATAACATCGCTACAAACAATGTAATTGTATAGAGAGCGTTGAGTTTGATTGGCAGGAAGGAAGGGCAAGAATTCCAGAATGTAAGATTAATGATGTAAGATAAATAATGACTAGCGAATCTGTACCTCTAACAATTATTTATCCCAATCACCAATCGATTTTTTTTACAAACTTAAGAACTATTAGTCCATCAATCTCCGAATCTTAAATTAAATTGAATTAATGATAAAGAACCTCCTTCCATGGGGTTTCAGTGAATCTAACAAACAAGCCGATAATTACTTATAAGAACTAGTCGTTTGCTGTTGATTACGAAGCCCTAAATCGCTAACAAGTTTGTCGTATTTTTTTGGATCTTTCTTACTGATATACTTTAAAAGTGATTTTCTTTGACCAATCAGTTTCATCATCCCACGCATAGAACTAAAATCTTTTTTATTCGTAGATAAATGACCTGTTAAATTTGCGATTCGTTCACTTAGGATGGCCACTTGGACCTCTGAAGCACCAGAATCTTGAGCGTTGGCCCCAAATTTTTCGATGAGTTCTTTTTTCTTTTCGGAAGTAATCATAGGTAATCCCTTGGTTAAATTTTATCGACATTTGCGTCCCAGAAAAGTCTGACCAAGGCCAAACCTCCCAAAACGAAATCGTGCTTAAAAAATAAACCACTTATCTACTTAAGTCAATAAATCGGAGAAAATGCAATTCCCAACTAGAAAAATTTACTTAGTTTATGTAGTCTTTCATGTATTCTTTTAGGCGATTAATAAGGCGCTCTTCGACTTGTCTAATTCGCTCCCTCGTCACGCCGTATTGATCGGCAATGCTTTGTAGTGATTCTGGAATTTCCGATAATAATCGCTTTTCAAAAATTTCACGATCCCTGGGTTTAAGTTCGGCAAGAAATTGCCCTAAGTTTTGCTGTAAAATTTGCAAACCTTGAGAAAATCCTAGTTCTTCTTCCACTGATTCACGGTCATCAGGTATTAAGTCATGTAGGCTTGGTCCGTCATCATCGAGGGAAAATTGGTCAAGACTAATTTCTGAGCCTTGAGATTCTAATCGTTGCTGCATCTCAGTCACTGATTTTTCTGATACATCGAGATTTTGAGACAGTAATTTTACCGTAGGATCGATTCCCTGGGCCATCAAGCGATTTTTTTCGCGCATGAGATTGTAAAATAATTTTTTCTGTTCTTGAGTCGTCCCAATTTTTACGAGTCGAAAATTATCCAAAATAAATTTTAAAATATAGGAGCGAATCCACCAACTCGCATAATACGAAAGTTTGGCCCCGCTATTTGGATTAAATTTGGAAACGGCCTTCATGAGCCCAATATTTCCCTCCTGGATGAGGTCCAAAATATTTTGATAGGAATGTCGATACTCCATCGCAATCTTCACAACCAAACGCAAATTGGCCATCACTAAAGATTTGGCAATTTCAATATCACCGGTTTCAAAAAGTTTTTCTGTTAAAATTTTTTCTTCTTCAGGAGTGAGCAATTTATTTTTACTAATTTGCTGTAAGTAACTTTTAAGAGCGTCTTTTAAATCTAAGGATTCTTTTGGGGGACGTTTGACGGGGACGATTGTATTAGTTTTTGGAGTGGATACGACAGAAGGAACGACGTAATGATTTTTTTTATTTATTTTTGCCATAGAGAGAAATCATACTCTATTTATCCTTAATTTTCTCCTAATTTCGAGTTTTAAAGTTTTCTATCATGGATAAGCTTTAAGGCCATAATTCCCGCGCGAAATTCCATAGGTATTTCAATGATAGGATTTTGATTAAGTTCACCTCTATGAGTTAGAATTTGCTCTAAGTTATCCATAACCCATACCGCCAAGTCTTGACTCAATTTGGGTGCATATTTTAGGAAATGATAAGTTTCGCTCAATTGAGTTAATTGGGCTTGAATATTGATAGAAACCGTTCTTTCCACCTCAACTCGTTTTTTATATTTTAATCTCATAGACCAATCGAGAAGTTGCCTGTTTAGAACTAATTTTGATTGATAAAATATTTTATCAAATGTTTCAAAATTTCGATCAAATTCTCCGTAGTATATTTCGACGTGTAATCCTTTTTTATCTAAAAAATTTTCGTCTCGTGAAAGGAGTTTTACTTGCAGGGGTTCTTCCCAGGACTGACGTTGCACACTTCTCAGCAATTCTTCTTTTGCCCACGGATTTAATGAGGATTGTAGTTTTTTTTCCCACTGTTGAACTAAAGGTATTCCCAAGAGGTGAAGATAAAAAGGATCGTGATGGTTAAGGAGTAAGTCACCTGCAAAAGTTACCTTCCAGCGAAAACCAGGAGTAGTTGCTACTCGTTTAGTAAAAAAGTTTCCACACCAATAATCTTGCAAATCTTCTTGGATTGATCTTCTTTCTTGAGGACGTGGAAGGGTTGCGACCCAAGTACTTCGTGAGACTTCTTTACAACCTTCATCTGAACACAAGATGGGACGAGGATCCCACTGCAATTTTTTTAACGTTTTTAGTCCTATGGCAGGATCACTTAAATAGCTATTCATGACTTCACTCTCGGAAACCAGTCCAGACCAAGAGCAAGTGTCGCGAAAGACTTGCCTTGCAAGCGATAAATTCGTTTGATGAAGCTTAATTCTTTGTTCTTCGTTGATATTTTTTAACAGTTCATTATGTTCAAAAAGGTGAAGGTTGTTTTTTTGATGAAAGGAAGACAATAGCCCTCCTAAAAAATACGTTGGTGAAAATAAAAGACCGGAACTACGGCATTCATTTTTTACATCGTATTTCAACTGATCAACAAGTTGATCCCATTCATTTGTACTTACTTTGAGAGCTAAAGAATAAAAATTTTTCTTAAGTTCCTGAGTGATGAGTTTTTGAAACGTGGTGATGAACATTTTTTCAATCTGTCTTTCTTGGTAGGCCTTGGCATAAAAAGGAGTTACTGCCTTTTGTTGACAGTATTCTGAAAGTGAACTTACGGAAAATAAATCATTGCTGGCCAAGCAAAATTTTAGTATCGCGAAATTTATCAAACTTAGAGAGGAAAAAATTTTCCACCAGCTCATTATTAAGCCCCACCATTTATCTATTAGCTCCTTATCGGCGATAAAGAGAAAGAAAAAACTAAAATCAAATGAGTGTATGCACAGAGGAAAAATTTTACTCTTTATTTTTTGCATCTTGCCCGCTTTCGTCCAGGCGACTGATGCCTACGATTATTTAAAAAAAGCTTTGGCACAAGGGGAGGCGCAAAGAGCGAAAAAGACGTTAGGAATCATTGGTACGAAAATAACTCGCAAGAATGATCGCCAGCTGTATTATCGAGCACTAGTTAATTTTATTGATGGCAACTACTCCCAAGTTCGAATGGATTTAGATCAACTTTCTACGAAGACTAATTCCCCCTATTTGGGAAAATTATGCCACTTAAAATGGATGAACGAGCTCTACCTCTCTGATGTAAACGAACTAAATCAAGTAATGAAATTATGCACCGGTGTTTTAGCGCAAGAGAATACTCCCTATTTATTTTGGCACACGAGGACGACTCAATTAAAAATCCAATTTTTAAAACATCCTTGGACGACGGAAACGATGTCTTTTTACGAAAATCTTTTGGCCTACCGGCCTCTCATGGGAGACCTCAACCATGAATCCAAATTGCAGCACTTAAGACAATGGTACAAACTAAATTATTTTCATCATAGGGAACTTAATATCCAAAAATATTTCCGTTCCATTCCGGAGTTTTATCTTCTCGATGAGGAAATTGCAGAGATTTCCAATGTCATAAGGTGGCAACAAGGGCCGCAGGACTCCGAGCAGCCTGAGCAGTCTGAGCAGTCTGAGCAGTCTGAAAATTTTGAAAATTCTGAAATTAATGCGACTTCATCTGAAATCATGGATTTAAATTTGAGTGTCGTAAAACTTAAACCACTTATCACCCAAGGATCGTGGATTGAGGCAATTACCACTTTGGAAAGTTTATGGTCCCTTTACCCCTACAGTTATAACATTAACTCCATGCTTGCCCTTCTTTATTGGCTGTCTGGAAAAAATCAAGAATCAGTGCAAAAGATTCAACATTTAAATGCCACGTTTCAAAACATTCCTTCAGACTTGGTTAATTTATCGGCCACGGTTTTAATGCAAGCTCATCGAAGTGAAGAATCAAAACAAATTCTTTATGATGCTCCTAGGCCAGACAATGATCATACGTCCATCTTAAAAAATAATTTATGGCAATGGATTGGTATTGATCAAAATAATCAAAACCTTGTCTTTCAAGCAGCAAGTAATGCCTGTGATTTGGGAGATAAAGAATCATGTCCGCTGTCCTATAGTTATTGGAGAAAGACTAATGAATTATCAGGAACTCCTCCTTCCATAGATTAATCGACCATGATAAAATAGAACCTCAATTATTATGCTTTCCTAGGAACATCAATGAATCCAATGATTGCCTCTCAAAAAATAAATTATCAAACCCACGATTACTTAGTATCTGTGAATGGAAACATCATGAACGCTAGTGATGCAAAAGTGAGCATCATGGATCGCGGTTTCCTGTTTGGTGATTCTGTTTACGATGTATTTTTTTGTTACAAAAAAATGCCGGTTTTTTTCTACGAACATCTTGATCGATTGTATCAAAGTGCCCAGCGTATTGATTTGCCAATGAATTTTGATCGTAAGCAGTTAATTTATAGCATTAAAGAATTAGTAGCGAAAAATCCGTTTGAAGAATCTTTTATGAGAATAGTCGTTACCCGCGGCGAAAATGAAATGGGATTAGCTCCTCAGTCATACCACGAGGTGCAAAATACTATTGTGCTTTATTTAAAAAAATTTCATATGCCAACAGAATGGATGAGTGAAGGGGTGGATTTTAAAATTTCTACCTTTGAAAGAAATTCCAAGAAGGCCATGGATCCGATGAACAAAACTGGCAATTACCTCAACAGCCAATTGGCCCTCAATGAAGCAAAAAAAGAAAATTATCACGACGCCATCATGTTGAATGCAAAAGGCGAAATTACCGAAGGAACAACAAATAATTTTTGGATTGTCCAACAAAATGGAAATGTAGTTACCCCAGATTTAAAGAGTGGACTCTTGCGAGGAATTACTAGAGAAAAAATTTTTGAAATTGCTAAGGCCCTCAATATTTCTATCGAAGAAAAAATTCTTTATCCAAGTGATATTGAGTCGGCAAGCGAATCTTTTTATACAAGTGCAACGAAAGGAATCGTACCTATCACTAAAATTAATCATCTTCCTATAGGAAGCGGCAAACCTGGTAATATCACGAAGCAGCTCATGAAAGGTTATGAAGACTTAGTTCAAAAATATATTCGCTCCTTTTCCTGGAGTGACTAATTATCATGACATTTGGCCTGACTTAAACTCCCTTTTCGAAAATCCATCCACCTAAAATCCATAAGTTAATCCAACTTAATGGTTTTTCACATTTATCTAGTAAAATAATGGGATCCCTGTTTTTGTAACCCCAGGGATAAAGGAAGCCTAGGCCTATGATCATTAAGCCTCAAATTCAACATGAAAGTCAGCAACTCATGAATGAAGACTTCATGTCCGGATTAAACGTAAAAACTTCTGACGGAGGTAAATGTCAATTTGAGTTTGGAGGCCACAAGCAAAATTCTTCTAATTCCGAGGAATCCAAAGCGAGAGATCGTGGCAGCGGCAAACAGAAAAGAAAGTTTAAAATCCAAGGAGATGAACTTTCTTATGACAAAGACTTTATGAAACTGATTTAGAGACAGTCGAAAAAAAGAAAAGAGGCCGCGAATGTGGCCTCTTTTTTTTAATAATCATCGTCGTTAGGGTTTAGTTGGAAAATCACTTTGATCAAACTTTACTTTATATCCAGAAGCACGTTTTTCTATAATACGATAAAATTTTCTTCCAGATTGAGTTGTTTCATTTTCTAATAAAAATAGTCGAATCAAATCATTTGGCCGACTAAAAGTAATATCTGTTACATTTAATTCATAGCATGTTACCCCAGTAGCATTATTTCTACTGGTTTGAGAAATAACGTATTGATAGGGCTTCAAATTTCTAATGACGCCATTATCGTAGGTAGGTGGCGTATTTTCTTTTACCTCTTTTAAATTAAAGACCCCATCAAAATCTGTGTCTGTTGAGGCGGCCGAAGGCGCAGGATTTCCTTCATCGTCATCTTTAACCGCAGGAATATCATATTTAACTGAGAGCCAATCTGGTAGATCATCACCGTTACTATCAACTTTTTTCTCATCTGTTCCCATGGCAATTTCTTCGCAATCTCGAATTTTATCTTTGTCTGTATCCAGCACTTCATTTGTTTCAGGATCGAAACATCCATTAAAGGAGTAGGACTTATCTGGGTCGCATAAAGCATCTTTGCAAGGCCGACTATTTTGACTAATTAAGTATTCAATTCCGTCGCGAACACCATTCTTATCGGAATCCTCGACAAAAGGATTTGAGCCAAGCTTTATTTCCGTTAGGTCATCTAATAAGTCTCCGTCGAGATCTGGTAAGATATTTACTTGCTCTAAATTCCAAATGGTATTTACGTTATTGACGATGACTTCAGATAAAGAAGTTTTTATTTTCTTGATGAGCACTTGGGTCAATTTGTCATAATCGATTACTGTGCCTTGATCAAAAGAAAAGGCCTCTCCCTTTCCGGCCTTGGCCATTTCTCTTAAGACATCCCTTGCTTCCGGTAAATCCACGTCCACATAATAGTAACCTGTATTTAAGGTAATCTGAGCAATGTACGCGCCAAAATCGGGATTCTGAGGAAGTCTCATTAATACATCTTTAATTAAATTCACTGGCTCAGAAATACTGGCCCCGTCAGTAGGTTTTCCGTCTGAAATGAAACTGATGACATAGTTAGAACTTATTGGGGTCTCACCTTTATCTGCTTTTTCTTTTTGTTTTCTAGCATCGTCGGTAATGATGTTGATCACACTGGTCAGCGCAGCTTTGTACGGAGTTCCACCAGCGTCTTGGGAGGAATTTTGCTGAGTCGTCACCACGTTTTGAAAAAGTGATTTATCATTCGTGAAGGGAGCGGTATCTGGAATCGACGTTAAGTCCGGAGAAATTTTTACACTCTCTTCTGAAAATTCGAGAAGTGTATAAAATTCTTTTGGGTTTCCTTGCCTATTCGAAATAAAATTAATGAGCGGAGGATAGCGTCGCCCTAGATTGGGATCTGCTCTGTTAGGGTCAGTTGCCGGCCTACCTTCAGCTGCAATGGCGTTACTTCCTGAAATATCGAGTACAAAAATTATTTTTAATTCTTGATCAATTAACGAAGGATCAAGTGTACAAAAATCTGCCTTTGCTGACCCTGTGGTACCACTGATAAATTGACTAATTTCCAGCGGCGTTAAGTTTTTTTGCCCACTACAACCAGTGACAACAACTAAGCTAAAAATAAGGATTATGTTAATCATCTTTATGTGAATGGGTGCACCCATAAGAACTCCTGTAAGAGAAATCAATAATAAATCTGTCTATAGTTTTATCTGTTTCTTCCCTTCGGATCAGATTAAGTGCATCTTTAATCAACAAAAATTTTGAATAAATGTTGAAAGTTCAGGCAATAATATCCTTTTTAATTAAAATTAAAGTAATCGCAAAAAATAACCGACAAGACTAATCAAGAAGAAGATTTAATCAAAATTAACTAAAGCTAAGTTAAAGCGGGATAATATGGGATTAATTATTACAGTTATGTTTCTACCGGCGGCACTGGCATTGGCCCTTCATATCATGACAAAACGTGATGAAAAACGCACAAATTTTGAGATTGAAAAAGAGACCATTTTTTCTAAACACGCCAATTCAGCTAACAACACTCTTCCGTTCCCGGCACCTAAATTAAAGATGGAAAGCGAAGAAGATAAAAACAAAAAAGCGGCCTAATTATTTTTTTCTTAAAACTTTGAGATAAAACGCGCTCATGCAAGTTAAGAGAAAGATCCCCCATCCTATATCGACGGCAGCGATGTCCCAAGTCCAGCCTTGAAACAAACTCACATTGGTAAAATCGTAGACGCCGTAAATCACTAAACCAAGCAAGGCACCTTGACTCATCTTATCGACAAAAACTTGAATTCCTAAGGCAAAAAATAAATAAACAAACAAGGCAGGAAAAATTTGTGCGTTAATACTGCCATCAGAATTTAATCTTAAGATGTGACTTAACTTAGATCGATAAAAATCTCCAGCAAGGTATCCAATCCATACAAAATCCAAAATTAAACCAAAGGTCATCAAGAATAATGTATGAATTAGATATTTCATTTTCAAAGTCGTCTCATCTTTATTTAAAAATTAAGTAACTACCTAGGTCCCTCGTAAATTTCGCCACTCTACGGACTCCTTTTTCTGCGGCTTGCAGGAAGCAAGCCTCGAAACGTCGTCCTAGTCGTGACGAAATTTCCAGAGGGCCTTAGGTAGTTACAAAACTACGTAGGTA
>JARXAH010000089.1 GCA_029865945.1 Bacteriovoracaceae bacterium | reverse complement strand
GTAATAGAAATTTTGCTTACGTTTGGATTATTAATACCAAGGTTGCGGGCGAAGTTTGCTTCGATGATTGCATGGTATTTTTTTTTGTTAATTCCTTTTCATATTTATATGCTCGTGTACCGAATTCCTATCGCTGGCAATGATTCAATCTATCTTTTAGCTGCTCGCCTCGTCCTTCAATGGCCGCTCATCTATTTGGCCAATTCCTTAAATCCCAAAAGTTGGTCGATTAAGCAAACCTGGAATGATGTTGTGTTCATCAACTATTTTATTGATCCAAAAGATCTTAAGGCCTTGGTGCCCTTTGAACTGGATCTCTTTGAAGGAAAAGCGGTCTTATCCATTGTTCCCTTTAAAATGACAGGAATTAGATTTCCTTTTTTCTTTGGTATACCGGTGCTTAACTCTCTATGGGAGCTAAATTTACGAACTTATGTCATCGTCAACGGAAAACCAGGAATTTATTTTTTTACGCTAGAAGCCAATTCATCACCAGGAGTTTGGATTGGGCGAACTATCTTTGAACTTCCCTACATAAAATCCAAATTGAAAGCGAGCGTGTCTGATACAAAATATTTTTTTAAACATGACCGAGGTGAATTCCATTTCCAATTAGAAGGAAATATTTTAGAGAAAAAAGTTAACATGTCATTTGATCGGTGGTGTGTGGAACGTTATTCCTTTTTTTTGAAAAACAAAAAAGGACAAATTTATGAGGGAGTTGCGAAGCATGAACCCTGGACGCTTTCGAATTTTAAAATAACCAACATGAAAGATCAGTTATTTTTTAGTTTTCTTGGGAAGAAAAATTTCTTTAATGAACAAGACATTGTATCGACGGCCTATTCAAAAAAATTAGAAGTTCATTTCCATCATAGAAAAAAAATCCTCGCTAAATGAGACTAGTCAGGTACTAAAAGTCGATTTTTACATCTTTTTTACACCTCGCCCCCTTATCCTATCCAAAATTGAAACACTGAATTGTTATAAATGGAGATCTATCTTATGGACTTTATTGTCACAGGAATTATTGGTGTACTTGTTCTTGTCTATCTTACTTATACATTAATTTATCCAGAAAAATTTTAGAGGTTTGAGATTATGAAAAGTCTAGATTATATCCAATTTTTTCTCTACGTTGTTTGTCTGATTGCGATGACTCCCTTTTTTGGGAAATTCATGGCCAAAGTTTTTGAAGGGGAGAATATTTTTCTTCGCAAACCCCTTGGATGGCTTGAGAAAATTACCTACCGAGTGGCAGGCGTCGATCAAAATCAAGAAATGGGATGGAAAGAGTACGCGGTAGCTCTTTTTGTTTTTAACGTCCTCGGAATCATAATCTCTTGGAAGCGACTCCCATTTTTAAATCTGATGAACTCGAAATAAATTTAAATTCAAAAAAAGTATCTGTTTCTTTAAAAGAAATAAAATTGACCAGTACCGAATTTGAAGTATTAGCATGCCTAGCAAGAGAAGCAGGAAAAGTTGTTTCCCAGAAATTGTTACTAAAGAAAGTTTAGGGAAATGCGGCTGAAGGTCAAAATCATTATCTTCGAATTTATATCAGAGAGCTTCGAAAAAAAATTGAATTGAATCCTTCCGCCCCTAAGCACATTATTACGGAACCAGGTGTTGGATATCGTCTTTTGTAACGTTTTTGAAAAAAATAAAATTTGATTGAAGCTATTTTAATTTTGTGTATTTTAGCCTTAAGGCATTTAGCACGACAGATACAGAACTCAAACTCATCGCCAATCCCGCCAACATCGGATTGAAAAGAATTCCAAAAGAAGGAAATAAAACTCCGGCCGCTAAGGGAATTCCGAGAGCGTTATAGCCAAAGGCGAAAAAAAGGTTTTGATATATATTTCTCATGGTGGCCGTTCCTAATTTGTGGGCCTTGACAATTCCACTAAGGTCACCTTTTACTAGAGTAATGCTAGCACTTTGAATGGCCATATCGGTTCCATTACCCATAGCAATGCCAATGTTGGATTGTGCTAGCGCAGGGGCATCGTTAATTCCGTCTCCGGCCATCGCCACAAATTTTCCTTTTTTTTGAAGATCTTCTATGAATTTTAATTTTTGCTCTGGCATCACTTCCGATCGATATTCTGTAATTCCTACTTCTGTTGCTATTGCTTCGGCCGTTTTGGGGTTATCTCCTGTGAGCATCACAACTGAAATACCCAAATCTTGAAAGTATTTAATGGCATCCATGGAAGATTCTTTTACCGGATCTTTTACCACTAAAATTCCTGAGGCCTCGTCTCCAATGGCCACTAAAATCACACCGTGACCTGTGTTTTGAAATTCTTCTGCACGTTTCATTATTGAATCGATGTGAATTTTATTTTTGATAAATAAATTTTTATTTCCGATTAAGACAACTTTGCCATTAACTTTTCCTTTAATTCCCATGCCTGTAATTGATTCAAAATCTGTGACTGGAGAGAGGGGAAGTTTGCGATCTTTTGATTCCATGACGATCGCTTTTGAAAGTGGGTGTTCGCTCGCAAATTCAAGAGACGCGCAAAGGGATAAAAGTTCATTTTCGGGAAAGTTTCTTAGCGTTTCAATTCTGATTAGTCTTGGATTACCTGTTGTGAGGGTTCCTGTTTTATCGACGATGAGCGTATCCATTTTTTTTATTTTTTCAAAACATGATGCGTCTTTAAATAATATACCAAAACTTGCACCTTTCCCCATCGCCACCATGATAGACATTGGAGTCGCAAGGCCTAGTGCACAGGGACACGCGATGATAAGTACGGCCATCGCGTTTACGATGGCATAAGCGATTGAGGGTTGGGGCCCAAGAAAAAACCACAAAAGAAAAGTGATGAGGGAAATACATACGACGATAGGAACAAAGTATTGTGAAATTCGATCAACAATTTTTTGAATGGGAGCTTGACCTCGTTGGGCTTTTGAAACCATATTTACAATTTGCGAAAGCAGCGTATCTGCTCCAAGCTTAGTTGCTTCCATCACGAAGCTACCGTTACCATTAATGGTAGCTCCTATCACATTTTCTCCCATCATCTTTTCAACAGGGATAGATTCACCAGTCACCATGGATTCATCGATTGAAGTTTTTCCCTCTACTATTTTTCCATCTGTGGGAATTTTTTCTCCAGGCCTTACGCGAAGTTGATCACCAAGTTTTATATTTTCAATTAATATTTTTTCTTCCGGCCCACTTTGTAGAATTTTATTGGCCGTCTTTGGCGCTAAATTTAATAGGGACTTAATGGAATTGCCCGTTTGTTTTCTGGCCTTTAATTCTAAAACTTGCCCTAAGAGAACTAAGGTGATGACAACGGCGGATGCTTCGAAATAGAGCGCCATCATCCTTCCGTGATTGATTAGATGAACAGGAATGAAGTGGGGAAATAAAAAAATGGCCGTACTATAAATGTACGCAACCCCAGTTCCCAGGGCAATGAGAGTAAACATATTGAAATTTTTAGTTTTTAATGACAGTAGCCCTTTTTCAAAGAAGGGTTTTCCGCCCCAAAGGACGACTGGGGTTGCGAGTAAGAATTGAAACGTCGCCATTAACTTTGGAGAGAGGAATTGTTGTAAAGTATCTCCAGGAATGAGATCAGACATCGCCAAAAAAAATAAAGGTATCGTAAACAAAGTGCTCACCTTGAGCCTGCGATTAAAATCAATTAATTCTGGATTATCGCCATCTTCTAGGCCAATCACTAAGGTTTCTAGCGCCATTCCACAAAGTGGACAAGAACCTGGGCCTGGTTTTTTTATTTCTGGATGCATCGGGCAGGTATATATTTTTTCCAAATTATTTGATGGGGTGGCAGAAATATTTGTGATTAAAAATTTTTCAGGATTGTCCTTAAATTTTATTTCGCATTTTTGACTACAAAAATGATACGTTATTTTTTTATAGTCAAATTTAAATTCGGTTTGATTTGAATCAACATCCATTTGACAGACAGGGTCTTTAACCAAACTTCCGTTTTTAGTGATGGCCATAATTTCCTAGTGGCCGTTGAAAAAGCCTAAACTCGGCGTCCTCCTCCCTCTGTCTCCTTGCGGCTTGCCTTGAGCAAGCCTCAGTCGTCATCGGTCGTGCGTCCTTGATTTTAGGATTTTTCAAAGGCCCCTCCTAGGTTTAGGATTAAAAAATATTTTCTAGTGTGAAAAAACTAAAGCGAGTAACCCAGAGAAAATAACAAGGCATGCACTTAAGACAGGTGCTAAAGAAGATAATTTTTGAAACTTAAAAGATTTTTCTATTTTTCCTAATCCCATAACGACCAGGAGTCCTACTCCAACAAGAGTCACCGCAAGACCGATACTAAAACCGGTAACGGCCAAAAGACCATAACTAAATTTTCCGATGGATAGAGCGAGCAGCATGACAGTGATGGAAGCGGGACATGGGATCATTCCTCCGGCCGCTCCAAAAGTGATAATTTGCCAAAGGGTTGGCCTCTCACCCTCTTTGACATACTTGGGAATTTGAGAGGCGTGAGCTCGCTCGTGTTCATCATCACTCATCGAGCTGTGGTCGTGGCCATTCTCAATTTTTAGTTGAATGATTTTATTGCTTTGAATGACAACTTTTTTAAAAACGAAATTTTGGGGACGCGACTTTTTCATCACCTTTAATCTTTTAAGTAACATCCACGTTCCAAGAATGATAACAATGATTCCACTTCCTATTTGCAGCCAATAGGTGACATCTTTAGTAAATGTTTCTCTTCCTAACCATAAGGCCGCGATCGAAATTCCCACGACAACAAAACTATGAATAATGGCAACGGAAAGTCCCAATAGTAGAGCGTCGCGCTTTGTGCCTTTGATGCCAATTAAGTAGGCGGCCGTTAAGGCCTTTGAGTGACCTGGCTCCAGGGCGTGAAGGGCACCAAGAAAGAGGGCCGTCGGAAAATAAAACCAGGTGAGAGTATTTTCGATCATAGAAAATTATAATTCAAATGACTTGTTTTGTGGGAAAATAAAATTCATTGGAAAATGAAATAACAAAGGAATGATACCTATGAGTTTTGGAAAAAATGTTGCCATCATTAATGGATCTCGAATCCCATTTGTAAAATCTCAAGGTGCTTATCTTGGAAAATCTAATCAAGATATGCTGACTGCCGCAGTAAGCGACTTGGTGAAAAAAAATAAATTAGAAAATAAACTAATTGGCGATGTCATAGCGGGAACGGTGATGAATCATCCCTTCGATTGGAATTTAACGAGAGAAGTTGTGCTTGGTTGCGGCCTTGATCCTCGCACTCCAGGACTCAACATTCAGCGCGCCTGTGGTACGGGCCTTGAGGCCGCTAATCTCATTGCTCTCAAAATTGCCAGTGGGCAAATTGAAAGTGGCATTGCGGGGGGAAGTGATACCAACTCCGACATACCTTTTGTGGGAGATAGAAAACTGACTCACTTTTTGATTCGCCTTCAAAATGCAAAAACTTTTTCTGACAAGATTGCTGTGCTAACCCAATTTAGGCCTTCTTTACTTCGACCACTCTTGCCGGTGGTACAAGAGCCAAGAACGGGATTATCTATGGGAGAGCATTGCGAGCTGATGGTGAAAGAATGGAGCGTTTCACAAAGGGAACAAGATGAGTTGGCCTATGAGTCCCATAAAAATGCGGCCAAAGCTTATGAGGAAGGATTTTTTAACGACATGATTTGTGAATTTAATGGTTTCAAAAAAGATACGATCACGCGCAAAGATACTACCCTTGAAAAATTATCAAAATTGAAACCGGCGTTTGATAAGTCGGAAAAAGGAACGCTCACCGCTGGAAACTCAACTCCTCTCACCGATGGTGCTTCTGCCGTATTACTAGCAAGTCCTAAGTGGGCAGTGGACAACAAGCTTGAGGTCATGGCCTACTTTGCTGATTTTGAAGTGGCCGCTGTAGATTTTGTTCACGGGGCCGGGCTTTTAATGGCGCCCACACTTGCGGTTGCGCGCCTGCTTGCAAGAAATCAATTACAACTTCAGGATTTTGATTTTTATGAAATTCATGAAGCGTTTGCAGGACAAGTGCTATGTAATCTTAAAGCGTGGGAGTCCCAAGAATATTGCAAAAAAGTTTTGGGAGTCGATAAGGCATTAGGACCTATAGACCGAAGTAAAATGAATGTGAAAGGAGGAAGCTTGGCCGTTGGCCATCCTTTCGCAGCGACCGGAGGAAGACTTGTGGCAAGTGCGTCGAAAATTTTAAAGACGTCAAATCCCGGCCCTCATGGACGAGCACTCATTAGTATTTGCACCGCCGGAGGAATGGGAGTGGCGGCAATTATTGAGCGTTAGAGCTATTTTTTTACTTTTTAAATATATTTAGCTAATGACGCTGAAGTTTATACTTAATTTAAAATTATTCATCAAAAATTGAATTAAAAATCTTCAGGAATTATTTTCATAGTCCATCTCCACTCTATAAATAAGTAAGTAGTCCCTTCTAAATGAATTAATTTGATAGCAACATGCAAACACAACATTTGCCTGGAGCTAATAATGCTAATTCAAAAATTTTTGCTATCACTTTTGTTTTTTATTTTTTTTACTGGTTGCTATCCACTAGAAAAACAGGTTTTCTATGGAACTCTAGTACTAGGAGATGCGGGATTTGAAAAACAATTAGAAATCCAAGATGAGGCCAATAGAAATAATAGATTTGTTTGGGTTGAAAAAGGTTTAAAGAAAATAATTATTAATCCAAGCTATGGAAAGATTGAATTTAAGATTTTTTCTGCACTTGGAACTCCAGAAGCCAGTTTCTCAGTTCCTAGTAATAAATTTATCATCGATAAAAAAAATAATTCTTATGTTTTTACACATAATGGAATAACGTTTGTCACCTATCACAAAGATATTGAAGTTAATAGATTTGAATTATTTATTAATTCTTCTGATTGTTGGCTTATACGTCACGTAAAAAGATTTTATTTTTTAACTGCGAAATCGGGTGAAATTAATATTATGTCAGTTCAAGGGATGATACAAAATCTTGATAAATATGCCGATAAAATTAACAAACAAGATCTTCTAAATTATGCTTCTGCAAATCCTGAAAAAACTGTTGAACGTAAAAGATGTAGTCGTAGCGATAATAGAGATTATACAAACATCATTGATAATTTAGATATACTCAATGCTCATTCAGTTAAATAAAAATTAGGAGTAATTTGTGAGAATTCGAATAGTAGCAACTTTTGTTTTTTTTGTTTTAATATTAACATCGTGTGACGTGAAAAAAGATTTTGAAGTGGACTTTATTATTAACCACGATAAACCCGATTCGAGGTCGGTTAGTCCCCATCCCGGAATGTCAATTTCATTTAAAAGTGAAAATTATTTAAGTTGGGGGGATCAATGGAGCAATGAATTTTCCCCCATACTTGGTAAAGTTTATCCTAGTACTCAAACGGTAGAGGTTTATGAAAACAAACCAGGCCAACCTTATAAAGGGCAAATTCTAACAGAACAGGGTAAACTATATTTTAAGTTGTTTTATAACGGAGAATTACTAGTAAGAATAAAATTAGACAAGCAAATTGAAAATCAAGACACAGGATTTTACATACCAGCTAAAAATGACATTAACGGTTATGGATTTAGTGGTGGAAAAAGAAATGAAATTATAGAGGAGAAATGGGTTTCAATTCCAGATGTTAAATGCGAAGTTTCACATCAAAAAGAAGAAACTATGCCCGATAAAGTTACTGAATCGTATAGCTATGTTACCGTTGAAGATCAGACGGGTCGTA
Source organism: Bacteriovoracaceae bacterium (assembly GCA_029865945.1). Classification (GTDB taxonomy): domain Bacteria; phylum Bdellovibrionota; class Bacteriovoracia; order Bacteriovoracales; family Bacteriovoracaceae; genus JARXAH01. Next base: position 4,003 of record JARXAH010000089.1, on the reverse strand, counting down.
AAGAAAGAAAAAGACAAGTGACGACGACTACTTGTAAGTATAAAAAAACTATAACTTGGCGTACAAAAGGATATGATGATCAATTAGTTGTCTATCGAAAATATCGAAGCTTCTATGAGATAGTAGTAGAACCAGATAACTTTGGAGCCGGTGTTGCCACTTTCAGGGCGGTTACTTCTGAACCGGAAACCTTGAAAGAAACAGTAAAATCTTACTGTGTAGATACTGGTTCTTGGGTAATTGGGTCTCAGAGTGAACACATTGATGAATCTTGTTCTTCTAGTACTTCAATCGAATAGATGATTGATTTTCTTTTCACTAAGCCTGGTAAGTTCTTTTTACCAGGCAAATAGTGATTTTAAAATTTATTTTTCAACTTCAATTCGCCTCGAATCCGACAGTACCAAAAAAGTCCCCTAGGATCTGAAGTATAATATCTTAATCTCTACGGTTCTTACGCTTCATCTTTGAAACCGCCGTCGATTTCTACCGGATTTAAGTGATCAATATAGTTGCTCACTGTTTTTAGTGCTACCCCAATAATGACTTCCATCATTTGCACTTCGTTAAATCCGTTTTTTAGAAATTCTGATTTAGTATTTTCTGACACATATCCACGCTCACCGACCACTTCTTTAGTAAAATTCACTAAAGCATTGAGCTTGGAATCTTTCAGTGTGCTTCCGTCGCGAACAGCGCTTACCAATTCTGCTTCCACTTTCATCATACTTTTTAAAATGGTAGAGTGCGCGGCCTTGCAATAGTTGCAATGATTCTGAACGGACGTCGCCAATAGAATAAACTGACGCTCCTTTGCTGAAAGAGAAGATTTTTCCCAAGCTCCTTCCATCGCTAGATAACCATTGAGTACAGAGGGAGAGTTCGCAAATGTTCCCATGAGGTTAGGGATAAAACCGTAACCTTTTTGGATGTTGCGAAGAGTTTCCTTTGACCCTTCAGGTGCCGTTTCAATTGTCTGTGGTGATAAATGTTTCATTTTCTATACTCCTTTGATTTAAACTTGGCCAAGATGACCATTTGTTTTTGGTTAAATCCATCATCGTCGAAAATCAAAATTTTCAATAGACATTGATTTTGCATATTATTTATTCCAAAATCGAATATATATGGACGTCATCGAAAGCATACGGATTTTTAAGAGAGTGGCCGAAACTAAGAGCTTTTCACGAGTTGGGAAAGAGAACGATGTAAGCCAGCCCACCATTAGTAAGTTGATTCAGGGTCTAGAGAGACATCTGGATATTGCTTTGTTTCGAAGGACCACCAGGGGCTTAAGTTTAACCGTTGAGGGTCAGAAACTTTATAACTCCGGAAGTGATTTGATTGATCATTTTGAGAGAGTGATTGCAGAGGTTAAAAGTCAAAAGCTGACTTTAAAAGGCGAGCTCCGTGTGTCGGCGTCACTTGCTTTTGCACGACTAGTTCTGGCGCCACTTTTTTTAGAGTTTTCCAATCAACATCCTGATCTTCGGCTTAACTTTATCTTAAGTGATGGTTACACGGATCTTGTTGAAAATAATATTGATATTGCTTTTCGTATTGGAAAACTCGCTGATAGCACTTTGAAGGCCAATCGGATAGCGACTTCTAGGCGCGCTCTTTATGCTTCGAAGATTTATTTGAAGAAATTCGGAAGGCCAAAATATTTAAACCATCTTCATTCTCATCGTCTTTTGTATTTCACTCGTCTTGCAGATAGACCTAGCTGGCCATTTCTCTCCTCGAACGGAGAACCGACGCCCTTTTATTTTGAACCATTTTTTAAAACAGATGGAACTGACCTGATGCGAGAGGCCCTATTAAATGGCATGGGTATCGCCCTGCTGCCAACGTGGATGATGGGCGAAGCTGAAAAAGAAAAAAAAGTGGAGCGGCTTTTTGATTCGAACTTAATTTCACCAACACCCATCTTTGCTCTCAGTGCTTCCTCTAAAGATCTGAATGCTAAGCAAAGGGCGTACATCGAATTTCTTCGTTTGAAATTTGAAACGATGCCGTCTCTATCTACTAGGTAGTCAATATACTGATGCGGTTTTGATTTTCCAGTGTGTCGAACTTCGCTTCGACTGTGCTTTGGCACAATCTCAACATCGTTTCAAACTCAAGAAGATTATTTTCTAGGCTTGGTATAACTTTAATTCGAGCATGGCACTTCTTTGAAAATACCTTCATTACTTACAGGCAAATCTTTTTTAAATTTAAGAAACTGAAATGAAAGTGATTCATCATCCTCGATGTTTATTCTTACCAAATAACTAATTTTTGAGTAAAATTGTAGGTCATTGGCCCTCTCTCTTAGTCCCATACTTTCATCCTCGAAAAAAAGAGCATAAGAATTGGGGAAAGATATATCTTTAACAATACTCCAGTTTTTTATTCTTAATTGAGCATCATTAATTTCTTTGATTTCATTTTCCTCTCTTTCATAGTGAAATATTTTGTCCCATCGTAATTGAGCTTCAGTTTTATCTATCAATATAGTTGAAAGAACTTTAATGCTTTGATCAGAGCGTTTTTTGCTTACAACTAATTTGTTATATTTATTATCTTCAAAGTTGATGCGATAAGCTTCATTGTTCCCATCCTTAACAAATTCTACACATTGATCTGTTCTTGATTTGATAATTTCGTAAAATTCAAGAGCGGCTGGAGACTGATTCATGTTGAAGTTTTGAATTTGTGCCATTGCATTTAGTCGGATAAACAAGCCTTTATCAAGGATCTGTAGTCCGTGCTGTTTAGCAAATGATTCGAATTTTGTGGAGCTTGCACTTCTATAGAAAAAATAAATGGTTGTTCCAAAGCTATCCTTACTTAAATATCTGCAATTGTAGTTTGTATGACCTGTGAAGTAATTCGCTGCAGCTGTAGTCATTTTTCTTGCTTCATTTTTACTTGTGTATGACTTAAAAATAATTTTATCTTCTTCAGAAAGAGGAGGGATATTATTCTCAGTTAATTTTTTACATTGAGGTAGCGACATTGCGTTGGATGCATGCAATAAAATGAAAAAAATTATTCCAATATGTTTCATAATGTCCACCTTTTTTGAATTCGAAGATTAAGGTAATTCGTTTTTTTAAACAAAGATCTGGTATGATTAAAATATTAATTTTTTACAAATACCGTCAGGACCAATACCTTGAAATTGTAAAAACGAGGAAACCCAATATGAATCACGAATATTGTCGCTTGTAGTAACTAATTTAAATTCTTTTTTATCTACACTATTTTTATAAAAAGGATTTCCGTATTCTAGGATTTGATTGCTCTTACTTTCAACAACAAAAAAAGAATTGTTTTTATTTTCTTTGATTTTGTTGGCAATGTCTTCAAGGTTAAATATGCCAATATACTTTGTTGGATAAAAATAATTCTCATTAAAATTAACTGTTAAAATTTTTACATTTTTTTCGTAGAAGATACTATTATTATCACCCGTATTTAAAAAAAAATATATATCTCGGCTTGCTACAAAACTAAAAATATTATCACGATCAATTGTTGTATTGTTCTTAATGGTAGTTGATTTACTAGTTAGTGTTTTAAGAGTTCTTGGCTTATTTAATTCTGTATAAAAAGGGTTTAGATCTTGTTTTCTGGTAGATTCAATTACTACAGAACTTTTAAAATTATTAAGTTTTTCCTTGTCTTCAATATTGCCAGCGACAGAGATTGACAGTTTAAATTTATAGCATTCATTTACCGCAAAAGATGGCTTAACTAAGTTAAGCAATACAATTGAGGCAAAAATTATGTAACTTAAAATACGTGTTGATTTCATTTTAATTCTCCATTTTTATTATATTTTATCTTTTTTAATGAGAAATTAGCCACGCAGTCTTTCTTTTACCCATAAGTTACATGGTGTCTAAAATTTGGATACCCAAGTTTCTTTATCCTGACTCAATATTAATTTTTTTCTTGATTTTTCTATTTAGGACCAAAAAAATTTGGAGCTCTTGGAGCAATCACTCCAGTA
>JARXAH010000062.1 GCA_029865945.1 Bacteriovoracaceae bacterium | reverse complement strand
TTAGGATTAGAGGATTTATCTCTACTGAAAAAAAACAAAATAGGAACTATGCAAAATCAATTGAACTTGTTTTTTCACATAAATTTACTGGGTAGTTACGTTAATTTTAAAATTTGCGTGAATTTTATTTTTGGTTTGATCGATCTGGGAGTAAAAATCTACTTTTGTTCTACGGTTAATGAGTGGGATCATATTGACTTCCTCGACTGAAAAAGTATCTGGATTTACTAGCGCTCTTCCTAGCAAATTATCTGATCCGGGTTGCAGGCCGGGATGAATAAAATTTCCCAGACTTGTAAAAATGACACCGATTTTATTATTTTTTTTCTTTATTGCTTTTACTCCAGCAAAAGTATGAGGCCCATGTCCAAAGACTACAGTTCCGTCATGTTGATTAATAAAATCTTCTGCAATTTTTTTTAATTTTTTTACCGCCCAACCTTCACTTCGCATGTGGCCAGAACTATCTTGAGTGTGAATAGATAAAATTTTGATATCTGCATTTTGTTGATCAAAATTTTTCATAAGTTTTTTTACAAGAACATCATTTTCAATCATTTCACTTTTGATAATGGCCGCATTCATAATGTCCCAGCTGAGAACAGCGACGCTCCCAAAGGCCACGGTAATCCATTTATTCTTGAGGAAAAATTTTTTTAGTTTTACATCAAAAGGATTTTTCTTTTCGGTTGTTTCATTTACTCCGGCCCATAAAATATCTATATTGTAGTTTTCTTTTAACTCCCTTTCTTTGCGATTCATACTTTCTAATGTCGCCAAGGGCCCATGCAAAGATTGAGTCGAATACGATAAGCTTTTGGCCATTTGGCAATCTTGGCAATGATTATTGGCAAGGCCAAATACATTAAAGCCTGCTTGCGCAAGTTGATTGATCATGCCGGGATGTGAGATAAAATAAAAATCGACTGACATCCGTTTTTTTTCACAATATTCCGCAATGGTTGTTTCTAAATTCATAAACGAAAGATCACCACGGAAGAGTAACAAACTAGGATTTGAATTGATCAGCGATTGATTGAAATTAGGATTAGCTGGTGATCTGCTTCCATTTTGTGGATTTGTATCTTGTGCCCAAGCTGAATCTCCAACACCGCGGATGTCTAGATTGGGATTATCATCTTTATTAATGTTAGTATATTTGTAGTTTTGGTTCGTGGGAATTTGGGGTGAATACCAGGCCGCGTTTTCGATGACAGAGAAATCATAAGCAGATAATAATAAATCTCTATTTCCAAATGAAGCCTCTAGATGGAAAAATAATGTTAAGTAAAAAAAGAAAAAAAAGTAAAATAGGTTTTTCTTCATGATGATCCTTAAGAATAATTTATGACACAAAATTTTTTGCCGCTTGGTGATTTTTCATCCTCTATACCATTGGCCCACCGCCTTCGGCCAAAGGTTTTATCAGATTTTGTCGGCCAAGAGAAGTTGCGTCCGCTAATTAAGGCATGGTCCAAATCACCTCATCACCTGGTTTTGTGGGGGCCACCAGGCTGTGGCAAAACCACTCTCGTCTATATTTTAGCAGAGACCACGGGCAGAAAAATTTTTACACTCAATGCCGTCACGGCCGGCATACCTGAATTAAGAAAAATGATTGCTGAGATTCAAGATCTCAAAAATTTGCAAGGCAAAGAATCCATTTTGTTTATTGATGAGATACACCGTTTCAATAAGGCGCAACAAGATGCCTTACTTCCTTACTTAGAGCATGGTGATTTTTTATTTTTTGGTGCCACCACTGAGTATCCACAGACCTCACTCAATCGCCCGCTACTCTCTAGGCTTCGCCCCTGGCAGCTTGTGAATTTATCAGAGACTGAAATTATGGATATTTTGAAAGTCGCACTCAAAGAGATGAGTCGTCCTTCACTGGAGTCCTTTATTGCGCCTATCGCAAAAAGGGTAAATGGAGATGCGAGGCTCGCCTTAAGTATACTTTCGAATTTAAGTGGTTTCACTATTGAAACGCTGGCGTCTTCGGATAGTGAAAGCATTTTAAAAGAGATTTTTTCCTTGCTTCGAAATTATTATAAGACTGGGGATCGTCACTACGATATTATTTCTGCTTTCATCAAAAGCATTCGTGGGTCTGATCCCAATGCGGCCATTTTGTGGTTGGCCATTATGCTCGATGGGGGAGAGGATCCGGAGTTTATTGCCAGAAGATTAATGATTTTAAGTTCTGAAGATATTGGTTTGGCCAATGGCCAGGCACTGCAAATCGCGGCCAACGCTCATTATGTCGTAAAAACGGTGGGGATGCCGGAAGCGAGAATTACCTTATCCCACGCAGTGATTTATTTATCTTTAAGTGCGAAATCAAACTCGGCGTATTTGGCCATTAATCAGGCCATGAGTTTTGTGGAAAAAAATTCCACGATTTCTATTCCGGCCCACTTATCTAATCAGGCCTGGGGGAGTGGCTATCAATATCCTCATGATGATCCAAGGGGTTGGGTAGAGCAAAATTATTTTCCGCCCGAGTTACTTGCAAGGCCTGAGTTGCGATCGGAATTAAATTTTTATCGGCCCAAATTGGTAGGCAATGAGCAGAGGCTTAATGAATGGCGCTCATCCCTAAAGGAAAAGTAAAGAAGCCAATTTTAAAATTTCCAAATAATACCAATTCCGTTTAATATTCATCTACGTTGTCGGCGATCAGCTTCAACTCCTGAGACGTGCAATAGCACGTCTCGTCGCTTCAGTTTCGACCTCCTAGTACCTGAACATTAAACGAAAATGGTATAAATTAGGTTGGGCAAAAAGGCCGTGAATTTATACAATAAATTCTGTTAAGTAAGAAAATGAGATTAAATTGAAAAGAGGCATTAAATGAAATTTTTTAATAAAAGAAACGTGATCATCCTCAGTATTTTGACCATCTTCATAGTCTTGGATCAAATCATCAAGATAGGCGTGCGTTCTACTTATGATACGGTAGGGCCCAAAAATTTTTGGGGAAATACGATTAACTATGTCTATGTGGAAAATCCTGGCGCTTTCTTAAGCTTAGGTGCCAATCTTCCCGATTGGGCAAGATTTTTTATTTTCTCTGTCCTTGTCTCGGTGGGATTGGGCTTTGTACTTTGGCATCTCTTTAAATCAACGGAAATGAGCAAGATCTCCACCCACGCTTTGTCGCTTATCATGGCAGGTGGAATAGGAAATTTAATTGACCGAATTTTTCGCGGTACGGTCACTGATTTTTTAGTCATGGGAATAGGGGAGATTCGAACAGGAGTTTTTAATTTAGCAGATTTTATTATTGTGATCGGCTCACTTATGTTGGTTTGGGAGCAAATTCAAATTTCAAGAGCTAAGAAAAAAAATTCATAATGAATGGTCAAGCTAAACGAGTTGCCGTCGTCGGTAGTGGCCCAGCGGCCCTCATGGCAGCGTACGAATTAAGTAAGCAAAATATTTCCGTAACTATTTTTGAAAAAAGATCCTTGGTGGGATGGAAACTACTGGTCGCTGGAAGCTCTGGCCTCAATATTGGTAATGATTATCCTATTGGCGAATTTTTAAAATATCTAAAATGCGAAAATGATTTTCGTTCCCTCATTGAAACACCACTTCAAAATTTTTTTACCGATCGATGGCTTATTTTTATGGAAAAAATTTTGGGCCTAGAAGTTTTTCTCGGGACTTCTCGTCGTTACTTCGTGCGAGAAATGAAGTCCGCTAATTTTGTGAAGCGTTGGACGGATGTCTTGTTGGCCCAAGGAGTTACATTACAGTTTGGATACGAATTTACAAACTTTGAAGGGCAAGAAATTCATTTTAAAACGAAGGATAATTCATACATTAAAGAAAACTTTGATCATATTTTTCTTTATTTAGGTGGAGGCAGTTGGGAGAAGACCGATCCACAGTGGCCAAAGATTTTCGAGCAAAAAGGAATTAAGATCACTCCATTTAAGAGCAGTAATACTGGTTATCATGTTGATTGGAATCAGGATTTTTTAAAGGAAGCGTTAAGATTGCCAATAAAAAATGTGGTTTTTGAAACCTCCCTGGGAAGAAAGCAAGGTGATCTCCTTGTTACCGAATATGGCCTTGAGGGGACCCCTATCTATTTTTATGGAACTAGTGGAGAGGCGATTTTAGATTTAAGTCCTGATAGGAGTTACGAACAAATCATAAAAAAATTGCGAGAAAAAGAATCTAAAACGTCGATTCGATCTCCTATGAAACTGGTAAAAAAATATTTATCTCTGTCTCCCGCGGCGTTGTCCTTGTTGTTTTTTTATACGTCAGAAGTTGAAAAAAAATCCTTAGAATTATTTGTTTCAAAAATTAAACGCATGCCGATCGTTCTTGGACAACCGCGGCCGCTCGATGAGTCTATTTCCTCCAAGGGTGGAGTTTGCTTATCTGAAATAAATCCAAACTTTTCTTTAAAAAAATTACCCAATATTTCACTGGGAGGAGAAATGCTTGATTGGGACGCTCCCACAGGAGGATTTCTTATCTTGAGCTGTGTGGCGCAAGGTTACTATTCAACACTATAATAAATCTAGTGTAATCGTAATTTTACGCCTCTCCCAAATACTCATCATAAGTACATTCTTTATCGTGAACAATATTTCCATTTTCACCCAGGTCAATGACACGATTGGCAATCGTTTGAATAAATTCATGATCGTGAGAGGTAAAGAGAAGGGTGCCTTTGAAATCAATCATACCCTCGTTGAGTGAAGTAATTGTTTCAAGGTCAAGGTGGTTGGTGGGATTTTCCAAGATTAAAATGTTGGATCCGGAGAGCATCATTTTGGAGAGCATGCAGCGAACTTTTTCTCCACCGGAAAGCACGTTGCATTTTTTGAGCGCTTCTTCTCCCGAAAATAACATCCGCCCCAAAAATCCACGCAAAAAAGTTTCCGATTGGTCTTTGGAATACTGACGCAACCAATCGACTAAATTTAAACTTTTATCTTGAAAGAAGTGTGAGTGGTCCGCCGGCAAATAACTTCGCTGGGTGGTAATTCCCCATTCAATCGATCCGGCGTCGGCCTTGAGTTCTTGAGACAGGGCCGCCAGCAACAACTTAGTGGTGAGTTCATTTTTGGCCAAGAACACAATCTTTTGGCCTTTCTTTAAAGTGAGGGAAAAATTTTTAATAATACTTTGACCCTCATGGGAGATATTTAAATTTTTCACCGTAAGGAGTTGATCTCCGGCCTCTCGGTCGGCCTTGAAATTCACAAAAGGATATTTGCGAGTAGAAGGTGTTAAATCATCGAGAGTCAATTTATCTAACAATTTTTTTCTGGAAGTTGCTTGTTTCGATTTTGAAGCGTTCGCTGAAAAGCGCTGAATAAAATCTTTTAAGTCTTTCATCTTTTCTTCGGTGCGTTTATTTTTATCAGAGAGTAGACGCTGCGCTAGCTGACTGGAACGATACCAAAAATCATAATTTCCGACATAAAGTTTAATTTTATTGAAATCAATATCACATATATGGGTACAAACTTTGTTTAAAAAATAACGATCATGGGAGACAACAAGCACCGTACTGTCTTCTTGTTCCATAATAAAATCTTCAAGCCACTTAACCGCATGTAAATCTAAATCGTTAGTGGGCTCATCAAGAAGTAAAATTTCTGGTTTTCCAAATAGTGCCTGGGCGAGTAGTACTTTTACTTTTTCCCCGCCAGAGAGTTCCTTCATTTTCTTTTCGTGAAGCTCAACTCCAATTCCAAGACCAGCGAGTAACGCGGCCGCATCGGCCTCTGCTTGCCAACCGTTCATTTCTGCGAATAATCCTTCTAATTCTGCTGCCCGCATTCCTTCGTCATCACTGATATTTTCTTTAGCATAGATTGCATCTTTTTCCTTCATGACTTCAAGCAATCGACTGTGTCCTAAAATGACGGTTTGCAACACTTGCTCTTCTTCGTAGGCAAAATGGTTTTGCTTAAGAACAGCGATACGCTCGCCAGGAGAAACTTCGATATTTCCGCCCGTAGGATTAATTTCTCCAGACAAGATTTTAATGAATGTTGATTTCCCTGCGCCATTGGCACCAATGACACCGTAGCAATTTCCTTTAGAGAACTTGAGATTTACGTCTTGAAAAAGTGTGCGTCCACCAAATTGGAGCTTGAGATCGCTAACAATCATCATAAAATTAATCCAAAAATTTTTTTTAAGTTTAAAGTACGTCGATATTAAATATTCTTTCTGTGGTATCTAAGGATTTCTTCACCGTCAAATAGATTCGACCAATTTCTCTTTTATCTGTCGTTTCCACACTAATTCTCCACTCGCCTTCGGAGTAGTTTTGCTTGACGCTAAATCCTCGGTACCCATCTTGGCGCCCCCCAGAAATTTTCATGGGAATGTGATCGGTGGATTGCCAACCCCATTTAGGATCATGGAAGTACCAATGTAAAATCACCACATCGTTAAAGCGGCCGGGTGAAAAAAGCTTGGCGAAAAAATAAATTTTATCCCCCGGGCGGGCCAAAAACTCTTGATCACCCGAATGCCATATTCGCCACTCCGGGCGTTCATGAGATAATTGGTAATCGTTCCCTTTGCGTTCGACTAAATGATAAATACCTAAGTTACTCGCCGCTAAAGGAACCGGGGGGATCCAGCCTAGAATATAGAAGAGAGTAAAGAGGGATATAACAGAGACTCCGGGGGCCAGGACGCGACGCTTCAAAAATGAAACTTCAACATTTTTCTTCTTTAAATAAGAAAAATAGATCACCTGAAAAAAAACCGTCAAGGCAAGGGAAATAAAAAACGGAATCCAACCCACAAACCCAAGAAGTGTAGGAATCATCATGGAAAAAAAACAAAAGAGGCAAAGCGTATAAAGGGCCCATTTAAAATTCCAACTACTTTCTTGCAGAGATTTAATTTCGTTCGCAATCATGATCCCAATAATAAAAATAATAAATAGAAAAGAAGAGAATAGTGAGGAACTCTTGATAAAGAAAAGGGAGTAAGCGCTAAGTAAACTTCCAAGCAAAAAGTGAATGGCAAGCGGGTGATATTGCCAAGCATTTTCCCATTTCTTTGGTATTTTGATTAGGCCCTGGGGAACGAGTGATTCCACCGTAATCAGGGTACCAATGATCAATAGGTAAAGAATTTGCTGGATAATACTAACGGCGTCATCAATTGCCGAAAGAGTAAAAATATCAAAAATGACACCGCCTATAAAAAAAGCGATGTCACATTTTGTTTCATTTTCTTTATAATAATTGATTAGCGTTTCTAATTTATTTTTCATGTTAACTGATGATAACATTACTTCTTTTTTTTTGGACATCCTTTAAAAGGAGATAAATATTATCTTAGTTATTATCTTTGTGTAACTGTAAATGAACCTACCGCTAGGCCTGCTCCACCACCAATTTCTACTCCATAACTGGCGCAAACTCCGTTCATTCCAAAGCTAAGTCCACCGTTAAAACCGATTCCAAAACTAAGATTTCCCCTCAGACCAATATTCACACTTTTGAAATTTTTGAATCGATTGTCTAGCAAACATACAGTGCCTATTTGAGCTCCTTGAATTCCAAGACCTGGCCCAATTCCCCGAAATTCAACGTTGTAAACAGGATTATTGTATTGATTGGAATCGCGGTAGCATCTTTCACTCCAACTTAAATTAACAACTAGAAACTGCACCGCCCAATCAATTCTACAATCTAGCTTTAGACCAACAGCAATTTTATTTTTTTCTAGGTCCTCAAAATATTGATTTTCTAGCGCGGCTTGATCAGCAGACGTAAAAGTACCATGAGAGTTTGTGAATTCTTGAATACGTTTAAAGTGGGTGCGCGAGCTTTTTTTAAAATCTCTTATGTCATGACGGTGAGTTTTTTTATACGCTCGGTACTCTCTAGAAGCGTCAATAATTTCCCTCAGAGTGAGAGAGTGCTTTTTAGAAAGATCTCCAGAATCAGCATTAGGAGAAGAACTATTGATGATTGATTCCATAGCGGACTGAGTTAATCCCTCTTGCTCCTCTTGATCAAGTGTGTTGAAAACTTCAGGATCTAATTCCAATAGTTGATTGCGAATAACCTCTAGCGCACTGTTTTTTGAGTGAGGTTTTGTCGTTTTAGAATGTCCTGTTATAGATGCAAATAAAATCACAAAACTAGTAATTGTAAGTAAATGGGCAGTTATTGATTTTAATTTCACTTTTCCTCCTAAGAAAAAAATTATATTCCTGGTAATTTTTTATCTTACTTGCCATTGTTTGACTACTATTCTCGGGAATTACTACGGTTCGACTAAATTCGTTTGGATGAATGTAAAATATTCTGCTATTACCCATTACCCAGTACACTCATTCATTTCGTTATATAAATTTGAACTTTTAATTCTTAAATCTGGTAAAATTAATAGCATGAAAGAAATTATCAAACGCCCCCAAAGTTTTGTAGGTAGTTCCATTCTTATA
>JARXAH010000013.1 GCA_029865945.1 Bacteriovoracaceae bacterium | reverse complement strand
AGGCCATCGTAAGCGAAACTCATTATGCCGTCCCTGTTTTAACACGAAAATCCTTCGATGGATTTGGTAAGAATCGTATTTTAAACAAGGACGGCTTTTCCGTCACTACACCTCTTGAATTTCGCGACAGCGACTAATTATATTAAAAATCTAGCTCAACTAATTGAAAAATATCTAAGAGAGGAAATAACAGAGATTGAATTTTTCAAAGAAATGGAACATATCATTTGTAATAATTTTCTTTCCGCGGGATAAAGTCGCAATTTTTTAATCTATTGTTAACCTTAACGTGATTAATAAAGATGTTTAATGCTCGATATCAATGAGCTTCAAAGAGATATCTCTAGATTCTAGATCAATTTGCGACCTATCAAAAATCATCAGTTTTTTTTATAAATCCAAAATTTTATTTTTTCAGAGAAATAAGCATTTTTTCCATGAAATTATTCCTTAAATACGCCCATTTTATGTGGCACTCAACGGCGCCAATTTTTTCTGATCTCCAACCAACCTGTTGAACTTTCATCACATCTAATCATTTCAGTAAAATAAACTATGGTTAGGTCCAAGGAGGGCGTCTTATTAATTTAAAAAAAATATTTAGTTATTGATTAGTTATTAATTAAATTGTGTAAAAAAATTATGTCGCGCTCTTTTTTTCACATTTACAGTTTGACCATCAGCTTATTTTTTTCATCTTGTGATGGACAATTAGGCAGCTTACTCAATATTGCACCAACCAAAACAAGCAATAGTGCAATCGCCTCCTGGAAAGCGAGTCTCCCTTTAGAATTTACAAGTAGTAGCTCCTTTACTTCTAGTCGCCCTAAATCAGTAATTAATAGCTCTGGTCATATATTAATTGCTTGGGAGCAATCAGATGGAATTAATTACCAAATTTATTACTCTTATTTTGATGGGTCTAGTTGGGTACATCCTTCCAACTTAAATGATAATATTTCTCCTGATGGACAAGATGTAACATGGTCTCGAATTGCTATGAATAATGATGGAAAAATTGTGATTACCTGGCAACAATCGAGCGGTGAATATAACCATGTTTTTTACTCCTATTTTAATGGAACTAGCTGGGATCATCCATCTAGTTTAAGCGACTATATATCCCCTAATGGAAAAAATGCTTTCTATCCTCAAGTAGATATGAATAACGAAGGAAAAATTGTAATTACATGGCAACAACATGACGGGTCCTACAATCAAATTTTTTATTCTTACTTTGATGGAACCAGTTGGGATCATCCTTCTAGCTTAACTGACAACATTTCCCCTGATGGACAAAATGCCACTTCTCCTAAAGTAGCGATGAATAGCGATGGGGAAATTGTGATTAGTTGGCCCCAATATTCTGGAGGAAGGTTACAAATTTTTTATTCTTACTTTAATGGATCAAGTTGGGTTCATCCATCGGGCTTAAGCGACAACATTTCCCCTGATGGATATGATGCATATAATCTTCAAATTGCAATGAATAACGATGGCAAAATTGTAATTACATGGCAACAATATGACGGATCCAATATTCAAATTTATTATTCCTACTTTGATGGAACCATTTGGGATCATCCTTCAAGTTTAAGTGACAATATTTCTCCGGATGGACAAAATGCTTATAATCCCCAGGCAGTAATAAATAGTGCTGGAAAAATTGTAATTACTTGGCAACAAAATGATGGAGTAAGTTTTCAAATTTTTTATTCTTACTTTGATGGAACTAGTTGGGATCATTCATCAGGCTTAAGCGATAACATTTCTCCTGATGGACAAGATTGTTCATCTGCTCAAGTTGCAATAAATAACGATGGTAAAATAATTATTACCTGGTATCAATCAGATGGATCCAATAACCAAATTTTTTATTCCTATTTTGATGGAACTAGTTGGGATCATCCATCAGGCCTAAGTGACAACATTTCACCTGACGGACAATACGCCTATTATCCACAAACTGACATCAACAGTGATGGAAAAATGGTAATTACGTGGCAACAATTTGATGGATCTAGCAGTCAAATTTTTTATTCCTATTTTGATGGATCCAGCTGGGTTCATCCTTCCAGCTTAAGTGACAATATTTCTGCTGATGGACAAAATGCAAATGGTCCTCAAATGGCCATGAATAGTGATGGAAAGATAGTAATTTCGTGGCAACAATTTGATGGCACTGACTATCAAATATACTATTCCTACTTTGATGGATCTAATTGGCATCATCCTTCAAGTTTAAGTGACAACATTTCGAATGATGGGCAATATTCATACTCCCCTCAAGTCGCCATCAATGACGACGGAAAAATTATTATTACCTGGTATCAATCTGATGGGACCAACTATCAGATTTTTTATTCTTATTATGATGGAACGAGTTGGGATCATCCATCAGGCCTAAGCGACAACATTTCACCTGATGGACAAGAAGCTATTTCTCCTCAAGTAGTCATGAATAATGATGGAAAAATTTTAATCACTTGGTATCAAAATGATGGATCCAACTTCCAAATTTTTTACTCATATTTTAATGGGACAAGTTGGGATCATCCTTCAAGCTTAAGTGATAATATTTCGCCCGATGGACAAGAATCTTATTCTCCTAAAGTCGCAATTAATAACGATGGCAAAATAGTGATTGCGTGGTTACAAAATGATGGAACAAATGATCAGCTTTTTTACTCTTACTTTAATGGAACTATTTGGGTTAATCCCGTTGATTTAAATGACAATATTTCCCCTGATGGTCAATACTCTCTATACCACCAAGTCGCCATTAATAATAACGGCTTAATCGTAATAACATGGGAGCAATCCGATGGCTCAAACACTCAGTTTTTCATGTCTTACTTTGATGGTACAAGCTGGCATCATCCTTCAAGTTTAAGTGACAACATTTCTCCAGATGGACAGGAAGTGAATTTGAATGACGATATCGGACGATATGCAAAAATTTCTATGAACGACTCAAATGAAATCATCATTACCTGGGCCCAACATGATGGCCAAAATTTTCAAGTATTTCATTCCTCATATGCTGGAAGTAGCTGGACCCATCCAAGTAGCACCAGTGACTTTTCACTTCCTAGCGGAGCCACTGGCTGCACTTTTCCGATCCCTCTTATGACCAGTTCTTATAAAAAAATTATGATGACCTGCTTATATGATGGAAAAAATCGCCTCTACGAACTAGATAGTGCAAATCAGTTTGCAGCAGGAAGTGCTTCAGATTATTTAAGCTTAGAAAATGAAACGGTATTTTCTTTAAGTGGAAAAATGGTGAGCGATACATTAGGTGTGCTGACCTATCAATCCACTTACAATTCTCCATCGATTGGGCAAATAAGATACGTTCTTTGGAATGATAACTAAAATTCAAAAAAAATCTAAATAAAAATCCACCGCCCATTTTTTTGGGCACTATCACCCTTCCAAGCGACAACTTGGCCTCTTTTTTTGAAAATCAAACCATTCGAGATAAAATAATAAATAACATAAAGAAATTTCAAGGATGAAATGGAAACACCAAGATGCTACGCTCTTATTTATCACCATTTATCATTTCCTCCATATTGATATCATCATCCCCCACATTCATTCACGCCTCTCCTCCTCCCGAAGATTTTGATGTTAAGTACAAAAAATCACAAACCCTCATCGGCGATCAAGAATATTCAACCGCTGAAGAATCATCCAAACTACAAACAAAATTACAAGTAGCACAGATGCTATCCCTTATGGGATCAACCGCCGTGGCGTTTTGCCCCAATATGTTTTCTGGGATGGTCATTTCCTTTTGGGCCTACATGGCGAATGGAATTGTTTTTACTGTTTTGAATAATCAACTTAATAACGATCTCAAAAAACAATCAGAACAAATGAAGCAAGATTTTCAATTGTCTCAAACATCGACATCCACAAAATCCCAAAGAGAAATTGATAGGTCTTCCATCGTCGATCAATTAACCAACCGGCTGATCACTGAAAAAACCAATTTAAGATTTACCAAACGAAGGCGCGATATTCTCCTAACCTCCATGATTTCGTTTTGGGGATCTGTTGCAGGCGGAGGTGTGGAAGCGATCTTAAAATATCAGGGCCAAGATATTTCTTGCCGCTCTCAAGCAACGAGTCAGACAGAAAAAATTGCAGGACAAATCCTAAGTATGGCCGGCCCGATTTTAGGATTAACTTCTGGTGGCGGACTCGGCCCCATTCTTACGGGAGTAGTGTCTCTGGGGGCAGGAGAGATTGCACCAACTAATTCAGCTCCAGCGACAGATAGCACAGAGGGCAAAAAAGGCCTTGTGGGATGGGTTAGTAAAAGTATCAAGGATGGAACAGTCGGAATTATATTGCGAATGGTTTTGTTTGGAGGAATCGCAGTCTATGAATCGATTGCTTACAGTGACGCCAATAAAATGTATAACAACCAAAAAAATAAAATCAATAAGTTTGAAAGCTTAGTTAACGAATCCATTGCGGCCATGCTTGGCCCAGATCGAAAGGAAATTGACTTAAATGCAGCTATCAATAATGATGCGAACAAAGGAAAAAAAATTGAACCCTTTGATTTTGATATTACGGAAAGTAAATATATTCCCGCTCCAGGGTATTGTTTCAAAATTGAAAATGGGCTGCTTGCTCAAGATAGCTCCTGTGATTGCAAAAAAAATCATGCTTGCGCCACGATCCCTGAAAATCCCGACATGGATCTCGGCCCCACCTTTAAGAAATTAAAAGAGGCGGCCAACAAACTTGCCAACAATGAACCTACTGAAAATCCTTTTTATAAAGAAGATCTAGACAAATTGGCAAAGGATACGAAGACGTCAGCGGAAAATTCTTTGGGAGATGGAAGGTTAAAGGATTTGTATCAGTCAACCCAAACCAATCTCGCCCAAATTAAAAGTGACTGGGAGAAAATGGGAAAAAGTTTAGATTTGCTAGCACAAAATCATAGAACTATCGCCTCGACCAGCGAAAAGGGAAGTGACCATTCGAACTTCAATGAAAAATTTAAAAAAGACGAAATCTATTTACCTAAATGGGGCGACATTGAAGATAAAAAAAATGATCTCGGTGGAATCCACTTTCAAAATCCTGCGACTTCCAGTGAAGATAAAACCGAGGGTTTCAATAATGATATTCGTAATGAATTCTCAGATGTTTTTAAATCGATTAGTGGGAGGTATCAACAAAAGAGTTCACTCTTTTTTGAAATTAAAAAAACTCCCACCAGTCAACCTCTCAGTCCTAATAATCCCGAACTATATAACACCAAATAAAAAATCTATTCTGCTTGCGTTAACGATTGAATCACTTGCTCTCTAGAGAACGAAGATTCACTCATACTTTCACAACGATAACCTTTAAACTCACTGGCGGTTTCCTCAGACTCACTTTCAATAAAGGGTTTATCGATTCGCTTAACATCTACATTGAGTGGGATGGAGTCCCCATTTTCGGGCGTAGTTAAGTTAAAAGATTCCACTTTTTCTTCAAGAGAGGCCGCATAAAAGGCGTAACCCAAATCATAAATCCGCACCACATCTTGATCTCGTTTTTCTTGACGATAACAAAGTCCAAATTGATTGCGTACGAGGGCAGTGAGGCCTCCATTTAACGTCGTCCAAAGTTCATAATTAGAATAAGAACGATTGATCGTATCCATTTCCGTTTCATCATTTAAAGTTCGAAGCGACATGCCTTCGAAAATAAAATCTAATTTACTGCTATTGATAGGCCCTAACGTCTTAGTAAAACTAAATTTATCTGCCTCGGTTTCACTATTGATAATTTTCTTAGTAAGGATTTTTATGGGTTTTCTTCCTAAGGATACTTCCGCTCTTCTTTCATTCACCGCAATCCACAATTTTGAAGTAACGATAAAGCTTAAAAAATAAATGTCACCACGATCCGTCGTCTGTCTATCGGCCACCCCTTGAATCTGGTAATGATAGGCCTTTCCGTAAGCATTGATACTTTTTTGAAACGAAAAAGGCATGAGGGCCAATTCCGATTTGGAGGCATAAAAATTTTTCACATCACGAGTCACCGACAAAGCGACCGCATCCGCAAGATTTTTAATTTTGGAATCCCTTTGGTCTGATACCACCTTCGCATAGTTTTTATAAACATACTGAAAACGGGATTTAAACTCCGCTTGGTTCGTGAGTAAGACTTGAAACTTAATGACACCACTTATTCTTCGCTTTAACCATTTCTTTGGATACTGAACGTGACAATTGATATCACCAGTTACTCCGTCAAGGGAAAAATTATTTTCCTGGTACTTCGCTAAATCAAAACTTTGATCTCCCACGCGACACAAAACTTTCATCGAATCAATATTGAAATGTTTTTTCTGACCCAAAAGCGGACGATAATCCACCCCACCTTGCACGCGACTTAACTCCATGTAAAAATTTTCGCCAGGAATTTTAATCGAAAAATCTGATTTTTTTAAATCAAAAGAGTGTTCGACCGAATTTATACCCACCAAAGAAGAGAAGTAGTGAAAATCCTCAGGAATCACCCGGCCCAGGCGCTTAAGGCGATCACTAATTTGAATCAGATCATAAAAGGTGTTGGCCTGAATGCGACTGATAATTTGCTGAGACTCTAAGTTGAAAGCACCGATCTCTTCAACCTTAATTTCCTCTCTCAAGATTAATTTATAAACTACTTTATTTTTTTCTTTGCTCAAGTTACGACACGTGGTCGCTCCGTATTTCCACTCGCTCGTAGGAATACTAAATAATCTTCCGTTGTAACTTCGCTTGCCTGTTTGACATGAAATGTCCTGGGACGAATTCAATTCCAAAGAAAGTGATTTCCCTAAATATTCCACATCGAATCCTTCAGGCAAGGATCCCCAGGTTAGGGTATCTGCCAAATCTCCTTTGGCATTGAGATCAAATGTACCGGTTGTTATTTCATGGGTGAGATCGCTAGGATGAGGGCCTGGATAAGAATTAAAATCATTTAGCTTTAATTCTTGTTGAGCAAAACTATTTCCCTTGATCATGATCAATAAAAATAAAATTAAATTTTTCATCTTGCGTAATCTCCTAGAGGCGAAGATTAGGGAATTTGGGAATTAAAGTCTAGTGAAAAGTATACGAGGGATTATTTTTTGCGGCGTTTCGCCAAGAAAAATAGCACGACCACGACTCCTCCCAAAATGAGAAGAAAATTATCATCACTACTACTAACTTTCTTACTGCTACCAGACTCTTTCTTAGGTTTTTTAATATTAATCACATCATCTTCGTTGACAACGACTGAGCCTTCTAGGCCTTCCTCGCCTCCTCGGCCACCAGCTCCAGCGATTTTCGCTGCCGGCAAGTTTCCAGTACCTTGCCTAAATACTCTAATACTTTTGATCATTTTTTCAAAAACGGGTTGATAAAGATTGTACATATCTTGAGAAACAGAAAAAGTAACAACGACTCCTAAGTCTTCTTTCACGGAGGCGAGGTAGCGAGTATAAAAGCCAGGAATTTCGGACGCCAAATGCAAAGCATCTACCCAACGCTGTCCATTGATCTCCACCATCTTGGAATATTTTGCATCAGAGTTTTGAACTTTACCGCCAGGAAGATTAAATGTTTTCTGCTTTTTTAAAAAACTTTGATATTCATCAAGGGTATCCCTACTCCCTCTTTTCTTAGCAGCGAAAATGACAATCGCTTCTTTTTTTCGATTATCGTTGCCGCTTTGACAGACCCACTCTGAGCCTTCTAGCACACAATCCCAACTGGGAGGCAAATCGAATTCTAAATATTGATTAGAAAAGCGTTTCGCGAATGAAACGTTTTGAAGTAATAAAAATGTTACAAAAAAATATAATAGCTTAAACATATCTTTAAGGATCGCTTAAGACTGAAATTTTATCAATGACGAAAATGATTTCAGCTTATTTCTGTGGGTACTGAGCTTTCGCTCCCAACTCCGCTTCGATCCTGAGCAACTGATTATATTTTTCTATTCGCTCTCCTCGACTCGCGGAACCTGTCTTAATGTGTCCACAATTTGTGGCCACTGCGAGGTCAGCTATAAACGTATCACTCGTCTCACCGCTGCGATGACTTACGATCGCTTTCATATGATTTTTTTTCGCAAGCTCCATCGTCCTCAACGTTTCTGTTAATGTACCAATTTGGTTGAGCTTAATGAGAATACTATTGGCCCATTTTTCTTTTATTCCTTGAGCGAGAATATCAACATTGGTGACAAATAAATCATCACCCACTAAATTAATTTTTCCACCTAACTTACTTTGCAACAACTTCCATCCCTCATAGTCTGATTCTTCTAGTCCATCTTCAATAGAGTAGAGAGGATACTTCATCACGAGTGATTGATAGTATTCAATCATCGCCCCCGAAGTTTTTTCATGAGTTCCTTCGAGGACGTAGAGCTTTTTGGTGGAATCATAAAATTCATTGGCCGCACAATCGAGAGATAAATAGATATCTTTACCCGCCTGATATCCCGCCTTAGTGATGGATTGTAATAAAACTTCTAGCGCCGCTTCGTTGGACGCAAAATCCGGAGCAAATCCCCCTTCATCACCCACATTAGTTGCTTGCTTTTGATCACTTAAGATTTTCTTTAAGTGATGGAAAACTTCTACTGCTGCTTGTAAGTTTCGCGAGAAAGGCGCCGCTAATCGCGGAACGATCATAAATTCTTGAATATCTAAATTGTTGGCTGCGTGGGCACCACCATTAATCACATTCATGAGTGGCATGGGCATGATATATTCTTGGGCATTTCCCCAAGTGGGGCATTCTAAATTTTCTCGCAAATATTGATAAAGGGGTTTGCCCACACTCAATGCTCCCGCACGTGCGCAGGCCATACTAACAGCGAGTAAAGTGTTGGCACCGAGGTGGGATTTATTTTTGCTGTTATCTAAATTTAAAAGGAGTCGATCAATTTCTTCTTGCTTGGTGACATCCATGCCTTCTAATTTTGGTGCGATGACTTCCGTAATATTTTGCACGCACCTTGTAACACCTTTTCCTAAATATTCTTTAGGATTGTTATCGCGAAGTTCGATCGCTTCTCGACTGCCAGTGGAAGCGCCTGAAGGAACGGCAGCTCGGCCCATAATTCCATTTTGCAAAATGACATCACACTCGACTGTGGGATTTCCTCTTGAATCTAATATCTGTCTTGATTTAATGGAAGCAATGGAAGCTATAGGTGAATTCATAATTTTTTTTCCTAGGATGGTTATGGATCCCTATTATAAGTGATCAAGCGGACTTCTTCAAGGCCGTAACCCAACTTGGGCCTTGAAAATTTTCCTTAGGAAATGGCAACTTATTGACCCGTATTTCTTCAAAAAAACTTGGCACATAGTCGCAAGGAACAATTTCCCCTTCAATTTTTCCCGTTTGCGTGTCTTTATTTTTTTGCACAAATCGGAAAATATCTTTTACTACATAATTTTTTAAAGCATCAAGTCCCAAAAGTTCACAGATCGCGAGCGTGCGCCGCGATCCATCGGGGAGTCGTTCACAATGGACAATAACTTGCACCGCACTACTAATCATGAGGCGCATAAGTTCGGCGGGAATTTTGGTATCGCCAAGCAAGCACAACATTTCAAGTCTGATACAGGCGTCTTTAGGATTATTGGCATGAATCGTCCCCATACTTCCATGGTGACCTGTGTTCATCACTTGCACCAAGTCTAAGGCCTCATCTCCCCTCACCTCACCGACAACTAAGCGATCTGGCCGCATCCGCATCGCCGAGTGCACGAGATTGCGAATGGTAATGGCCTCTAAATTTTTTCCCGGATCAGCTTTTCGGCTAACAAGATTGACGACGTGATTGGCGTCTATTTGTAGCTCGAGAGAATCTTCAATGGTAATGAGTCGCTGGCCTGCAGGAATTCGTTGCCCCAGAACATTGAGCATCGTGGTTTTTCCTGAACCCGTTCCGCCGGATACTAAAATATTTTTTCCAAGGTAAACACAAATATCAAGAAAGCGAGCGGCTTCCTTACTTAAAGATCCTTTATCAATGAGATCTTTGAGGCCTAATTTTTTGGCGGAAAATTTTCTGATCGTCACAATCGTTCCGGCCTTAGCGAGTGGCGGAATAATCACGGCCACGCGCGAGCCATCGGTCATATAAGCATCGAGATAGGGATGCTCATTATCAATTATGCGGCCCACGGATTGAGCGATGGCACGAACAGCAGAGCGTAAATCATCTTCATCATGAAATTTTGCGGGCGTCTTGATGAGCACGCCATCTTTTTCAATAAAAATATCTTTGGGGCCATTGATCATGATTTCGGTAATTTTTTCGTCGTCTAGAAATTGATTGATGGGAGAGAGAAAATTTCTGATGGCCTCATTAAAAACACTCATTTTCTATTCTCAAAATTCACATCAATAATCACGAGGGATCCAGCTATCAGTTGCATCCATGGAGGCAGGTAAACGTTGGCTAGACTTATCGATGCTAATATTAATTTTTTCTTGCTGCTCTTTTCCAAGCACTATGACTCGCCCCTTATGAGCAAAGTTGGGACAATAAAATTCATAAATTCCAGATTTAGTAAACGTTACATCACTTTCACTCACCGTATTTTTTTTTGCAGACATAAAAAGATTGTGATCTTTGATAATAAAGCAGAGATCTTTGTTCGCGACGGCCGTCACAAAAAATCGAACTTGTTCTCCCTCGAAGACCACAATTTGATCGGGAAAATATCCTTCTTCTTTGACGATGACAGAGTAATTTCTCTGGGGAAATTTAAATTTTTTAAATGAGTGGGCATCGTAAACAATGGAGGCATGGGCATTAAATAATGAAAATGCTCTCATGGCGAAGTAGAGTAATATAAATAAAGTTATTCCCTTTTTCATATTCTCTTTATCGGGAATTTTTTTACCAAGTTCAATGACGTAGAGGCACTAGGCAAAGATTGCTAAAGGGGTCGCTGAAAAAGCCTAAACGCTCATGACTAATTTCTTACCAAAACTTTTATTTTGCTCAAGTCTCTCAAGTGCAAGCGAAACCGTTTCAGAAGAGAAACCGCCTACGATTTCAACTTCTGGGGGTGGCAATTTTCCATCATTGATTAGAGCGAAAAGCTCGGCCATCATTTCTGCGTATTTACCAATATTAGAGTAAAATGATGCTGATTCGCGCCAATAACCATAGGCATAATTGGCAATACAGTGGATTTCTGCGGCCTTATCAAAAAGTACTTCTCGGGCCTCAGCTGTCGTAAAGGCAGTGATGTCCAAGTATTTCCCAAAGGGTTGCAAAATTTCGGCACAAATTTTTGATAGGTTATTTCCCACCGTATCAAAAACGATATCAAAAGCGTGCCCACCATTGAAGTCCAATAACTTCTTCATCAAATCCTGATCCGGTGTTCGGTAATCAAAAATTTGATCTTCTTCTAGCCCTAATCTAAGGAGTCTTTCACGACTCTCACTACTCCCAAAGGTGGTCGATAATTTTGCGTGAGGATAGAGTTTCAATAATGAAACCAACACAGAGCCTACGCCTCCTGCTCCACCTGCAAGAAAGATCGAATGCTCAGGCCGAATTTTCGCTCTCTCTACTGCCTGCAAGGCCGTGCAGCTCAATGGAAGTGTCGCCGCTTGCTCCAGGGAAATATCTCCCGAAATCTTACAAATGATTTTTGATGGCACTGTCACAAATTCTGCAAAAGTGCCGTTTGACCCCATGTTGGAGACATAGACGCAGACCTTATCTCCTACTTTAAAATTTTTTACCTCTGCACTCGTTTCAGTAATGATACCAGCGCATTCTCTCCCCAAGATGGAAGAGGCCGCCAATTTAGATTCCGACATACCCCGCTTTATCTGGGCATCGATGGGATTAAAACTAATCGCTTTAATTTGAATTTTTACATTTTGAAATTCATTTATTTTTGGATCATCAACGATACGATCATAAAAACGTCCATTTTCTAAGGCAATACATCTCACATCAACCCCACGATTCAATAGTTCAAAAAATTTTCTTAAGATTTATTTTTGTTTTTTAAAAAAGAAATAACTAAATATTATGAGAATAATAAATAAAACGACAAGAATCCACTTAAAATAATCATCACTCGGTTCATCAGATTCAACTTTCTTAATACTATTTGATTCCTCGGCAGGATCTCTTTTTGCTCTTTCGCTAGTAGTCGAATCGCTAACTTTTCCATCCCCGTTGGATTGCGAAGCAATGGATCGCCCCGGCGTAGCGCTTCCATTGGAGGTCTTTTCGGAGCTATCTGTCACTAAAACTTTTTCTTCTTTTAAAGAAGAAATTCTTTTACCTGTCTCTTGATAATACTTATGCAAATCAGGATAGCGAGCGACATATTTTTTGGATTCGATGATAGATGTTACTACGCTATCGAATTCATTTAATTTCTTTAAAAATAATTCCTTATTTTCTTTTTTAAAGTAAGGACGATCCAAGTTCGGGGCATAAAAAATAGATTTTTGTTCTGGTGGCCCATAAGATTTGGTATCAATACCTTCAAAACTTATCAACAATAAATCGGCCAGGGATTTCTCAACATGAGGTTTATCTTGGCCAAGAGATTGCTTCAATTCTGAAACCAAAACATCAACGCCATCTATGGATCCTGTGTTGGAAAAAAAACTCCAGTAAGGCGAGCGATCATCAGGAGGCAAATTGAGCATTTGGTTTTTAGCGGCCGCAAAAATGGCTCTCTCCTCTGGCGCCAAATAGGAATTTTTTAATTCGGCAAAATACCCCAGGTTCACGATCGCTTTTTTGGAGAGCACCTCATAAACCATTTCTCTTTGAGGGTCGGTTAGATTTTTATATTGAATAACTAAATCTTTCCTCCACGCATCAACTAAAAATTTTCGAATTTCTTGTTTTTCACCATTAACTACTTTTTCGCTCCAGCGAGGCAAGTGATAATCTTGCAAAATTAATAAGTACTCATTCTCAGTATCTATTTGCGCAAATAATTTTTGGGTTAAAAAGTTTTGGGTAAAAAAAAGGAGCGATATAATGATATAAAAATATTTCATAAATTAATTTTTAAATTGCTTGTGATAGAGAGCTAATATTTTACTATAAGCAACGTCATACCCCTCGGTCCAAAAATTCAACAATTCTTCAGAAAAAGGTACCCCAGTAAACCACTCTAAATTATAAGCGATTCCCCATTTTTGACCGTTGACCGTGGAGACGTAAGGATTAATAGCTTGCCCCGGGCGCGTGTAATAGGTAGTCACCGGACAAATTCCTGATACTTCCGGAACATAATCGCACCAATTATACTGACCACTACCTATTCCCGTAGCTGCGGTATGAGACCCCCCCAATACATGTCCGATCTCATGGGCGAGGGTACCCACATATCCTAGAATATAGTAATCATTTCCCATCACAAAAGTTGGCCTCGTACTTAACGTTTCAAAAATTCCTGATGCCACACCAAATAAACCACCGCTGAAGCTATGATTGATCGCTACGGTAATAGCATTGGTGACCCCATATTTTGATCGAATGGTATTAATAGAATTTACGGTTCCGATGTATTCTGCAGGGTCATCAATAATTTCTGCCACCACATTGGGATTCAAAAATTTAAATTTCAAGTAACGATATCCATCAACCGTTACTGCGTTATTCAATCGAATTAAATATTCTTGAGCTTTGGATTCGGCCTCAGACTGAGTCACAAAAGAGCTCGATCCACTTTTAAAAAAAATGACTCTAATGGGTACTTCTTCTTTTGGTGTTCCTATTCCGTCGTAACCACCGGGATCCATGCTGCCATAATTGGAAGTTCGATTGGGAGGTGCCTTACCGCCGCTCGAGTTAGGAGTGCTTGTAGGAGTAGCTTGATTGGTGGGTTGATTAGTTGGTGTTGGTGTGGGAGAGGCATTGGGATCAGGAGTAGGTTCCAATTCACTTCTCACTCCACCGGTCACTTTATTTAATAATTGGGTATTTTTTGATTCGCCAGGCATGGAGCAGCTAGATAAAAAATTTATGATAAGTAATGAGAAAAATATTTCTGTCCATTTCACTGGTAGTTGAACAGTTAACTTAAATGTGTTTTTAGAAATCATACCTTCATTCTATCGGTGTATTTCTAAAAACAATTGATACACTTACTTGGCAGTTGATGGGTGCCCATAATTAAAGGCAGTAAGTGAGAGAAACAGAAAGGGAGAAAATCTCCTCCCTTTCTGAAAAAAAATAAAACTAGTTTTGAGCTGCGGCCAGAGTTGCTCTATCAAAACTCCAAGGCGATTTAATTTTGGCGGCCTTATACCAACAAAGAGGACGTGAACCTAAGCTCACACCTGTAGCTACGTAACAAGAGCCAGTTTTTTCTTCTTTATTATTAAAATCAACCGTATCTAAAACACTACACAAAGATCCTTGAAAATAAGTATCCAAGCGGCACTGAGCAGCTGGGTGAGCATCATTAGTTGCGGTAACCACACTAATATCAGGCGTATCAAATTTAGGTAAAGGCTTACTTCCTAAGATCGCAAGTAAATTCGCAAGAGAACTACCGGCCATGGCGCCTCGTACACAAATTTTATAATCATCACTTTGTCCCCATACTGATGCACACTTATCTAAAACTTTGGCGGGAACAGTCGCCGTCACCTCAACTGGATGAGCATCAAAATATTTTCTTATACATTTTGATGAAGCAAAATAATCTGACTGTCCTTCATTGGATGCCCATCTGCTACCAAAAAAACTTTTTACTTTGGGTAAACCACCTAGATGGTGTCCAAGCTCATGACACATCACGAGCGCAAATGCATCGGGAGTAACGGCATCATGACGAGCTAAACCGCCGTACATGTTAACTACCCAGTTACCACCTTTTTGAATGGCACTAGCGTTAACCGTAGGGTCCGTCCACTTACGCATCACTTTTAATTTTCCGCCTCGCTCTGCAATAACAGGAGCATAGATGGCAGATAAATCATCGATAATTTTGTTAAAAATTTGTTCCGTCAAACCGTTGCTGGATTTTTGGTTGGCATAAATTTTTAAATTGTTTTTTGGAACGATACCTTCATTTTCTAATCCTTCTAGACAAGCATAACTTGTTAAAGAGCTAGACAAAAAAAGTAGAGTAACGATCACCTTAAAAGATTTCACAAGCATTAGCACCTCCTTGGCATATAGCGTTGCAAACGAACGATTCATTCATTATCAAATTTGATGAAAAGACTTGTAAATGTTTTGAGTTCATTAATCGTCTAAAATAAAATAACAAAAAAGAAGTCATTTCAATGACGAAACGCTGATTAAATCTGTACAGTTATTTTAAAAGGAAAATTAATATGCTTTATCAAATTATTTTTTATGTTCCAGAAGATAAAAAAGAAAAAGTAAAAGAGGCGATGTTTGCTGCTGGAGGTGGTGTGATGGGAAACTATCAACGCTGTTCTTTTGAAACACCAGGAGTAGGACAGTTCGAACCTTTAAAAGAAAGTAGGCCTTACATTGGTGAGATAAATAAATTAGAAAAAGTAATTGAGTTCAAAGTTGAAATGGTGTGTGCAAAAAATAAGATTAACGAAGTTATTGCCGCGTTGAAATTAAATCATCCTTATGAAGAACCGGCCTATTCCTTTTACTTGATTAATCAACTTTCCAATTAATACTTACTTCAAAGATGAAACCATTTTTGTAAGTAAATGTTTATTAACAACTCCCCTTTCATTTCCGACAATTCTACATAGCTAATGATTAGCTCTTCACAAAAGTGAAAAGGATTTAAGAATGAATACAACCAAAGGGATCTGCTTACTTTTCCTATCTCTCGCCACACTTTCCTTAAAATCTTTGGCAGGCGATAAACGGCCAACAGTTATTTACGGCGACGATAATCGCACCGAACCCTTTTTATTTCCCAACCTGGGCTTTCAAATTTTGGCCCGCTCAGTGGCCGCCCAAATTGATCCGAAGGAGCTGATTTTAAAAACCGATCAAGAACAAAATGAAGGACAAAACCAAGGACAAAACGAAGAAAAAAATATTAAAAATTTTTCTCTTCAATCCCTTAAACTTAAAGATACTGGCATTTGCCGAATGGAGAGATTTGCCAACCAGCCCACCGCCAGTCAATGTTCAGGATTTTTAGTCGGAAAAGATATCTTAGTGACCGCAGGACATTGCATTAAGTCTCAAGACGATTGCAAAAATTTTCTATGGGCCTTTGACTACACGACGAGTTCACAAGATCTCAATGGCGAAAATATTCAGCTCAAAGAAAAAAATATTTATCGCTGCAAAAATATTATTGCTAGTTCCCAAAGTAAAACCTTTAGGGATTTTGCGATCGTTCGTTTAGATCGCCCAGTGGTTGACCGAATGCCCTTGAAGCTAAGAACGACCACTCGCTCCATCGGTGTAAGCGAAAAAGTTTTAGTGATTGGGCATCCCTCAGGACTTCCACAAAAAATTTCAAACGGGGCAGTCGTCACCAAGTTGGATCAAAATATTTTCTATGCCAATCTTGATTCCTACTCAGGAAACTCTGGATCTCCCGTCTTCAATGAATTAACGGGTGAAGTAGAAGGAATTCTCGTCATGGGCAACAATGACTATGTTAGCACCCTACAGTTTAATGAAGAGGGAGAAATAGAATTTTGTGGTATTTCCCATCACCTTCCTGCCAATACGAGAAAATCTGAAGGAGTGAGTTATATTTCCCACGTACTGCCTTACTTACGCTCAAAATTTTAAGCAACTTTTCTTCGATCCATTCTTCCGTCAATTTTTGAAACGGGACGATTATTTTTACTATTTCCTGCATTCATTGCGGCCACATTATCTTCTACGTCCCCTTCACTATTGACCTTCTTGCCAGTGAGACGTGCAAGCACTTCACCACTAGAAATTAATTTTTTGCGAAGCGCTTCCCGACTAATTCCCATTTCTTTGGCGGCCTTGGATTTATTTCCTTTGTGGCGTTTTATTTCCGTGAGCACCATTTCTCGCTCTACGAGCAACACGCGATCTTTCAAATCAATAGTCCAATCATTGACGTAAGGAAGTGATCCCGCAATTTGCGGCTTGATCGGATTTTCTAAAATCGGAAGGGATTCTTCATTCACTTCTGTGATGACGTGATGCTTAGAATTATAAAGCACCAAGCGAGAAATCGCGTTCCTCAGTTCGTGCACATTTCCTGGCCAATCATAATCGCTAAATCTTTCTCGCAATTCATCACTCAACACTTTGGGAATAAATCCGTGGGCCTTACTTTCTTTAAGCAAATAATAATCCATCAATTCTTGTAAATCTTTTTTGCGCTCCCTTAGCGGACGGATGTGAACAATAAACTGCGACATCTCATCAAACAAATCCGGGTGCAAATGTTTTTCTTCCATCGCCACTTTTAAATCTCTCGATGTGGTGAAGATGATGCGTGGCCTGACATAATTTTCCCGGTTCTGACCTTTCTCTTTTAGGACCAGCAATAATTTTTCTTGAAGATGCATAGGCAAAAACGATACGTCTTTTAGGCATACGGTTCCGCCCACGCAGCGCTTTAAAACGCCCAAATCTTTTTCGCCGCCAAAAATCATTTCTTCTGTTTTTTTATCATCAAAATATCGACAATCAATGGACTCAAATTCTTGATTGGCCCGGTGCCCCTCAGCGTGAATAATGTGAGAGTACAAAGTTTTTCCCACGCCGCGCTCTCCCATAACCGTAATCGATCCAGGATAATCTTTCATCTTGGTCATCGATTTTCTAAGCAACGTTGTACTCTCAGAGCGTCCGATATAAATAATTTGACGTGCATTGGGAGCAGAAAATCTTCGCACCATAGATTTTTCAGAAACGGGATTGTACTGAGCGTAAAAGCAAGAAAACACTAAGGCCATTAAGCGAAAAACTTTTTCATCTTCCTCTGTGAAGCGCTCTTCGCCCATTTTATTTTGAACTTCTAAAACACCAATCACTTTATCTTCGCGGTTATGTAAAGGGTAAGCTAAGACCGAGCGCGGCGCCTCTCCTGGAAGTTGAGAGGTCTCAAGAAAGTGAACTTTTTTTACTGAATCAATGTTAATGGATAGTCCTGTCGTAAAAACATATCCTGGAAGCCCTTTTCTAAAATCAAATTTATATAATTTTTTATCTGGAACACCATTGGCCTCTACGGCCTCTAGTTCATTATTTTCTACGTTGATTAAATAAACAAAGGCCTTTTGGGCCTTAAGTACGCGCACCAATTCTTCCACCACATTGGCCACAAATCCTTCTTTCTTGGAAAATTCGGTGATGTCTTTAAAAAGAGAAAACATAAGGGAGAGCATCTCGAAGCCTTCACTCATATCGCTGTACTGCTCTGAGAGGGCGATGTCGCGCAAGCACTGCTTGATTCGATCGTGAGTAAAAAAATTGACGATTTGCCCAATGAAGCGGTGAAGTTTCGCACGGTCATCAGGTTCATTAATTTCCACACCGTAACTGAGTTGCCCTTCTTTCATGGAATCACCCATGACGCGAACAATTTTTCCAAAAACATCAAAGCGCAATTTTTTATGTTGAATGGAAAATGTGAGTTCATCGCCTAATTGCAAGCGCGCTAAACTTTTAAATCCCAAACCAGTGACTGAAATATCAGTAAGCTTGGCATCTTTTACGTATTCACCGTGTTCTGTCGTTCCGTCACTTTCTTGCTCCACAACGCAGTGAATATCATCACCTGATTCCACAGGTAGGCGAAAAGATTTGAAGAATTTAAACTCTGACAAACTATGAATCATGTTCACTCCTTAAAACATCAATAGAATCATTCTCCTTGTCGACAAATTATAAATAGACTTAAAAAATGGGCAGCGTGTCTCCCATGCCCTGGAATTAAATTCCAATTTTGACTAAAACAGGCGGCCACCTTAGAATCCGAATTATGAATTTTACTTACACAAACGTGGCGCTCGTTGACTGGAATTTTTTACCTCCCAGTGATTGGATGACAACTGAGTTCATTGAGTCGCAGCTAAGGGAACTCTATGAAAAGCTCCACCTCTCTGAGGGACGACTAGAGCTCATGACGGGGATCAAGCAGCGAGGAATTTATCCCAAAGTAACTCTTCCGAGTGATTTAGCGACGAAAGCTACTTCTCCCATCATGGATCGATTAAATCAAAATTCTATCTCCCTTGATCAAATTGATTTGCTCATCTATGCGGGTGTAAGCCGCGATTGCTTGGAGCCTTCCACCGCCTCTCGCGTGCATTTCCTAAGTGGGCTTTCGTTTCATTGTCGAAACTTTGATTTATCCAATGCCTGTTTGGGATTTATGTCGGCCACTGAGTTGGCGGCCCAGTTAATTGAGAGTGGACAGATTCGCTACGCCCTTATTTGTTCGGGAGAAAATTCACTTCCCTTGCTTGACCATACCCTCAAGGGCCTTAAAAATATTGATCAAATTTCCAGGCAAGATTTAAAAAAATCTTTTGCCTCCCTCACCATCGGCTCCGGTGCGGCCGCATGGTTGCTTGGCCCATCTCAAATGCATACTAATAAGCCAAAATTGGAATTTTCCCATTCTCAGGCCCACACCCGCGCCACTTATTTATGTCAGGGAGATGGAAATCGTGACGGCATGTGGATGGAAACGGACGCCGAAGAATTATTGAAACAAGGCCTTGAGTTAGCGCAATCTCATTGGCGAAATCTTTCACAAGCAAAAGAGAAAGCGATGAGTTTTGATTGGACCAAAAATTATCAGCACCTCTTTATGCATCAAGTGGGACGCGCTCATGAAATGGCGAGCACACAGCTCTTGGAATTAGATGCGAAGAAAATGTGGAGTATTTTTGAAACCTACGGCAACATGGGCTCAGTCGCACTTCCCGCGACTTTCATGCTAGCAGCTGAAAATAATCGATTTCAAAAGAATGATAAAATTCTCATGCTAGGAATTGGCAGTGGACTAAATTCGATGATCTGTGGATTAAGTTGGTAGAAATTTTTATTTTTAAGCAGTGATCCTCATATGCAGACCGAATGATTTTCCGAAAACGTGTCAACTTAAGCCATTAATTAAAGCCTACGAACGACCAATAATGCGTGTCCTTCCGGTAAGCAAGCTTAAATTATAGATTTGGTTCATGCGATTATCTTTTTAAATGAAACGAAAAGGAGAATCCATGGAAGAACTGAATTTATTAAAAACTGAGCTAGGTGATTGGCGAAAAAATTACCCAGAA
>JARXAH010000094.1 GCA_029865945.1 Bacteriovoracaceae bacterium | reverse complement strand
TTCAAGTAAGATTTTACTATTTTTAGTTTTTGTTCGTGAGGGGTTTGTTTTTTATTTTCCATTTAACTATTGTTAAATAAAAATCACAAAAGGCCAACATAAAATGCTAGATAACTGAAATTATTTTCGTTACGATCTATATATAGTTTGTTTTTACAGTAAAAAAGCTACAAAAACTGAAAATGCTTGCGTGAGCAGTGTTGTGTAGAATTAAGATTAATGAGAAATGGAAAAAAATACTAATTGATTTCATATACTACCCAAGGAAAATAAATTGGTTTTGTTCTGATCGCTTTGATTAGTTTATCATCAATTTTACTAGAACATAATGAGCGCAAAAAAAGGAAAAAAGATCCTCTGAGTTGGAGGTTTAATTAATTTTATCTATCTCTTCGACATTCAGCGGTATTCCGGTTGAAACCGATGCATCAAGCATAGATAAAATTTTATTATATAGCTTGTCATACGGAGCTGAAAAATACCGAGCAAATAGATTTTGAATTTTTTCTGTATTCATCCGATTATTTGAATAAAAGGTAAAGTAACTAGCGCTGGTAAATCTTGAAATTTTCCATTTCAATTTATCTCTGTTGGTCACAGGAATTTTAAGTAGGTTTTTTTGTTGGTCATATCGTGGATCGGAGAAGGATTCAATCATTGCCCAAAAATTATCTAAGTCAGCGGCACGTTCAAAAATCTTTTCGATTGACCAGTTAAAGGAAAAAATTAAAGTTGATAAAAGCTCTTGCATTCTAAATGGATACTCATTGCTTGAGAAAGTAACGCCCACCTCTTGTGATCTATCTACTAAAGTTCCATCTCTTAGCAAACTTAAGAATTTAACTTTGTCATCAAAATTAAGGGATTGAAATTGATTAAAAAATAGTAAATATTTCTCTTTAGTCAACTCTTCAGGGCTCCCAAAAAATCTAGAAAAATTAACTTCTAGATATTTTTTATTTTTAAATGCCGTTAGAGCAAGGTGAATTCCAAAATGATTTCTCCATCGATTCGCTAAAGCTATTCTTTTCTTATCATCAATAGGACCAATGAACCCGTCGTACTTTCTCATGAGTGTTAGGAGATTTTTGGGACCCTCTGGTTCATCTTTAAAGTAATTAAAGACTCGAAAAATTTCACTCATAGTCTCGTCAGAGATCTCAGAAAAGGCAATCACTACCGATTGAAATGAAAATTTTTCCCCATTTACTTCCTTAAGTTGGTTGTAGTAATGAAGATAAAGCTCTTGATAATTTGAAAATCTATTCTTATCAAGAATACCTTGTAAGTATTCATTTTCGGCCCCATTATAGGGCAAAAATAAATCGGGACAAGTCCGCGATTCTTGAGAAATGAGAGCTAAAATAAGAATTAGGAAAATTTTTAAATTCATCATTATTAAATACTAATCTATTTCTGAATTTTTCTAAAACTGGCAAATTTTGCTGAAATTATCTTTAAATCCAAACTCTTCGAAGTTCTTAAATCTTTGTCCATCATGATTGATATTTATTTTTTCGTAAAATCCTATCAAAGTTTCTTACGCCAATTCATCGCACTTAAGTAAGCAGCGTAGCTCCAGCTCAAATGGACGGCACTTAGAGGGGATCCCGATTCCTTATCAAACTGTTCGGCCATTTCACCTGCCGCACCAGCATGAAAGATGGAACGTGCTAAAAATTCGTCACCCAACTTTTTCCAAGAAGGTGCGTTAAGATCTTTTAGATATTTTTGGGATATCAGTTTCAAATTTGAATCTTTGAAATTTATTGTTCTCTGAGAGGTCTTGTTTAAAGCATTGGCATTTCGGTAGCAAAATTCTGCAAAAGTACTAGTTAATAAATACCAAGGTTGTCCTCCAAAATATACATCTTCAGGATATCTGCCGATGGCAACTCCAAGTTCGGGCCACGTAGGATTTAATTTCTGGGCGACAAGCGAATCTTTGTTGATGGGGTAAAGTTTTTTAAAAACATCAATCAATTTAAAAAATGTAAGCATGATTCTTTCATCGTTAAATGACCAACTTTCCTTTGGTTCTCTAAAAAAAGAGGCCAAAATAATGGAAGCATCCAAGTGAGAAACTTTTTCAGTGCGACCTCCCACTTGTTTAATTGTGGAAAATACTTGCTTTTGATCTTCGCTCCAAAATTGAATCATTTGCTCTAGGATTTTATTTTGTTGCGTAGCGTACCACTTCGCGGCCTCAGGATCTCCCCATTTTTTAGCAATCATCGCCCCTTCTTTTAGTGATTTTAATTGCACTATGCGTGTAAAAAAGTGGGTTCCTTTTACTTCTTCCCAGAGATCAAAATCCGGATTGGCCCACTGATGGGAAACATATTCAAGATCGATTTTGATCGGTGAATTAGCGGGTAATTCAGGTCGGTACAGCTGCTCGGCTGCAGCACGATTGCGGTCGTACAAACTTTTAGCAAAATGGATGTTAGTTAGCGCCCTCAGAGCAGGCCCATCATTTTGAGGGCGGCCCCATGGGCCAAAAAAGGCTTCCCCATTTTTCAAAAATTTAGGTTCGCCTTGGTCAGTTAATTTATTTTTCTTTTGATGCGAAGATTCTAATTTAACATAATTTTGTAGATACTGATCTCGCTTGATTTGATTTTTTTCATAGGCCTGCAAAACATCCATCACTAGTGCTGCATCTCTCACCCAATGGAAAAAATAATCTGGATCACGAGTAGACGGGGAGGCGACGACAAATCCCGGTTGGGTGCCAGGTGGCGAAATATTTTTCTTTAAATAGGCATAAGAATAATTTTCTTGTCGCTTGATGGCCGTTTCAAAATCTACACTTTGATCAAAGGAAAAAGATAAATGTGAGAAAATGAAAAATGATAAAACGGATAAAAACTTGATTACAAATGGCATAGTCACATCCCAATAGAAATTTGATTTTAAATTGAGATCAGTATATAGGGAAATTAGTTCATAGGGGAGAGAAAACGACATAATTCGTTGGTCGTTTTTTGGTAGTCTCCGTATTTTGGAAATAAAAGAAATACGTCTTCTTTTGTTAATATTTTTTCATGTTCAAGAGAGGAAATAGGAGTTCCTTTGGGCAAAAAAGTAAAATTTTTTAGATTTTCTACTAGGTAATGTTCGGTAGATTTTTTTTGATGAATTCCTAATTCTTTGTAGATTTTATTATTTTTTTTCTTTAAATTTAAATAATAATCGAGATCGAAATTTTTTTCACTCGCAAGCGTCTTTCTCCAATAATCTTTTGGAAGAGAAAGCATTTGCTCAATTAACTTCCAAGCACCCATAAACAAGTCGTAATGATATCCCGCTTGTCCGAGCTCAAGGGTAATATCTGGGATATTATATTCTGAACACAGGGTGCTAAGCGAAGCGCCCTCGTTGGAAAAAATTTGATTTGATGGATAATAAATGAGAGGCCAAGAAGTGTTGAGTTCACTCCACCATTTCATGGTGGCGGCATGCTCCCGAACCATTAGAAATGGTGTTTCACTCGCTGCCGTTGTTTGATGAATATCAAAAATCGCACGCGGTGGAATTTTAAAATCAGTGATCATTTTTTCCATATCCCAGGCGCGTTGCTGTTCGGAATAAAGGAGTTCTGATCTATTGGTGGATTTACTTAAAAATTGTCGATTCATGTCTTTGATATGAAACCGCTTATTAAGCAGAAAGGCCGGCAAGTTTCCAAGAGTGATGAGGATATTTAGTTGGCAGGTAATTTTTTTATTATAAATTTGATCTAAAATTTCATTAACTAAGTAGAGGCCTATGACTTCATTGCCGTGAATGATAGCACTGAAATAAAGATCAATCTCCCCGGAATCATCTGTTTGCAGCAATAAAGAGTTTTCAATGGGGGATCGAACCTTAAGTCCAAGATGTGTGCTCTTGGTTAGGAATTCTTTTTGCAAACGAAAGAATTTTTCAAGTTGTGGGAGGTGGGGATTTGTATTCATGATTTATTTTACAAAACAGATTTCAAAAGTGAAAGCGATCTTACTCATAAATTTTTCCCTTCAAAAATTAATTGAAATTTAACTTGAAGTTTCCTTCCTGAGTAGAGATGGCAGTAAAGGAAGAATTGATATCTGAAAGATAAACATAATTTGCACCTACAGTTTCGTAAGGCCCTCTACCTAAAGCAAAAGCGCAAGAGATTTTTTCATTCGTTGCTTCAACGGTATATTCCATGTTGGCAATGAGAAAGTACTTAGTTTGCGAAAAATAACCATAAAGAACTAGTTTGGCATCAGTTGTTAAATCCTCTATTTTATGCTCATTTAAATACTGGCAACGACTGTTATCGAGTTGATTTTGAAACACGTTTGCATTAGATCGCGAGATTTCATATTTTGCATAATAAGCATCTTCTTTTGCAGTATTTGTAACATCAATCGTTTGAGGGGTACTCATCCAATATCCTTGGAAATTACTATTATTGTCTTCCGTCGTAAATTCTTCGGTGACCGCCTCGGAATCTATCGTTTTGCTTTCAATGGAAAAACAACCAAAATTTAAGAGGTTTAACGAAAAGAAGAAAAATAAGGTGGAAATATATTTTACGTTTTTCATCTAATTTGCCTCGAATGCGTTTCTATAGTATGTAAATATTGCAAACAGCTTGCCGGCCGGTAATTACTTTTAATTCAATGATCTAGAGAATGATGTATGAAAAATAAACGTATCGTTGCCGTGGAGGTGTCTAAGTATTAGTCACTTTTGAAACGAAGGGGATCAGTAGGAATTTGTAGATTTTGTAGAATTTGTAGAATTGAGAACATCAAC
The DNA here is from genome assembly GCA_029865945.1 of Bacteriovoracaceae bacterium. Taxonomy (GTDB): domain Bacteria; phylum Bdellovibrionota; class Bacteriovoracia; order Bacteriovoracales; family Bacteriovoracaceae; genus JARXAH01. Next base: position 87,820 of record JARXAH010000094.1, on the reverse strand, counting down.
TTGAAGCTTTGAGGCACTGCAAATTTCCATACCCGAACTAGTGCCCAGTCTACTTGCGCCAGCATTGATAAAATCAATAGCATGTTGTCTTGTTTTAATTCCGCCGCTCGCTTTTATTTTTAAGTGAGGTGGTGCAAATTTTTTCATGGTTGAGACAACTTCTAATGTGGCACCACCTCCTGCAAATCCAGTCGAGGTTTTGATAAAATCGGCACCACTTTGCCCTACCAATTTGGTGGCCGCTTCCACTTGCTCTAATGACAAGAGCGAGCTCTCAATAATAACCTTTAATAGTTTTGATTTTCCAAATGATTTCACGTTTGAAGCAATCGCTGCAATTTCTTGTTCTACTCTTGGGAATTCCTTACTTAAAAAAAAACCGATATTAAAAACCATGTCAATTTCGTCAGCTCCCAACTCAAGTGCCGACTCGCACTCTCTTAATTTGCTATTGGGGTGCTGATTTCCATGGGGGAAACCGATGACAACAATTTTTTTGATTTCAGGCAAGAGAAGGGATGTTGCGGTTTCAAGAAGTGAACTTGGAAAGCAAGCACCATAAAATTTATATTCATTACAAATTTTAAAAAAATTTTGAAATTGTTCAAGCGTGGTCTCAGGTTTTAGTAAAGTTTGATCAATATAATTTTTAAGATCTACGTCCATTTGTCGTGTGCCCTATTTTAGCTCAGAAGTTTTTGCCAATTTTTTAAAAAATACTGACTATCTTTTAAGCATAAATTTCTTACGTCTTTCTTGTTTATTTGGCAATCTTTTTTCAAAAATGAATCTGAGGCCTCAAGATGAGGCTGAACTCCTAAAAAAGGGAGTCGTTTATGGCGTATGGCATCGTTAGCAAAGAGATTGGTAGCGGAATCATGATTAATTTGTGGGATTAGGGATTCTAAGTTTCGTCCAAGCGAGGAGACAATTTGACGATGTGAAATTCCTCCTAACAAGGGCCGGAATTTTTTTTCCTTAAACTGTATTTTTCTTGTTTGAAGAATTTTTCTTTCATCACTAAAAGCAAACTCAATTTTCGATCCATAGTAATTGGCCATCAGTTGGTGTCCAAAACATATACCAAGTACTGGAATATTTTTTTTAAGTTGTTGATGTAAATATTTTGCTAATACAAGGTGCCATGGTTCTTGATGAAAGACGTGACTTGCACTCCCCAGTACAATAATGAAATGATGACTAGTTTTGAAATCAGGAATCCCACTGTGGGCCACCGGCTGCCAAATCATACAGGGGTGTGGGTAGTAGATTTCCACCATTCGGTTGAAGCAATTGTTAACTGGTTCTCTAACAAAAGGATCAATGATTAAAATGGGTGACTTCATGATGCCATCACTAAATTACTGCCATCTAAGATATTTAAAAAATCCTGGAGAAATATCATTGAACCTAAAATTTTTAAGCTGCTGATTGACTAAGAAATAATTTTTTGAAAAATACAACATGATGATGGGGAGTTCTTTGTGGATGATGGCCTCCATCTGCTGCAATTTTTGAAATCTCTCTGGGCCGTTATCTAAAACTAGAATTTCATGAAAGAGTCGATCAAATTCGGCATTCTTGAATTGCGATTTGTTTGGGCCATTTTCATGACCAAGAGGGGAGTAAAAAAGTTGCAACACGTTTTCTGCGTCGGGATAGTCTAAAAGCCAACCACCTTGCCAAAGTTGCATTTTCTTTTTCTTCGCTTTTTCCAAGAAGGTTGAAAAATTATTAACAATCACTTCAACTTTGATACCGACTTTTTCTAGGTCTTTTTTTATAAAGTTTGCAAATAAAATATTTGTCGTACTATCTTTTCTCGTTTCAAATTTGAGAATTTTATTGCTATCCCATTTGATTTTTTTTAATAAATCCATCGCCTTCTTGGGATCATATTTATAAGGTAATTCAGAGGCGGGGTTATAACCAAACACTCCAGGAGGCATGACAGAATTTGCCTTTTGATCTGCATTGCGAGTTACTTCAGACATAAATGAATCGTAGTTGATGGCATAAGAAATTGCTTTTCTTAAGTTTAAGTTTTTTCCAACCACATCATCTTGCATGTTAAATTCGACAAACCACTGATAAAAAGCTGGGTTTTCATCGAGAACCCATTTATTGCTTAATGATTTACTTAAGGAGCCATTGATGTCGATGACTTCAGCGTGCTTTTCTCTAGGAAGATCAATGAAACTATATTGATCATCTAAAAATTTTTTCCAAATTTTTTCATCGTCTTTTACAATGACTATTTCTACATTTTTTATCATGGGAAGGGGACGATTCGCATCGGCCAAGAGTCCTTTGTCATGAGCATTACGATCTCCCGTATTGGGATAACGCTGATGTAAATATTGATTAAAGGCCTTCAAATGTATTCTTTCTGAAACATCAAAATCTTCAAGAGCGTAGGCCCCAGTACCAACTTCATATTTCGTGAGATCGTTATTCATCTTGGTAAAAACTTCGATTGGTATGGGAGCAGTGAAAGGCATGGACAAGATACCCATAAGTAATGGTGCACCCAGTGGCCGCTTCAAGTGGATGAGTAGTGTGTGATCATCGGTGGCCTCTATGGATTTTAAATCATGAGATAGGAGGTCATCCATTTTTTTCGTTGTTAAGCGAAAATCATCGAGACCGACAAATTTGTCCTGTACTAACCACCAACCCTTACTGTTGGTTGGGCCATAGGCAAGTCGCTTAAAACTATTCACAAAATCTTGCGCACGGACTTGTCGTCCCTCAGGTATAAAAGGCCCAGGATGATAATAAATATTTTTTTTTATTTTGACTTGATACGTAATTCCATCATTAAGTAACTGAGGAAAATCTTCTGCGATCAAGGGTTCATGAGTTAAGGGTCGTTTTAAATAATGGTAACTATAAAGGGTATCGTAGATCTGATAGGTAATGAGATTGGAATTTAAATCATAAGATAAGTGTGGATCAATGGTGAGAACTTCTGTTCGCAGTGGGATAACTAAACTTTTTTCTTGATTCCACCGGCAAGCAGATAAAAGTAAAGTCAAAAGTAAAATGATCAAGTTTGAAATCTTCATTAACATCATTGTATCAAAAATACGGAATTTGCCTATGATCTTAATAAAGTAAGTAATAAACTTCTATCAATAGTTAAAAATTAAGGAAGGAAGTTAATCTTGGAGAATCAAGTTTTGTTGATTGGGTCGACCGTCATATTTGCTATTTCGCTAATACATAGTTTTATGTCCATTCCTATTTCAAATTATTCTCAAAGCTTAAAAGAGGATTCAATAAAAAAAAATTTACTGCACTACTTTGGTGAAGTTGAGTCCATCTTTGGAATTTGGGCACTAGTCTTTATTATTTTTTATAGCTTTGTTCTCGGCCCATCGGCAGCCGTGGCGTACGTTAGCGATGTTAATTATACGGAGCCGCTTTTTGTTTTTGTCATTATGATCATGGCGTCTGCCCGTCCGGTTTTGAAAATGGCCGAGCAATTAATTTTGAAGTTCGCTAATGTATTACCTTTTGAAAAAAAGATGAGTTTCTACGTTTCGGCCTTGATACTAGGCCCGCTCCTGGGATCATTTATCACAGAGCCTGCAGCGATGACACTCGTTTCGATGATTTTGCTTCATAAGTTTTTTCGTAATCCCATGACTCCGGCCTTTAAGTTTGCCACTGTGGGATTGCTCTTTGTTAATATTTCGATTGGTGGAACATTGACTCACTTTGCTGCACCACCGGTCGTGATGGTGGCCGGAAAATGGGGATGGGACACGCTCTTTATGTTGTCTCATTTTGGGTACAAGACAATAATTTCACTAATACTTTCAACTGGCCTATACGCATTTATTTTTAAAAGAGAGCTACGAGGAAAAGTTCCTCTCACAAAGGAGCGAGATAATAAAGCGAACGTTCCACTTTGGTTAAGTGTGATCCATATTGTATTTTTAGTTTTAGTTATAATGACTGCTCATCATCCAAAATTTTTCATAAGTATATTTATTTTTTACTTAGGTTTTTTAAATATCACCTTGCCTTATCAAGAGGCGCCTCGAATTCAATCTGGGCTAATGGTGGGATTTTTTTTGGCGGCGCTAGTTACCTTAGGAAAACTTCAAGCCTGGTGGTTGCAACCACTCATTCAAAGCTTAAGTGATTTTACACTTTATTTAAGTGCCACTGGTCTCACGGGGATTACTGACAACGCGGCCCTAACTTATTTAGGATCACTTGTGGATTTATCAGATAGTGCTAAGTATGCGTTGGTGGCAGGTGCAGTGACCGGAGGAGGGCTGACGGTGATTGCTAACGCCCCCAACCCGGCCGGATATACGATTTTAAAAGATACCTTTAAATATGGAATTTCACCTTTGAAACTTTTCTTCGGGGCGCTCATCCCCACTATTATTACGATTCTTTGCTATCAATTTTTACCAAGTTTTTCTTTTTGATTACCCATTATTCGGCAAGTAAGCTTCTCAGCATCCAACAAGTTTTTTCATGCACTTGCATTCTTTGAGTGAGTAAATCAATGGTCACTTGATCGCTGCTACTCTCTGCTATGGGAAAAAGTGATCTTGCCGTTCTTACAACCGTTTCATGATCTTGCACCAAATGTGCAATCATGTCTTTTGCGTGGGGCTGACCGACAGCATCTTTGATAGAAGTTAATTTTGCAAAATCGCTATAACTTCCAGGAGCAAAAGATCCTAGAGATCTAATTCTTTCAGCAATTAAGTCTACGGCAATGGCCAATTCTGTGTACTGAGCTTCAAACATGAGGTGTAAAGTTTGAAACATCGGCCCTGTCACATTCCAGTGAAAATTGTGAGTTTTAAGATAAACGCTGTAACTATCGGCCAATAACTTTGAAAGTCCTTGGGCAATTTTAAGACGTTCGGTTTCTTTGATTCCTAAGTCCATTTGATAATTTGAATTACTCATAAAATTTGTACTCCGGTTTATTTACGACAATAAGTTGATAAGATGGGGATGAATTAGGAAATAGCAACCTTGGGGAGGTAAGTATATTGCCAATGATAATGGCCTTCCTCTGTGTTAATTCGGCACTGAAAAGGGGAAATGGGGGTAGCTCCCAGTCTTCGACAATGATCTTCCCATTGTTTGATCAAGTTAGAGAGTTCAAGTTGTGATGCCCTGAAGTTTGCATCAATGGGTGTTTTTTCTTGATCCTCATGATGGTATTGCCGCATAAGAAATTCGAGTAATTTAATTCTAGGTTCAATTTTTTTAGTGATAATTTGCAATAATTTTTTTATTTCATCTACGCGGTCAATATCAATGAAGTTTGTGTTGGTTTTAGTTAGGGGGTAAAGATATGACACATTCATGTGAGCACCTCTTTTGTTGAAACTTTTTAGATTGAGACAACTTCGTCCTGGTACATCCTTAGCATGGCATAATAAATTTAGAAAAAACAGATTTTGTGTCTTTTACGTTTGGAAATAGCGAGAAAAGTTGATCTCGAAGGTCGGCCATGATTTCGATAAAAAATTTTGCAGAATTTCTTTTTGTATTAAAAAAAAATTCCGATAATGAAGAATCGTTATTTGATAAACAGTGAGATTTTCATGAAATTTATATTACTTATCATTTCCTTTTTTTATTTTATTTCATGCAGTTTTGCGGCCATAATTTTTACAAATTCTGCCTATCAGCTAGCAATCGAAGCTGAGTTTAATAAAGAGCATTTAGAAAAATTATACCCTTATATTGATTTACAAAAATTTATAAATCAATTCATAGTTCCAGGGAGTTGTACAAGTAACGAGTTGACTAAGGACGTTTTTATAAGAATTTTTTCTGAGCCAGATATAAAGCGTTGTACCATAAAAAAGGAACTATTCAATCCGTATATTTTAGAAGAAGGAGAGAGAAGGAAATTTTATTTGCCCATCAAGTCAAATACCACTGATGAATTTTCAAAAGTATTGCAAAAGTATTGCAAAATTATTTCAATTTTTACATTGATGATAAAAAATTAGAGATAACAATTAGAAAAGATAGGCTTTATGAGAACCAAGAGAACTTTGTAAGGGACATAGATATTGTCCTATCGAAATTAGGTTTTTGGGGAGCGAATCGACAAATTAATTTTGGTTTTACAGTGGTAGAGGGTGAAGTTGAAGAATGGGATGATATTTTTCCTGAGATTGATTTTTTGAGGTTTTTGAAAATGGTCGATACGGTACCTGGATACGCAAAAGTAGTAGATAAATTAGGCGTAGAGTTCATTGGATCAAGTAATTCAAATGTTGAAGATACGGCCAGGATTTATATTCGAGGAAGTGAGTTAAGAATACATTCGGAAAAATTTTATAGTAATTTCATTTTACATGGAGAATTAAGGAAACTTCTTTTAGAAGATCCCAAAAATCCATCGGTGAAAGGTGAAATAGTTTTTTTAAATAGTTTTTTACAAGAAAAGGAAGGGGTAATAAATCCTATTGCTCTTGTTGGGAAAAAGGTTAAAGATTCGATTGTCTCTTATGTGAAAAAAATTTACAAAGGATCAGATGGTGAAGAAAAACTTGAAGAGCTTAGTTTTAATTATATTTATACCAGCTACTTTATCCGGAATCCGTCGATTGAAGTTAATTTAAAGAAGACGTTATTTGTGCATTGGTTAAAGAATATTGAGGTTTGGAATAATTTTAACCAAGCGACATATTATGAATTTAAAGTTAAAGATCAACTGAAGTTACTCAATCCCATTTTTCAAGATCCAAATTTATGGAAATCATTAATCGAATTAAAAATTTTAACTGGTAAAGATTCTGTAATAAATCTCTTTAATCTTTTAAAAGAAAGTCATTTTAAAGCTTTTAATGATGTAAGTCTTACTAGAAATTTTATAAAGAAATTGTTAAAAATTTTTGGAGATAACAAACTGCTAAGCTCAGAAAATGGTAAACTTAATGAATTTTCTCTAGCGGTTATTAATTTTGCGCAAACAGAGGAAGTACCATTAGAATTTATAAATAAGGTATTAGAGTCAAATAATCTTCCCTGTGATTGGACTGTGATCAGTAATGACTAAAGGCTTAATCGTTTGATTTAAATTTACATTTATTCTAGTAGTCTCTCGTATCCATTTTTCTTTGTGCGTCTTTTGCCTTAAGGGTTTCTCGTTTGTCGTGAATTTTTTTTACTTTAGCTAAACCAATTTCAAGTTTCACATAAGACTTTTCAAAAAAAATCCTCAAAGGAATAATGGCCAATCCTTTTGTTCGCGCCACGTGATCAAAACTTTCAATCTGATCTTTATGCAGTAATAATTTTCGTTTGCGATTTTCTTCGTGATTGTTGCGATTTCCGTGGGAGTAGTGACCGATGAGAAGTTGATGAACCCAAGCCTCTCCATTATTAATAGTGACGAAGGCTTCCGTTAAAGTCACTTTCCCTAAACGCAAACTTTTTACTTCGGTTCCTACTAAAACGATTCCGGCCGTTAGTTTTTCTTCAATGAAATAATCAAAACCCGCTCTTTTATTGGCGGCAATTAACTTAGACATATATATTTCCAGTGATCGAGTACTACTTTTGGATATTACCACATACTACAAAATTTGGCCTCACCTTATAAAAAGTATCATCTACCTATTTTATAAGCTTGATAGAGTTCCACAATCTGATCCATCTTAAGGGTTTCCGCGCGATCTTGGGGCGATAGTTGTAGTTCACTCATGGCCGTCATTAAGGGATTACTCTCTTTGAATAAATTTTTTAATTTGCTAAAAATTTGTTTGCGCGGATTTTGAAATAGCTCACGATTAAATTTTTCAAATTCTAATATTTCATCTATGCCAACCTTGGGATGTGGTCTGCGTTTTAATTTGATAATAATAGAATCCACTTTGGGAGGCGGGTGAAAAGCACCTGGTTTTACAATATCGACTAATGAAATTTCATAAAAATTTGTCACCAGCGCCTTAAGGCTATTATTTTTAACATAACTGGGAAGTAATTTTTCGCCCACCTCTCGTTGGAACATTAAAGTCATATTTTGAAATTCTTTGCATTCTAAAAATAACCTCAAAAGAACTGTCGAGACGTTGTATGGCAAATTAGAGACTAACCAACCGGCCTTGGAATTTAGTTTTCTCTCCTGCAGCCAATCATGAAAATTTAACTTTGTGGCATCACCCATGTAGACATGATCGACACCTAATAACTCTTCTAAATATTCTTTGGTTCGCGAATCTTTTTCGATCACATAAAGGGGAATCCCGTGCTCTTTTAATGGCACCGTTAAAACGCCGGGACCTGGGCCAACTTCAAGTATGAAATCAATTTTTTCTTTATCCGCATCACCTATGGGCAAGGTACAAATCTTATCAATCACTGATTTTGTTTTGAGAAAGTGCTGCCCAAGAGATTTATTGGCCTCCATCTTAAATTTGAATGTTTCATTTTTCATACGAAGTGGTCTTTCATTTTATTTAAGATCGAGCTATGGGCATCGATGGCCAAGCATTCCGGAAACGGCGTACAGCGATGAAGATTGCGGTAAGTCCAGTTAGCAATCATCGCTCCATTATCTGTGCAATATTTGGGTTCAACAAAGAAGGATTTCACATTTTTTTTTGCGGCCCAATCAATGACTTTGGCCCTAAGACTACTATTGCAGGCCACTCCACCACCAAAAACAACGGGCAGCGATTTCGTATCAATGTTGAAATTCTTGCAGGCACTCTCGTGCGCCAATTGCATTTTTTCAACTAATGATTTCGTAATGGCATTTTGATAGCTGGCAAAAAGATCGTAGATAAATTGCCAATTCTCACCACTTTGACGCGTCTTCCACCAATGTTCAGGAAAAGTGCTTATATCTAACTTGGATTCTTCTACTTTTAAGCGAAAGGAATTTTTTAATCCAGAGAAACTCATCTTCATGCCGTATTCTTTGGAGGCCATAGGTCTTGGAAATTGAATTTTTGTGGGGTCCCCGTATACTGATAGTTCATCAATGATTCTTCCACTAGGGTAGGGGATGCCAAGCAATTTTCCACCCTTATCAAAGGCCTCTCCGGCCGCATCGTCGATAGTGGATCCCAAAAACTCCCAATTGAAGGAGGATGTCACTAAGACAAATAAACTATGGCCTCCACTAAATAAGCACCCCAGATAAGGGTAAGTTACTTCATCTTCACTATGGGAGAGGAAAATGGCCTCTAAATGAGCAAACAAATGGTTTACTCCTAAAATGGGAATTTCGTTTAATAGGGAAAGCGTTTTTGCAAAACTTAGGCCCGTGAGCAGTGGCCCAATTAATCCTGGTGCATTGGTGACGCCAATATAATTGATGTCGTCCATGTTTAGAGAATTTTTTTTCAGCATCTCTGAAAACATGAGAGGAAGTTTTTCTGCATGATAGCGCGCGGCAAGCTCGGGAACTACGCCGCCCCATTTTTGCAAGGCCGTATCGTGGGAGTAGATTTCATGATCAATAAGAAGAGGAGTTCCACTTCCTTTCGAAATAATAGCTAAGGAAGTTTCATCGCAGCTTGTTTCTATACCTAGAATTCTAGAGATACTAATTATTGTTCCTTGGTTAGCGCTTGCCCTTTACTAATTAATTCATGACCAGGGTATTCTTTCTCTAACTTACTAATGGCCGCTTTGGCCTCAGTTTTCTTGCCTTGGTCTTTAAAAATTTTGGCTATTTGAAATAGGGATTCTGGTGCGAGTGTTGATTTAGGCCATTGGGTATAAATTTTACTAAAATAAACTAAGGCATCATCATAATTTTTTTTCTTATAGGCCACTTCGCCTAACTTATAGCGGCATTGATTATGTTTGCCAGGAGAAAAGGCACTGTCCTGAATAATACTTTCACACAACGCTTTGGCCTCATCTAATTTTCCAGACTTGATTTGATTTTCGACGAGGGAAATTTTTGATTGAAAATCTTTGCTGTCACCTTTGTTGTCGTTCTTTTGATTTTTTGCTTCTTTTTCGCTCTCAGATTCCTTTTCCTTATCTTTTTCCCTCTCTTTTTCTTTGTTCTTCATTTTATTTTTTTTGTCTTTTTTTGAGTTAGGGGAGGTACTACTAATATGATCAAGTCCCTGAGTTACTTCTTGCATGTAAGCAGTTTGAATTTTTAATTTTTCTTGTAATTCCGTAATCGTATCATTTTGTTTTTTAATTTCTAATTTTAAGGATTCCATTTCGGTCTTCTGACCAGTGAGAAGTTGGGTGATTTGTCCAACTTGTCCGTCTGATAATTGATTTTTTTGGTGAACAATTTCTTCTAATTTTCCATTCAATTGATTGATTTGGTCTTGTAGATCTTTTTGCTTAGAGGTCATTTCAGCGACGTGTACCCTGGACTGCTGTAGTTCTTGATCAACTTGGGAAACACGTTGCTCACGCATGATTTCCTCAGAAGTTTGGAAGCAGGAGCTAAGGGCGCAGAGTGAAAATACTAACCCGATCCTGCGAAAAATTTTTTGCATTTTCTATCCTTTAATTTTACTCACGAATAAATTTTGATTTAACGGCCTCTAATTCTGCCTCTTCAGCATATCTGATGCTTATTAAGCAATAGCGTTTTGCGGCATCAAAGGCCTTGCGACGATAAGCAGATTTAGCTTTGATGAGTCCAATTTCAGCCATTCGATATTTTTGGGGACTTAGTTCTTCCGCTCCTGCATTTTGCGCCGCTGCAAAGGCAACTTGGGCGAGCTTTAATTCCATTTTTGGCCTTGTCGTTGCGACGGTGCAGCTACTTATCCAAAAAAATAAACTAAAAACAAAAAAAAAGCTTAATTTCGAATGCATCAAAGAGTTACTTGTTGCACCAAAATTAAGCTTTTTTATCATAGAACAATGATACAATAAATTACTGAGCTGTGATCACAAAATTTGCACGGCGATTTTTTGCCCAAGCAGCTTCGTCGTGGCCCATATCTAAGGGTCTTTCTTTTCCGTAGCCAATATTAGTCAAGCGAGCTGTTCCAATTCCTAAACCTTTGTAGAAATCAACAACACTCTTCGCTCTTTTTTCACTGAGTGCTAAGTTATACTGAACTCCGCCTCTTTCATCACAGTGGCCTTCCACTTGAATTTTTAGATTACCATTTTTCTTAAGGAATTCTGCGTTAGATTTAAGTGTGCTTTTTGCAACTTCATCAAGTGAAGCAGAATCAAAAGCAAAATAAACAGTGCTTAATTCCCCAGCACTTAAAGAATCAGAATCGCCGTTTAATTTAAGTGATCTCTGACCACTTCCATCAACACTTCCAGTTCCATCTGTTAAAGAATCAGCTTTTTTACTTGAAGAACAACTAAAAACTGCCAAAATAGTTAAAAGTCCAAACGTTTTCAAAACAAGTTGCATGGGATCTCCTTAAAAAACAATAAGTATGGGAATCGAAATTTTATTTATTTTAATCACTTGAATACGGAATGACAAAAAGAAAGCCATGAAAAAATTGACCATTTGTTGGAAATCGCAAATTTTTTTTTTATTAGTCATGGTTTTGACTATTCCTGGTGCGTGTCAGCTTGCTGCCGCAAGAACGCTCACGCAAAAATTTGCGCTCACTTACCATGAACGCACCACTGAATTTTTTATTCACTACCTAGAACAAGATCAGGCCTTCGCCGACAAGGTTATTAAAGTCGCCAAAGAAGATTTTTCAAAACTTCATGAATACTTTGATTACATTCCTAGAGCGAACATTCACTTCACCGTCAACCAAATGGCCAACTCGGCCAATGGATCTGCCCTAGTTTTTCCCTACAATATGATTAATCTGATTAATTTTCCACCGTTTGGAGATTCCTCTCTCATGGGGACCCAGGATTGGGTTCGCGTGCTGGTCGTTCATGAGTACACTCATATTTTAACGATTGAAATGACTCATGGGTGGATGCAAGTTTTTCGTTCCATTTTTGGATCGACCGCTAAGTGGGCCGGTATTAATCCTAGGTGGTTTTTAGAAGGTATTGCCGTTTGGGCAGAATCAAAAATTACTTCAGAGGGCCGCATCAACGACCCTCGCATTAAGCAATCACTCATCAATTATTTTAAACGCAAAAACAAATGCACCTCCTTTAGTTGCATGGACTTTCCCAATATCTATCCTTACGGCGGTTTGGCCTACTGGTTTGGCGGCCTCTTCTTGGATTATGCTGAGCAAAAACATCCAGGCCTCTTGAGTTGTTGGGCGAAGCAAAATTCTGAATCGCTTCCCCTCTTTATTGATAAACGCTACAAATTTTGCACCTCTGAAAATATTTTTAAAGATTATTATAGTTTCATTGATTCACTGGAAGATGATCTGACTAACGATCATTTTTCTAATGAAAATAGATCCCAAGATTTATTTGCGGGAAATTTCCAAGGAAAAATTTGGCGTGCATGGGTATCCGACGAGGGAAATAAAGGCCGACAGGCAGAACAAGTGACAGCGAGAAAAGTTTGGATCCATAAATTAAAGGACAAAAAATCTTTTAGTCGCGCCTTTCCCTATCCCGTGGAGCAAATTTATTCTTCCTCAGATGACAAAGGGAATGAAGAGGTTTTCGTGGGACTCTACTGGGAAGGATTTACCACTGGGGTGAGAGAATTTTACCAATGGGATCAGAAAAGAGAATGGCAAAAAATCTCTACCGATGGCTGCCAATTAAAATCGGGAGAAGTAACACAGCGGCAGTTAGTGAGATTTTATCCTCTCAAAAATCAAAAAATATTTTGCTGGTTTTTTCAAGCAGGAAAGCATGTTTTAGTAGTGAAAGATAATAAGGCCGAAGCGGCCCCTGACAAAATGGAAATCATCAACACACCCAATCCCCTTTTTGATGTGAGTTTTCATTCTCAAAAACAAGAATTTTCTTATTTTATGTCTCCTTCATTTGTTACTACTCCCAATAAAAATAGAACACGGATGGTATCAAATTTAAACAGTGGGGCTTCCGCTAATCATCTTGCTGAGATAAAAAAATCGGCCGTCCCTCTCAATCCAGAATCTGTTCAAACATATTGGCCAGTAAAATACTTTGGGGTCGATTATTTATTTTTACAATATTTCTCTGGTGGAAATATGGACTCCCTCATGGCCACCACTCATATGCAAGATCCGATGCAGCGACATCGCCTCGATCTGACAGCAATCTATAACACGAATACTGGCAATCACAATCATTGGTCAGGTGGGGCAATCTATAATATTGAATCCATGCCTTGGGCCGATTTTGGAGGAGTTGTTGGATATAACAAATTCATCGCTCGTTTTTCTGAAAACTCAGAGGAATTTAATATACGTGAATCCGTTTTTGCTGGACCTACTTGGACTAAGCGAGGAGACAAATGGATGTATATGGCACAGGGTCTCGTCAATAAGGAAGATCAAAACGATTTATTGTACGCAAGAAAAATTAATGGTTTCGTGATTGATCAGCGAGTGGTTTATAAAAATTTTGAAATCGGTGCGTTTTGGCAATTGGCCGATTGGCAAGTCGCCGCTATCCAGCAACGGGCCGATTTCAACGGCGAAAGTTATTATGGATATCGGTTGAGGCAAGAATGGCAATGGCGCCTTTCGGAAGATAATTATATTTCCCATCAAGTTCACCACGCTCGTCTCATCACTCCCTCAGGCACCGCAAGAGAGGGTGCATTTTACGGCGGTGGAGTTCCCAATTTTTTCTTTGGCACCATTTCCTTTCCGTCTTACGTCGTAGCACCTTCGGGAATTTTTGGAAGGGAATTAACTTCGGCCATGGTGCAACATCAATATCGGTTTTGGTATAAAAATCCAAGCAACGGACTGAGCTCATTTACTGTTCGCTCAATGGAGTGGTTTTGGGGCCTTGAATACTTGCAAAGTGATTGGGTGGTATTAGAGAATCGTATTGGCCGCAACCCAGAAATTGAAAGTTGGCACGCAGGACTGGCCTTTAATACGAGCGTGTTTTATTTACTTCCCATTAAATTTTCCTTCGCTTACGCAAAACCTTTTAACTACAGCGCGATTGAGGGTGGACTCAATCTCTATTTAGGAGTAGATGTTAGGTTCTAATGAAGTTTTATTCCTTACTCTTTGTCATTGCGCTCTTAGCTGCGGCCGTCGTCGGTCACTATAGTGTCTATTTCCATGAAGACTACCAGGCCTCACGCTCAGAAACGACGACCATTCAAGAAATTAAATTTCAATTTTTAAAATCTCATAAACCTATCGGCGAACTTGAATTGGGTTACTATTTTCAATCCATTTCTCGTGCAGATTTATTGCGTCCACAAGACGATAATTCTCATTTAAAAAAAGATTCCCAAAGTCAAAATTACTTCCAACCTACGGCCGAGCAATGTTTAAAAATACAAAAACAAAATATACCTAAAAACTTTCCCTCTAAATTTTGGATTTGGGAAAAATTTCGGTGCCATCTTATTAAAGAACTTCCTGAAGATTTTTTTGAGCGCAGACCTTTTATGCATCCGGCGGGAAAATCTTACGCTTACATGGCAAAAGAATCTCAACTAAAAGAATTTGCCCCTCATGAATGGTCTATCAACCATTTGGCCTATTTCCACATTTCTGAACTTGCAAAAATAATGGAGGAAAAAGGAGAACTCCCTTCTCCCTATTCTTTTTTGGCCGACTTAAATAAATGGGCCCAATTGGCGATTTATAATAACGAATCCGTCATTCTCACTCGTAAATATGTTTTCTTTCAGCAATGGGAAATTTTTAATCCACTCCTCGGTCATTATTTTGTGTACGACCGGTCTCAATTTGAAAGTTTTACTCAAAATACAGAATTTAACATTTCACAAAATATACCGGGAAAAAGATGTTTTTATGCTGATTCCCAAATATGCTGGAATTTAAGTTTAAAAGAATTGCTTGCGAAACGAGGCCTTCGCAACCTTATTTCTTTTTTATTAATTGTTGTCTTCATTATCGTTTTGGTTTGGATTATTTTATCAAAGCTAAAAAATGAAAAACTGGAAGACTCAAAAAGAAAATTGGCCTTATCGGTTTTATCTCATGAGCTAAGAACTCCCATTGCTTCCCAAATTTTAAATGTCGAAAGTTTAATGAAAAAAATTGATTTATTTGATGAGGAAACTCAAAGTATCATTTTAGATCTTTCAAGCAGCACCCATCGATTGCAGCGCTTAATTGTGACTAGCCAAAAATATTTAAAAACTAGTCTCACTACCTCACTCATCAATTTGAATTTAAAATGGGTTTCCTCTATTAATGGTTATATAGAGGGTTTATTAGACGAATACGATAACATTAAATTTGTAGGTCTATTGAATGATCAACCTTTTCACATTGATGAATACTGGTTTCCGCTTTGCTTGCAGAATCTCATCAATAACGCTATATCCCACGGAAAAGCGCCCATCTTGATAAAACTAGAAATCGCAAGGCAAGGTACATCCCGTTGGCTGGATGTCACCGTCCAGGATGCTGGACATAGCGATTTTGATAATCTAGAGGATATGGTAGGGGAGTTTGTGAAAAGTGGAAGAAGTGAAGGCCTTGGACTTGGTCTCAATATCGTCTCTAAAGTAGTTAAATCGATGGGAGGAAATCTTACCTTTAAAACCCATCCCACCAGATTTACGATTCAATTAAAAGAAATGAAGGAAACCCATGGTTAAAGTATTATTAGTGGAAGATGATCGAACTCTTGGACAATCTATTCAGCATTTTTTAAAACAAGAAGGGTTTGAAATTTCTTGGTCGACTAGTATTCAATCGGCGAAAGAAAGTTTTGGCATAACAAACTCAGTTCAGAAATTCGATATTATTTTACTCGACTGGATGTTGCCTGATGGCCAAGGAATTGATTGGCTAAAGGACATGAGGTCAAATCGCATTAAAACACCCGTCATCATGCTCACAGCAAAATCCGAATTATTAGACAAGGTCATCGGATTAGAATCAGGTGCAGATGACTATATGACAAAACCCTTTGAGCCGCGGGAGCTGGTGGCACGAATGCGAGTGCAACTTCGCAAAAATGACTCTTCTCAAGTAGCACAAATTCATCCAGAAAAAATTATTAAGCGTGGGCCTTTATTAATTAATTTTGAAAATCGAGAAGTCTTTTTTAATGAAAATCTCACTCACTTAACCAAAATGGAATTTGATTTACTCGTTTTGTTAGCGGAGAGTCCAGGTAAACCTTTTACTCGTGATGAAATGCTTAACAAAGTTTGGGGATTTGAATTCACGCCGGCAACAAGGACCATTGATACCCATGTTTTGCAACTCCGCCAAAAATTTGGGGATGATGTGATTGATACAGTTCGTGGGATTGGTTACCGCTTTAACAAGAACTACCATGCAAAGTAATTTTCTGAAATTTTTCTTTTTTTTATTTCTTACGACCATCTTAAAATTAAATTTATATGGGATGGAAAGTGATAAATTTTGTAATGAATCCAATTCCGTTTGTGTCACTTACGAATCTTTAACATCTAGGCCATTTCAATCCCAACAAGAAGAAAAATTTAATTTAAAATTTTATTACCAGCACTGGAAATATGCTGTTGAAGACGTCAAAGTTATCTTGTGGATGGAGATGAGTTGTCTCGAGGATGGTCACCGAGGCCCAAGAACAAAGATTGAAAATTTAAGTAAGGATTTATACTTGGTCAGTAAAGTTTGGTTTTCCATGAATCAGTTATGGGACCTAAAAGTTCAGTATCAATTGAAATATTTTTATTTTATGAATTCTTTTGAGACGATCACCATCCCAGTCCAAGTTCATTAAGTGAAAGTTTTTCTTCTTTTTTTTTGCCTTAGTTGTAGTACATCCAAGGTCATTCAATCTGAGGGAATAACCCTAGAGTCAACAAATGAGGATTATTTAAAAAAAGTTTTAGAATTGCAGAAATGGTCAAAGAAAAATTTGGCTGACCTGAGTATCCCACCTAAATGGAAAAAAATATTTACTAATAAAGATATTTTAAGTTGGAATGATTTATGGAAAGAAATTTTTTTTATTTCCCTTGAACATGATCATTGTTTGGAAAATCATTATTCTTGCGTTTTTCAAGGGGATGATAAAATTTATTTGAATAAGAATTTTTTTTTACTAACTTCACAATTAAAACAGCAATTAATTATATTCCATGAATTAACTCACTTAATTGATAAAGATGATCGACATGCGCATCATCTTTTTTATTCAAGTAACAAACTGAATTCACTCGAGTGCGATCGATTAACTGACTATGGTGGTTATGCTTTGGAGTTAGATTTACTTGACTCATTAAAGCAATCAAAGAAATTAGACGACAAGTCTTTAAGGGAAATAGAGAAAGACATTTTGTCGCATATCTGCTTTGAGGATTGAAAGACGACGTTAGAAGTTTTTTATTTACAATTAGTTGATAGATGGTATCTGATGATTTTACATATTAGTTTCAGTTAGTTTATCTCAATGAAGGAGTATTCATGAAAAGTTATGGAATTCGAAGTAGTAGCTCTTGGTTAAAAATCATCAAAATTTTTATTCTCGTCATAAGTACGTTTGGCCCAGAGTCATTTGCTCAAACTCAAAAAGGTTACGGCCAAGCGGGATGTGGGTTAGGATCGATGGTCTTTGGAAGTCAAAAAGGACCAGTACAGATTTTTGCGGCAACCTTAAATGGTACAGGTTCTCAAACGATTGCCATGACCCTGGGAACTTCAAACTGTAAAGGTGTTTTTGGAAGATCAACTACGGAATTTCTAGAAGCTAATAAAAATGAAATTTCTCTAGAAGCAGCAAAAGGTACTGGAGAAACGATTGTTTCATTGGCCACTCTTTATGGATGCAATAATGCCACTTTGTTTGGTATGACCTTGAAGAAAAATTACGAAACAATTTTTCCTAAGTCGCCTATGCAAGGAACAGAGTTGAATCGTTTGATTATTGAAACCATAAAAGAAGAATCATCTATTTTGAGATGTGATGCTGTTTAATTTAGCTAAATAATTTTTTAAATATAATCTCATGCTTTTTAAGCGGGCCCATTCATGGAAATTTCCAAATGGGCCTTTTTTATTTTTTATTTTCTTTTCCTTTCAATCATTATTATTTGCTCAAACAAATTTTGAAGAATTGTCTCAATCCCTTACATGGAAGTACCTTCTTTATTACGAAGATAGTGGAAAGGGATTAGTTAAAGATGATTCTTTTTATTTAAGTAAAAATGGAAAAAATGATCCTAAGTCCGAAATTGAATTCTTGGCCAAGCATTTATTAGAAAATAATCAATATTCCATCGCCTCTCTTTGCCGATTTCCCTTAAGAAGTCTTTGGTTGATAAAAAAGCTAGAATCACAAAATGAAAAATTTCGTTTCAATTTTGATTCGCTATTGGCGCAGTGTCACGAACTAAAAGATTTTTTAAAAGAATTCGCTATTGAAAATGCTTCCCTGGTTTTTACCTCCTACTATAGTTATGCGGCCGCCTCTCTTTTTGGGCACACCTTTTTGCGACTAGAGCGATCGGCCAATTTGGGATTACAGCAGCAAGAATTGCTAGATGTCGGTGTGAGTTTTGGTGCCGTCGTAACGACGGAAAATCCGCTCCTCTATGCCATCAACGGACTCCTTGGAAATTTTAAAGGGGTACTAACCGCGGTTCCCTATTATTACAAGGTGAGAGAGTACCAAAGTTTTGAGAAAAGAGATCTGTGGTCTTATCAGTTAAAATTGACTCAAAATGAAAAATATTATCTGTTGCTTCACTTATGGGAACTTGCAAGTTCTAAGTTTGATTATTCTTTTTTTATTCACAATTGTAGCGATATTATTTTGCGTGTCATTCAGGCCATCAAGTTGGTTGATGGAAATCCGACAGATGAAGATTTAATTTGGGATAATCAATTTCCTTTCTATGTGGTCCCAGTGGATACAGTGAAGGCGCTAAAAAAACATCATTTAATTGAAACCCCATCTTTTCGTCCAGGCCAAGAAAAAATTTGGCAATCCTTTTATCAAAATTTGAGTGCTAATGAACAATCAGAATTGAAACGTTTAATTGCTGCCCCCGATCGAAGTGGATGGAAGCAAAATGCAAAATTACTAGATAGTTATGTTCAGTATTTAGATTTTTCAAAGGCCAATGAATTACTCAAGCAAGATCCCGTTGCCACTCAGGCCCGTCATGAGGCCTTGACGATGCGAAGTAAACTTCCCTCAACAGATGAAAAAAAGATTGAGTGGCATGAATCTCCTCCTGAATCCGTCCACGCCACCAGGAGGTCTACTCTTTACGCACGAAGTGCAAGTTTTGGCCCAAATTCTCATAAGCGAGAAAATAATTTTAAGGAAGAGGGAGTTGGTATCCAATATCGATTTGCTTTTCATGATGCGCTCGATCCCAATATGGGAACAATTCCCGGAATGTCTTTAGAGTTTTTATCGCTAAAAGCTATCTATGAAACGAGAGAAAATAAAATAAGCATGGAAGAAATTCAGTTACTAAATTTAATGACTTTTTCTCCTTGGAAATTTTGGCGCTTAAATCCTAATTATCAAATAAGAGTCTGGTGGGATAAAACAAGCTACAAAGATATTTGCTATCAGTGCCAGGGGTTAAACGCTTTTATCTCCCTGGGCGCCAGTACAGAATTTAAAAATAACTCCAACACTATTTTGGTATACTCCCATGTGGCCCAACAATTAAGCATTATGCCAAAGTTAGATAATGATTTGGGTTGGCAAGTGGGCCCAAGAATCGGCGCCTTTTTTTGGTATCAAAATTCTCTTTCATCACAAATGGATTTTTTCTATGCTCCTTGGGTAGGAATGAGATCAGAATGGTATTTACAATCTTCGTGGGAGACAAGGTGGCATTTTGCGTCTTCGCAAAGTTGGTATTTTAGGGCAGATTATAAAAATTCTCAAACTACTCTTGAGACGGGATGGCATCACTATTTTTAGTCTGAAAGGGCAAATGATGAAAAATAAAATTGAATGGTCTGTATTATTTAAAAATTCAGGCCTAATTCTTGTGGCGCTAGGCTATTTTGTAGATATTTTCGATATTACTTTATTTGGCATGGTACGCGTTTCAAGTTTGAAATCCCTAAATGTGCCGGACTCAGAGTTACTCTCTACTGGTCAGTATCTTATCAACTCTCAGATGTTGGGAATGCTAGTGGGAGGAATTTTTTGGGGGATTTTAGGCGATAAAGTAGGACGTCTAAAAACATTATTTGGATCCATCTTTCTTTATTCCTTGGCCAATTTATTAAATGGATTTGTAGATGATGTGAATTCGTATGCCATCTTGCGATTTTTATCGGGAGTAGGATTGGCAGGTGAGTTAGGAGTGGGAGTAACCTTGGTGTCAGAAAGTTTGCCGACCCACTTGCGCGGGATGGGGACAGCACTTATCGCGGCCATCGGTGTAAGCGGAGCACTCATGGGCGGATTACTTGTCGAATTGGTAGATTGGCGAGTTTGCTATATCGTAGGTGGCTCGCTTGGTTTTCTTTTATTAATGCTGAGGCTGCAGGTAAAAGAATCAAGTTTATTTTTAGACTTAAAAAAAGTATCAAGTTTGAAGCGTCCTTCTTTTTTAAGTGCACTATTCAGGCCAAGCGTTTTGAAGCGTTTTGTTCTTTGTGTTTTCATTGGCGTTCCTATTTGGTTTGTTGCAGGAATACTAATGACCCTTTCAAGTGAAATTGGAAAAGCGCTGGGGGTGGTTGGTGAAATTATGCCGTCAAGATCAATTACCATCTCTTACTTAGGCCTTGCGGTAGGTGATTTTTTATCCGGATATTTAAGTCACAAATGGCAATCCAGAAAAAAAGTCATTTATCTTTTTCAGGCCTTCACACTTTTCTTTTTTTTCCTATATCTGTTTACGACTAGTGGTAAGGGCCCAGCTTATTTTTACACCATTTGTTTTTTTATTGGAATTTCGGTGGGATTTTGGGCCTTATTTGTGATGTTAGGCGCAGAACAGTTTGGTACTAACTTGCGTTCCACTTTTGCAACGTCCGTTCCCAATTTTGTGAGGGGATCATTGATCGTTCAAAATATGTCGTTAACGTTTTTGTTAACAAAATTTAATTTAATTGAAAGCGTTCTGGTTTTGGGATCCTTGGTTTTATTTTTGTCTTTTCTTTGCGCTAAAATGATTGATGAGTCTTACTCTAAAAGTTTAGATTATATCGACTAGGTTTATTTTAGTTACAAAAAAATTATTTCATAAATCAGACGTTGTTTCATTTTATATGAAACAGTTTTCCTCATCATTTCTTCATTGATGTTGCTTGCGATTATTTTTTGAAACACAATTCCCTTTTAACAATCGATAGGAGGTATTTCGTGAAATTAAAATTCTTATTTGTGTTCTTAAGTTTGGTGGCCACTATGGCAACGCTATCCATTGAGGCGCATGCATCTGAAAATTCAGTAATAGAGTTCATGGCCGATCACATTGACAGCGATCATGATATTGAAAAATGGAGTTGCGGGGCGAATACAAGTTGTGGTCAGGGAGGAGTTTCCTTGCGAGAGTATTACGGATCAGGCCAAGGATCTTCGAGAAGTGCCGCCCAATCCGCTGCGTCCGCCAATTCAAGTTCAAAGTGTGCGGCCTCTTGTTCAAGTCAAAGACGTCCCAATTATAACAATCCTAGCTGTGGACACACTTGGGTTGGATCTTGTACTCAAATTTCTCAGTAGTTGCATTTCGTTCGATTCGGCCCCGGATTTGTCGGGCCGAATCCTTATCGTAAAATATACTTTTCATCTCCCAGGCCTTAAAAAAATCTTTCGATAATCAAGTCACCATCAGACACGTCTTTTTAAGACTTCCTCTTATTGAGCTCTTATCGAGATGTTGTTGAGTAAAAAATTTGTTTGAAAATAAGTTCAAGAATTGGCACTCCCTAGGGGATTCGAACCCCTGTTACCGCCGTGAAAAGGCGATGTCCTAGACCGGGCTAGACGAAGGGAGCGCAAAAAAAAGTGAAAGATCAAAGTAGAGATTAGACTTAGCAAAAAAGTGGTGATCCCGGTGCGACTCGAACGCACGACCCCATCATTAAAAGTGACGTGCTCTAACCAACTGAGCTACGAGACCACAAATGTGCAAGCTAGAAAGATAATTTAAGAGACGGCCTAAAAAGTGTCAATGGAAATTTTGTTGCTTTCAAAAAAGATCGTTAATAAGAGTGAATTAAGAATCAAAATCGTGAAAATATTTCCGCTCTTTCACGATGAGGCGAAGGCCTGCTTTTTCAGAATTTGGCCCCTCGCCCAAGAATTTGTAAAGCAAGGGTAGGAAAGGGGAGATTTTGTAGCGCCCTAAGTGTTGTCTTTCTAAATCGTGCACGGTTATTGATCATGCGCTTTATCAAGTCAAAGTTACCAACGCCGTTGGAGGTCGATTTTGTTTCAGGGGATCTTGGAATAGAAATCACTTAAAAGATTGAGAACTTGCCCACCAACCCGCAATTCAGCTTCCAGGGTACTTGCACCTAGGTGAGGTGTGAGCACTAATTTGGGATGAGATCTCAAGGGGGAATTTTCAGGAAGCGGTTCTTTTTCAAAAACATCGAGCGCCGCACCTTCTATTATTCCTTCATTGAGAGCTGTTAATAGATCAGTTTCATTTATGATACCACCCCTCGCACAGTTGACGATCCAAGCTGGCTTGGGAAGAAGTTTTATTTCTTTTAATGTAACTAAATTTCTTGTTTGTTCGACGAGAGGAGCGTGGATACTAATGAGGGAGCATTTTTGAAAAAGTTCGGCGACGGTGTTGCATTTTGTTCCTAATTCAGGCGCATTGTTGGAGGGATCAAAATAAAAAATTTCAACGTCAAAACCCTTAAGTCGTTTTGCAACTAATTGACCAATTTTTCCAAATCCTAAAATTCCCACTTTTTTATTTGTTAATTCATGGCCAACAAAGAGAGTTTTTTCCCATTTTCCTTGATGCATTGTTAAATCCGCTTGAGGAATTTTTCTGAGCATGGCCAGCATATGAGATACCGCCAATTCTGCGGCCGCATTACCATTGGCACCAGGAGTATTGAAGGCCGCAATATTTTTTGTGCGACAATATTCCAAATCGATATTATCCATACCTTCACCTGCACGAATGACAATGTTGCAGTTGGGCATTAAGTCGATGAGTTCTTTATTTACTTGAGTGGCCGATCTCACAATGAGCGCAGTAATATTTTTCGCTTCGGCCTTGAGAACCTCCAGCTTATTTTTATTTTGTGGAAAAATAGTCCACTGTGAATTTTCTTTTAGTCTTGAAAAAATTTGCTCATTCATGCCATCTGCGACGAAAATAAAAGGACGTGGTGATGTTTTCATAATTCTCCTTACTGTATTGTAAAAAAAGTAGCTTATTAGGTGCACGAATGACACAAAAAAATTCTGTATTAAAGGCCACAGGATTTATGGCCCTGGCCACATCTTTGAGTCGCGTTTTTGGACTCGTTCGTGAACAAGTGGTGGCCTATTACTTTGGAGCTGGGCCATTAGTTGACGCTTTTAATGTTGCCTTTAGAATTCCCAATCTCTTAAGAGACTTACTTGCCGAAGGGGCCTTTTCCTCATCGTTCCTTGCACAATTTGCTTTTGCCAAAACTCAAGGCACTACACAGATGCAGCAACTTTTTAGGCAATGCTTTTGGATTTTACTTCTGTTGGGTCTTGGTTATGCCTTCATGCTCATTTTTTTTTCATCCCAACTTATTCCTTTATTTGCGCCCGATTATGCGATTGGGTCTAAGCAAGCTTTGCTTACAGTGGAACTACTGAAGATCATGTCACCTTTCTTGATGTTGATGTCATTGGGGGCCGTAGTCATGGCCGTGCTCAATACGCACAAAGTTTTTTTTCTTCCCTCATTTTCTCCCGTACTTTTTAATATTTCTTCGATTTTAGTTGTGCTATTTGCTGCGATCAAAGGTAATCCAGGAATTCAATCTCTAGCGGTTGGGGTGTTACTAGGGGGATTTTTTCAACTTGCGATTCAATTGCCCGGCCTCTGGAAATTGGGTTATTCGCTTATGCCCCCTAAAAAAATCTGGGGCCCGGAGGTAAAAAAAGTTTTTACTCAGCTCATTCCAGGATTGGTGGGATTTGCTGCGTCTCAAATCAATATTCTTATTAACACCATACTAGCGACCTCCTCAGGTGTCGGTGCCGTTTCGTGGTTGTCTTATTCTTTTCGGATTTTTCAATTGCCTTTAGGAGTTATCGGCGTATCAATCGGCACGGGGAACCAGGTTTTCTTTTCGGAGAAATGGAAGGAGAAAAATTATGTACGGGCGTCTGAAATTTTGACTCATTCCCTTTTTCTTTCTTTGTGTTTTATGTTGCTGCCTTTTACTTTTTTAGTGGTTTTCCCTGATTGGCCAATTGAAGTGTTATTTCAAAGGGGACAATTTTCGGCACTGGATACTACGATGTGCGCCCAAGCTCTTTTTGCTTATAGTTTTGGATTACCTTTTTATGGAATTCATAAAATTTTGCTCCCCGTTTTTTATACATTAGAAAAGCAAAAGCTCGCTTTGGTCATTGCGGTCGTTTCAATATTGATAAATATTCTTTTTGCTACTTTCTTCGTAAAGCTTTTTGGTTTTTCTTTTTTGGCCTGGTCCTCTTCGATTTCAATTGCAGTCAACTCGATTAGTCTTTTTTGTTTTTTACCTAGGCAACTTTTTCCTAGGCGAATGTTTTTTACAAGACGAGAACGGGTTACTTTGATGTTGTTGGTGGGATTTCTTTTTCTCTTTTTTTCCTTGTTTAGGCTGCTCATGAATTTTATATTGGTGGGGAAAATTTTTCTCTTATTACTCGTGGGATTATTGGGATATTTTCTTTTGGAAGTGATTCTCTTTAAGCGAGGCCATGAACTTTTATTCCTCTCAAAATTGATAAAAAAAATGGGAGGAAAAATGGGCAAAAAAAATAATTAAAAAAAAAATCATCTTTTCGGGTAATTTACTTGTGATAACTTAAGTAATTCGTTATCCTTTTATTAGAACTAGTTAAGGATATTCATGAAAACAAATTTTGATACACTTAAGCACATGGCGAATCACATGCTCAATCAATTGCAAGAAGCAGGGATTGTTGAGTACGGTGTGGACAAGCGGGTAGAGATTATCGAAATCTTGGCCACCGAACTGAATGTTTGTTTTTCCACGGAAGACGACATTAAAGACCAGGCGATAGAAGAGGTTCAAGATAAATTTGGGGAAGATCTCGCTGCCGATGTGACAGAAACCGAAATGTATAACCACGCGAGAAAAGAAATTATTAAGGGTTTTTCCGGTGAATCCATTGCAGGATTATACTTAACAGAATCTCTCCACAATATAGCGCTTAAAATTAAAGATTTTTTACTTGATCACCCTCTCATCGAAGAAGTATACGCCACTGACATGGAGCTAGTAGATTTCTTGGTTCATTCTTTTAAATCTTTTTCTTCGAAGAAAAACTAATCCCTATAAAGTTATTCATTTTTCCATTTTGCTAATTTTAAGGTTTCTTCAAAGAATGGTCCTTCTAGTGAACCATTAAGTACCGAGCTAATACTGGTAAATCTATAAATTTTCGTTTCATTTTTCAAGCGAAGCAACACGATATCTACGTAGAGTCGTTCTATCTGATTTTTAGTAGCAGTTCCTTCCATGCGCAAAAACTCACCAATATGTTCAGTTAACGCTTGATCTTGAAACAAATCGGTCGCTTGAATCGAGAGGATCGATTCATGTTCATCGAATAGTAATTTTTGATCATCGATCCAGTGTAAAAAATAATCTTCTAGCTTTGAAAATTGATGAATATTTTCTTTGATAAGAATAAATTGCGCTTCCCAATCATAGTGAGTATCGCTGCGATAAAATTTCATTTCCTCTTTATTTTGGATGAGAGGAGTCCACCATTTTGCAATTTGTAGGAAAAGTTGATTCCAGTCACATAGGACGGAATCTTGCACGAAGGATGTTTTTTCCTGAAGAATCTTTTTAGCAGCATAAAAGAGGAATAATAAAAACAATACCAATGTTGACCACTCAGTTATTCGTTGCCAGGGAAAATTATGCATATCTGATGGTGCAGAGGTAAGCATGGTTGACTCCTCAAGTTTTTATTTCATTGTGGCGAGAAGTGAGTGAGATGCCTAGGAGTTTATATATGGGGCGAAGCATGGCGATCAAAAAATTTATTTATTATTTTCTTGGCGTGGGACTTTTTTTGATAAGTACCTCTAAAGTCCTTGCTGGCTATTCAGATGAGCAGATGGCAAGGGAACGATTTCGCTATATGAAAAATGTTTGTAAGAACGGGATAGAGCCTGAATTCATAGATGCCACCCCTGTGACAGACGATGATCAAAAGAAAGATGGACAAAGTTGTGTCACCTATACTTGGACCTGTAAGGAAGGGACCAAGAATGGTGCGAAAGCGAGCGGAGGAAGCGACTTAGTACAAACTAAGGTTGTCTGTAAGACTGCTGATCAAATTTTCACCGAGGATGATGGTAATGGTAACAACAACAATAACCATCACAATGATAACAACTGCGATGGTGGCGAAGGTAATTGTGGAGGTACCACCACGGTTGATATTGCTACATCTGGTATGTGCTTTGGAAATTGCGGCCCATGCGCTGATGTATGCGGAAAGTATTTGAGCAAAGGAAAAGGGCTTTTTGGTGGTCGCTGGAGAAAATGTAGACGATGTTTTGAGAGATTTAAAAAAGTGAGTTGTTTGGCCAATTTAGATATGGGTGGGTCATGCGGGCACAGTGGGCGGACCTTTGTATGTACTCGATGTAACGAGCAACCTGATTGTGCAAATGGAGCGGGCTCTTGGTGTGATCCCGGAATGGATGATGAGTATGTTCCACGTAAAAAATCTCGCAGAGAAAGGCGCCGAGATAGACGAGCAGACCGAAGATACGGGGGGCGATATGGTGGTAGCGGCGAAGAATATTGTGAAGACTGTGAAAGAACTGGTCGCAGGAGAAGTGGAAAATTTTGGGACTTTTTAGGAAAAGTGGTAGAAGTGGGTGTTCCAGTCGCGGCCGGTGTTTACACAAATAAATTGGGCCTTGATAATTGCCGAAAACTTTATGAAACCTATTCTGGATATAAGGCCAAC
Source organism: Bacteriovoracaceae bacterium (assembly GCA_029865945.1). GTDB lineage: Bacteria > Bdellovibrionota > Bacteriovoracia > Bacteriovoracales > Bacteriovoracaceae > JARXAH01. The sequence goes on along the minus strand of JARXAH010000094.1, from coordinate 60,685 downwards.
GCTGGAGAAACTATTCCTGCTCCCAATTGCCAAGGCAATGCCTTAAATGGTTTTTCGGGATTTAACAATCCAGGCATCGGATTTGGTTATGGCTTAAATGGAATCCTCGCCGTCAATGGGGGGGGGAATTTACAGACAAATTTAAATCCAAATTTTCCACTAAATACTTTTAATAATGTAAACAATGGCCAATTTTTTGCTCAAAACGGACACAACAATTTTATTGGCCCGCAACCAGGAAGTTGGGCGAATGGCGCCAATGGATTTTATCTTAATGCTAATGCGGGAGTAGGAAATCCATTCGGATACAATCCTTACGGTGCATCGGCCGGGTTTAATCCCTTTGGACAGCAAGGTTTTAATCCCTATGGAGTCAATCAGCCTTTCAATAACTTTAATGGTTTTGGAAACGGACAATTTAATCCATGGGGTGTATCAGCTCAAGACGTATCTATTCAAAGATCCTTCCCTCCAGGAAGGACAATCGGTGGCAATAATTTTAATCAGCAAAATCAATTTTTTCAAAATGGATTTAATACCAATCAACTTCCAGGTGGACTACCGTCTTATTCTTATGGGCAATCAGGTTACCAACAAAACCAGCAATATTCTTGTCCGAGTGGAGGTCAGGTTGGGATTAACTGTTGAAATGATTCGTGTGAATTATTTATTGTGAACTAATGTTTTCACATTATCTTGAAACACAACTTCAATTTTTTCTTTAGTGACAATATTTTGCACAATTCCTTTGCCGAAATTTAAATGCTCAATAATGTCACCGACAATAAAGTTTTCGGTAATCGAATAGGGACGAACGCTACTGCTCGTTTTAGAATTACTGATCGCGGAACTCCAAATTTCCTCATTGGATCTAGTATCTTTTTTGGTGGATTTTTTTGAAGTTAAAGTTCTTTTGCGATTGATATTACTTGTAGTGGTCATGGTTACATCCTTAAATAAGTGCGTGGATTGGCAAGTTTTACACTGAACACGACCAGGTGTTTTTGGATTTTTCATGGTTACGATGAGGTGGGCAAGCTTCAAATTACATTTTCCGCACATGCACAAAACTTCCTTACCAGCTCCCAATGATTGACTTTGCATAAACAAACAACTCCACGGACAAAATTTTGTTAAGTTTTATTTTGTTAGTTAAAATAAATAATAAATGTATAAAGACATAGGCAGAAATTAGGGACGTCATCAAAAGATATTTCGGTAGCAAAAATTTCAGAAAAAGAAAATAACTGCCAATATCTATAATATACAGGAATTTGCGCCTAAGGTAAAGTAACTCTTGGCCAGAGATGGGTTTATGAATGATCGATTAGAAAGTTTGCTCTTAGAAGCGAAAAATTTACCTACCTCATCTGGTTGTTATTTGTTCAAAGATTTTCAAGGTGTGATTCTCTACATTGGGAAGGCAAAAAACCTGCGAAATCGCACGCAATCCTACTTTCGGGGTTTTGATTCGCACTCACCAAAAACCCAATCCCTTGTCGTTCGCATAGAAAAAATGGAATTTATTTTAACTACCAATGAGGTGGAATCCTTTGTTTTAGAAAATAATCTCATTAAAAAATACTTACCTAAGTATAACATTCGGCTGAAGGACGATAAAAGTTATCCCTACGTGCAAATCGATTATGGAGAAGACTTTCCACTGGTTGAATATACTCGCAAGCCAAAGAGAAAAAAAGTCATCAAAATTTTTGGCCCATTTCCTGATGGGCACGCCTTGAGAAAGCTTCTAATTTCCTTAATTAAAGGAATGCAATTAAGAGATTGTTCTTCCGCTAATTTTAAAGGAAGGAGTCATCCTTGTTTACTTTATCAGATGGATCAGTGCTCTGCTCCGTGTGTCGGTTATGAAACGATTGTCGATTATAATGTAAAAATTAAATTAATTGAAAAATTTTTTTCCAATCCTGGATATGGCAAGGATCTGCCCGATTACTTAGAAAATCAAATGCAGGAGTCAGCCAGGGACGAAAAATTTGAAAGGGCCAGCATTTTGCGCGATTGCTGGTTAGATATAATAGAATTTCAAAAATTTCATCAATCGCAAAAAGTTGAATTGCCTAACGAAAATACTAATTGTGATCTTATGGCATTTACGACGACGGAAAATTATTTAACGATGTCGGTTTATACTATCAGGCACGGAGTCTTGATCGGAGGAAAATCTCTCCACCAAGAAGTGGTTGGTTCTGATGATGTTGATGAGTTTTCAGAAAAGAAAAGAGATTTGCTTATTCGTTATTATGAAACAAAAGAATTTGATCTTCCTTCCGTTATGGTTATACCTGATGAAACAGTTGACCACGAGATTATTCAGCAATGGTGGTTTGCTAAATTTCAAAAAAAAATAGAAATAAAAAAGAAAGGAAAAAATTACGTAAAATTGTTGAAAGTGGTAGAAACGTTTGGTGAAGAGCAGGCGAAGTTAAAAAATCATTTGCGCTTAAAACAAGAAGGTTCCTTGACCGAATTGCAGCAACTGTTGAAATTAGAAAATGTTCCCAGCTTTGTGGAATGCTACGATGTGGCCGTGTGGCAAGGAGATTCACCGACCGCTTCAAAGATTGTTTCTCACTCGGGAGAATTGCGACCAGATCAGTATCGCTACTATCATTTAAAGACGCGCAAAGAAGGCAATAATGATTTTGCGATGCTAAGAGAAGTATTTGAGCGAAGATTGGAAGATAAGTTATTGCCCGATGTGGTCGTGGTCGATGGGGGATTGCCTCAGTGGAGAGTTTTTAAGCAAGTCTTGCAAGAGATGAAGATAAATGTTCCTTTAATTGCCTTAGCAAAGCCAAGTCAAAAATATTCAAAAGAAGAGCGTATCGTGTTGGGGCCAAGTCAAACGGTTGAGGCCAGTCAATATAGGTCTTTGTGGTGGCTTCTCTCTAGAATGAGAGATGAAGCGCACCGGTTTTCAAGAAAGCTGCACCATAAGAAAGAGCAAGACCGCTTGTTTAAATAATTTGCATCAATTTTTACACACTGATAAAAAATTAGACGATCTCGCCCATGTAAATTTTTCTTTATCTCTTGAATTCAATGAGTTACACCCATTCACTATTGAAACGATTTGGCATGTTATCTGCATAGTATCTTGGCAACAGGAGAAAGTGTATGAAGAACAAATGTAAAACAATTATTCAGTGGGCGCTTGTCGTTTCACTAATGATTCTTTCAGGATGTGGCCGAAGAACGGTCAATCAGGATAGCAATCTCTCACTCATTTCCGCCATCAATGGCGGTGGGCCTTTTGGGCAAATGGTAACTCGCATTTTACAAGAGCGGCCATGTCCTGGTGGGGTACCTCACTCGGCATCCTCGTGGGTGGTTGATACTCAGACGGGAGCAACTAGTTTAACCAATCAGGCAATTAATACAGAGCTTACTGCTGTCACGACAGCAATCGGTGGTTTCGATTTTCAAACCACCCAAAGAAATAATCCTTATTTTAATAATCAAGTTTATCAAAATAGTATTGTGGTGGCACAAGACCTTGGTACGAGATTAAATTTAGTATTTTTCATGTGTGGTCTTTCTACTTATGATCCTTACTCGAATGTATCGATTAATAATAATTCTTTTACTGGCGGAACTTTGCTTCCGGTCTTTAATGATAATCGTCCGCGTGTCATTTATGATACGAGTGTGAACACTTGTGCCTTTGCTCAAGTGGCAGCTTTAAACTTTAAATTTCAGGTTGGTGGCAATACTCAGTCACCTAATGGAAATGCACTCCCTCTCTCGTTTTCTACCATCGATTTAACGTTAGGCCCAATTGGTGGATTTTGTACCAGATAAAAAAAATTGAAAAAATATGTGAAAGCTTCGTGTTCTTCTGTTAACCTGGCCAAAAGATGGAATCTCGGCGATCTCAATGAGATTTCATTTTTTGGCCACGTTTTTTAGGAATCTCAGACCTACTCTTTGTTAAATTTTCTTGGAAATACAGTTTTACACCTTCCGCAATTCCCGACGCATAAGTTTCCAAATAATTTTCTTGTTTAAGCAGTCCCAATTCCTTTGGGTTACTGATAAAGCCAGCTTCAATTAACACACCTGGTCGTTTTGAGAGTGCAAGAACATAGAGTAGTCCAGGTTTGAATCCCCGATTTTTAATAGCATATTTTTTTTTGATATATTTGAATGATTGCCCATGAATCATCGCCGCAAGTTTTTTAGAACTCGACGAAGTCATTTTAATTGCGAGATCAATAAGTATATGATTCACGAGATCTTCTTCCTTGCCCGACTCAATTCCCACATTCTCTACCACCTCAACTTTTTTTACCGCTTTATCTTGATGGTTATCTAAGTAAAACGTTTCAATCCCCGATGCTTCTTTTTCTGTGGAACTATTAAAATGAATGGAGAGAAAAATGTCGGCCTTTATTTTTTCTGCCATGAGGGCCCGATCGTGAAGACCAACTGGGTAGTCTTCGGTTCGAGTTAAGTAAACCATAAAAAGGGGACTTAATCTTTCTTTGACTAGGAGGGCCAATTTGAGGGAAAGATCTTTTTCGTAGATGGTTTCAATTCTGGAATTTTTTTTATCGAGCTTCCTAGTAAATTTGGTGACGGCCCCTAAATCATTGCCCCCGTGTCCAGGATCAATCAAGATCGTTTGGCCAAATAACAACGATGGAAAAAAGAGAGAGAGGATAAAAAAAAAGATTCTACATTTGATCGAAAGATTTTCCATAGATTTTCGAGAGTTCGTAACTCGGATAGTAGTACTTAAGAATCTGTTTATAGTTGAGTCCTTTTTTAGCAAGATCTAATGCTCCTAACTGACAAAGACCAACTCCATGACCTAATCCTTGGCCTTGGATGAAAATTCGCTGATGGTTAAAGGTGACAGAAAATCGATTTGATCTTATTAAACTTTTTCCAAACAGTCTTCGAAATTCCTCTTTCTCCATTTCCAACATTCCGTCTGAAAAATAAAGTCGCAATTTTTCAGAGTACTTAGATTTATCATCAATCTTAACAAGCTTTCGGGATTTTTGCTTGATGGCCCCAAGAAAAAAAGGAAGGGAAAGATCCCGCTTCCAAATTCCTTCGGTGGTGGTTTGGCAAAAAGAGCATTTTACTTTTTTATAATTGGCAACTTTTTCATGCCATACATCCTGTGGCAATAAAGTTTTTCCCCCGCATTGTGCATGGTAAAAGACGGGATCTAATTTTTTTTGGTCGTTAAGCAAAACTTCTCCCTCGGTGAGAGATGTTGCTTTGATGGTGTTAGAGTTAATATCTGACAAGCTTCCATTTACCTGATCTTTTTCAGAACTCTCAAGATCATAATAAGTTTGATCAGAATTTTTTTGTTTGCGAAGGCGCATTTTATGAAGCGCGTAACTTCTGGCAGCAACCGCTTGCGCCTTGAGGGCCTCGATGGGCCAATTGCGATTCATCTCTTTTCCGAGCAATGTACTTATGTAGTGCTCTAAAGAGAGTGCTTGTACTAAGTGGCAAGATTTTTTATCGGGTTGGCGAATAACATTTAAATCTCCTTTGAAAATTTCATTTTTCCATTCAATCACTCCAGATGTGGAAGAGAGCTCGGCAACTAAAATTCCTTTTGACCATTTTTCTTTAAGACTAGTTTCGCAATTAAGCACCAGTGTGTTTTTTCCTGGATAGGTTTTTGATTCTTTTTTTGGGGAAGAAACTTCATGTTCGCTATTAATTTGGTGAGGGGCAAAGTAGGTCTTCGTGAGATTTTCTCCTTTGATGACAATCTGAGGAATAGATTTACCAATAAGTACTTCTATTTTAGGAATTGCTCCGTAAGAAAAAGGGGGGAAAAATAATGCGACAAATGCCATTAATGAAAAGAGGAGTCTATTGATCTGAGGTAATGGAAACTGAGACATCCTGTCATCCTTCTTCAATTCTTGAACTTCCTGTTCAAGACTTTCTCTATCGTTCTCTATCCTTCTTTATTCTATAATGGCCTAGCATTTGTCACAAGTTCCACTAAAAGTGGAATTGTATGCTTTAGGGATTCCCACGTTGGTCGTTTTAGAGACGTGTTGATGGTTAGCATTTCAGGGTGAAAGAGGGGAACTATATTTAAGGTTATTTCCTGAGAGTTGTACTCAGTCATAGTGGTTTTGAGTGATGAGTGAATGAGGTGGAGTGGTTGAGAATCCTTAATGAGTATTTTTGTCGCTTGTGTTCCCATGGGAAAGAGCACATCTCGAATATTAAATTGGGGTATTACTTTGTCAGTTTCGGGAGAAAATAATTCTTTAAGCTGAGAGGAAACAACGATGTGTTTAACCTCAATGAAAGTTTTCAAATCTTTGGTAAGTTGAAAAATAATTTTTTCTAAGATTTCTTGGGCGGGAATGCTTAAATAAGAGGGAATTTTTTCAATTATTTGTATGATAGGTGCCAAATCCTCCTCTAAGAGGTGAAGAAAATAAAAAGTAGGTCCGTCTGATACGGAAGCTGCTGAAGCTGCTGCGGCCGACGCATTTGTATTAGTTTTTAAAATATTGTGTTTTATTTCCTTTGGAGGGTTAAGAAGCTGCCAGCCAGGAAGAAGTGCATTGAGATAATTTGTTTTCATAATCTTGCCTAATTCTGTCAGATTTATCACAAGGTAGATATGGCCTAGTAAAATTTTTTTATTCATTAAATTCTGACACTCCCGATATTAGCTTTGTTGCCGTTGAATAGGTTGCCACGGGGAGGAGAGCGCATGTCACTAAAGTCAGACTACCAAACGTATCAAGTAAATGAAATTTTTACTGACTGCTCTGGTCCAGCTGAAAAAGCTCTGGAGCGCATGAATCATTGCTCATGTTGCGGTGCTAAATTATTGTTGAGTCATTTGAGCGATTTTAAAAGTTTGATTGTTCAAGAAACATCAAGATGTTTAGATTGCGGAAAAGATAACCGAAAAATTTTTCATGTGTTAAACTAACTTAGAGTTAATTTTTCATTAAAATAAAGTTAGAAAGGCATAATGACGTGAATTTAACAAATTTTTCAAAACACTTTTTTACCAGTGAATTATCACGCTTTAAGTTAAAGAATGGACTAGCATTGGCCGGTACTTACTACGCTATCATCAGTGTTGTCGTTTACTATCAGTGGATTTTATTAAAGATCAACGTGACCTACTTTGAGTCTATCTATGGCAAGCAATTTCCAGGATTTCCCGAGGCCTTTTACGATTTTTTGATAGGTGATTCCAGTATTCTTCTCATGATCGTATTTGCTATCGGCATTGTCATATTTTTTGCTGGAGGGATCATTTCGGAATTATTAATTTTACCTTTTAAGCGCTTGGCCACTTTTTGTGAAAACTCCTTAGAGACGCCAAGTCTTGAATTTGAATATAAATCTTTTGTAGACTTTCAATTCTTGTCTAGGTTTAGTGAATTTTTTTTTGGAAATATTAGTCAAGCACGAACAAAGAAGAAAATTCTTGATAATGAATACATACCCAAATCTTTTTCAAAAATGCATTCTCCACCTCTAGATTTAAACTTTTTTTTACAATTTACCTTGATGATGATTTTTATTCTTGGAATTTCTTCGTATATCATGGTCCTATTTAATTCCACACTTTTTAATTCCGTTATTGAATTTGTCATGACCTATAAAGACCTCAAAGATGTGAGTGCGGTTAATTTTATCATTAAGCAAGAAGAAGTATTCCATGGAATCATCTATCCATTAATTTTTGTTTCTATAGCCGGAAATTTCATTATCTCTGTTTTTATGTATTCGAGAATTTCAGGAGCTGCTTTTGGCGTTTTTTCTACCTTTCGCTCTTTCATCAAAGGTAACCGTAAAGCTCGTGTTCACTTGCTGGGTTATTCTTTCGTGAGAGACCAAACGAAAAAAATCAATTACTATCTCGAGAAAATGGAAGTTGAGCTTGAGCAAAGTGAATCATCGAGAGAGACGCCTCCGCCTAAGTTATCTTGATTTTATTGAATTAGTTATCTTTTTTCATTACCATTATATTACTGTAGATGAAATAACACTTAGTCACATTGAGTGAACTTTAATGGATTTAACATAAGGAGAATTTTGTGGGCGTAAAATTAAGTAAATTGCTAATGGTTCTTTTGATCGGATTAGTGGCAAGTTGTACAAGCAAAGATAGTCTAAAAAAGATGCTGGCCGACAATCCAGATATTTTGACCGAAGCGATTGAAAAAAATCCCTCGGCGATTTTAGAATCCCTCAACAAAGCAGTAAAAAAAGCTCAAGAAGGGGAAGAAAAAAAACGTGACGATGAAGAAAAAAAACAATTAGAAGCATCGTTTAGTAATCCTCTCACTCCTGTTTTAAGGGCCGATGAATCTTACCGCGGATCTAAAGACGGTGTGATTACACTTGTTGAATATTCCGATTTTCAGTGCCCTTACTGTAGTAGAGGTTATAAAACGGTGATTAGTTTATTAGAAAAATATAAAGATAAAATTCGTTTCGTTTACAAGCACCTTCCCTTGAGTTTTCACCCGCAGGCCATGATTACCTCTCAATATTACGAAGCTATTCGATTGCAGAGTGCTGAGAAAGCTTTCAAGTTTCATGACAAAATCTATGATGAACAAAAGAAATTAGAAAATGGTGAGGCCTTCTTAAAAGAAGCGGCGAAATCTGTGGGTGCCGATATGGGTAAATTAGCAAAAGATGTCAATTCTGAAGCGGTGATTAAACGTATCAAAGATGATGAAGCAGAAGCAGGGAAATATGGTTTTCAAGGCACACCAGGATTTATTATTAATGGTATTCCAGTGAAAGGTGCTTATCCGGTTGAACATTTCACCGGATTGGTTGACGAATTAGTGAAACGCGGAAAATTGAAAATATAAAAATAGTTTGTCATTGTAGAATTTTTAAGGAACCATATTACTAATGGATTATTTATTTACTAACCCTTTAAGGAAGGAGTGACTTCATGAACAGAAAAGAACTCGTAGAGCAGATCTTAACAAACAAAAGCCTAGCAAATTTTTCAAAGAAAGATTGCGAAGGTTTCTTAAATTGTTTCATGGATACAATTAAGAAAACAATTAAGAAAGGTGACGATGTTTCTCTCGTTGGTTTCGGAACATTTACTCGCGTTAAGAGAAGTGCTCGTATGGGAATCAACCCAGCTACTGGTGCAAAAATCAAAATTAAGGCACGTACATTGCCAAAATTTAAACCAGGTAAGGCTTGGAAAGAAATGCTCTAATTTGATCTTTTGATCAAATGATGACGTTTCATTTTTTAGACGTTTAATTAAAACCCTCTGCTCGTCAGAGGGTTTTTTATTTTTAAGGAAAGCTTGATTGTATTCTTCTTGCAATTTCTTTGAAAGCTTTCGTTTTTAAACTATCGTAGCGATAGATTAAACAAATTTCCACCTGAGAAAGGGCCTTTCCCACTTGAATCAAATGATAACGCTCGGCGACTGTATTGGGTAGTAAGCATACGCCATTCGCTTTTTGCATCATCGATCCAATCACTTCATAATCACTAATTTCAATATGTTTATGGCCTTTATATTTTTTTATCATTTGGGCAATCTCTATCATTTCTGGATTGTAGTAGAGAATTTTTTGATGATCATTTTTTTTGTTTTCCCAGCAAGCGATAAACTCTTTTTGCAATTTACTAATAATTAAGTCCGGATGTTGAATAGGATTGGCAACGATTCCAAAATCCATTTGATAGTCAATGATTGACTTGGTCACTTCCGATGATTTTTTTAATTCCAATTTTAATTTTAAATCAGGGAAGTCATTATTGAGAGAAGGAAAGAAATTGGCCAATATATTAATCGCGACTGATTTGTGAATGCCAATGGTAAAGGTGCCGAGGACTTCCGAAAATTTTGACATCTCATTTTCTAAGGATGAGTCCCAGTGGATCATGGTCTTGATTAACAGAGATCGAAAAGTTTCACCGTAACTTGTTAGTTGCAGGCCGCGGTGGGTACGAAAAAAAAGGGGTTTTTTAAATTCTTCTTCTAGCGCCCGTAATGCCTTGGATAGTCCTGCTTGCTGGATTCCGGCCTCTTGGGCGGCAGAAGATATGTTCAAATATTGGCATAGAAGTAAAAAATATTCGTAGTTCTGTTTGAAAGGCCTCATCGGTATTCCTTTTATGAATGGCAGATATGATATTTATATCCTTCAAAGAATGGTTAATCAAATGTATCTTCCTTGAAACGCACTAGGGAATTATCCTTAGTGAAAACTTAACAAAGGAGATACTTTGAAAAAATTAGTTTTACTCATGACCTTAATTGTTTTAACGCAATTTGCTCAGGCTGGGGAAATTATCGATGCGATTGCTCAATCTTCGGACTTAAAGGTTCAAGTTTTAAAAGATGGAAGAAAAATTGTGGCCTCAAAAACCGGTTTAACTTTGTATACTTTTGACAATGATACGACCGGCATTTCGACTTGTTTTGATGGATGTGCCAAAGTATGGCCTGCGATTGAAACAATACAAGATCAAGTGCCTGCACCATTTAAGATTACATTGAGACCAGACGGGAAAAAACAAATTTCCTTAGAGAATCAACCCCTCTATTTTTTCGCGAATGATCAAAAACCAGGCGATATCAAAGGTGATAACTTGGGCGGCATCTGGCACATCGTTGTGATTGATGAGTAATGTCGATGAACACTGTTGCCTTGGACTATTCACCAGAATTAATTATTAGCAAATTACAGATAAATAATAAGACGATTTATTCTGTGCGTGATGATTTATTAATTGGAGGCACGAAGCAGAGAGCTGCTGTGCCCTATATTAATAATTTGATCCAGCAGGGAGTTAAGCATTTTATTTATGCAAGTCCCTTCTCGGGTTTTGCCCAGGTTGCACTTGCATATAGCTGCGAGCTTTTAGAAGTAGAATGCACTTTGTTTTGTGAAAGGGACACTGAGAAAAATCAGATCCATGAATTTTCAAAGTTAGCAGAAAAGTATGGGGCAAAAATAATCTTGTGTGACAATTTATCACAAGCAAGTATTTATTCGATGATCTATGGAGACCAAAGTAGTCATTGTAAGGTAATACCTTTAGGTTTTAATGATCCAGAATTTAAAAAATTGCTGGCCCATGAAATTGGTAGGCAATGGAAGGTCGTCGTTAAGCATTATGACATAAAGGAGCTCTGGCTACCGATTGGCAGTGGCACTTTATTAAATGTGTTTAAAGAAGTGTTAGGGAAGGAGGTGAACATTCATGGGGTAAATGTGAATGTGTTGCCAAATTCTGATAAAAGGATTGAGTCGATTTTAAGTGATAAGGACGTAATTTATTATGAATGCAAACAAAAATTTCATGATCCTTGTCTCAGAGAACTTCCAATTCCTTCTAATAAATACTACGATGCAAAATTATTTAGCTACCTAGAAAGCTACGCTTGTGAGGGCGCTTTTTGGTGGAACGTAGCAAGGTAACATTATTAATTATAGGAGTTTTTATGAAGTTTTTAGCTTTAAGTTTTTTGATCTTGAACATCGGATTTGCCTTTGGAGCAGAAGCGAGAACGCATTCTAATTGTTCTAATGCGGACGCAACAGTGCAATATGCAACTAGAGACGGAGAGCGCCGATTGACAGTCACTGCAAAAAAGATAAATGCTGATAGTAGCGTCGTGTTTGAAAAGAAAGTCATCAAAAATTTTGTCGTTACAGAAGTTAAAAAAGTTTTCATAGAAGAAACTCAGACTACTAATTGCAAAGAAGTTGATTGGAAAGAAGGAACTTTGACTGTTAAGACGATAAATTTTAGGCGAGTCATATTTCAAAATGAGAGTGGTGCTGCGTTTCAAAATAATATCATCGGGTTGACTGATGATAAAACAGTTTTGCCTGTCGATTATATCTGCGAAACGGTGACCAAGTCTTCGATTACTTGTGACTAATTTGATCCAACCGAAATATTAAAACTGAATTTGTATAATAATGGCCGATGATTAATTCTATTTTTATTCATTGGCCTTGTTAAATGTTAGGGAATGATTAGTGAGAAGAATTTGCCGAGGTAAAATCTGCCTAATTAATGATCACTAACTGGTTAATTTTTCATTCATGGCAACTTGTGTTGCTTCAAATCTTCGGATCAATCTATAATAATATTGGGTATAGCAGACTAATTTTCCTATCACGGATGAAGGGGATGTCAAATGGCCGACAATGAAAAAGAAGCCGCAGCTTCAGGAAATAAAAGTGGTGCCTCCACAAGTCCCATTGTCTTAGTGGCACTTCTTATCAACTCACTTGGCCTAGTGGCCGTTTCCTTTTTTTTATTTTCCTTTGTTAAAAAAGAATCTCAAAAACCAAGTATCGTTGATTTAGTAAAACAAGAAGTCGCAGCAGTTGAAGATCATGGCGGTAAGGACGAATCAAAAACGAAACATGAGGCCACGGCCACCGACGGTCAAATGATTGGGCTAGAACCATTCACCGTAAATCTAGCGCAAGGTGATGGCCCAAGACGTTACTTGAAGCTAAATACCGTTATTAAGTTTGATAAGGATTTATCAAAGGAAGAACTTGAAGCGCGTAAACCACAAATGAGAGATTCCATCATCAGTATTATCAACTCCAAGCGCGCCGATGACTTATTGAAACGAGAAGGGAAACTCTATTTAAAAGAAGAGATTAAAACTTCCATCAATTCCTATTTGATGACCGGAAAAGTGTTAGATGTTTATTACGTGGGGTTTCACATAAATTAAATTTTTTTTTTTATTTTTTTAACTGTTTTTTGTTCTCCTAGGAAGGGGGATCTATGAATCAAGTATTGAGCCAAGACGAAATTGATGCCTTATTAAATGCCGTAAATGATACGGGAAGTTCCAGTAGTGATTCTGGTGGTGGTGCCGCGGCCAAATCCGCTCCAGGTGCAAATGTAGGTAAAGTAACTAACGTCGCCGCCGAAAATCCCTTCGGAAAATCTTCTGATAACATCATCGTACAAGAGACGGTTGGTGATAACGTACAAACCTACGACATCACCAATCAAGATCGAATTATTCGCGGCCGTATGCCGATGATGGATTTGATCAACGATCGTTTTACTCGCTCTTACCGAGTTTCCTTATCTTCTCTCTTAAGAAAAACAACTTCCGTAAACGTGATTAACCGAGACATGAGTAAATTTGGGGAGCTCTTGACGACTCTTCCTATTCCCACATGTCTTTGTGTTTTGCGCTTCAATGAATTGCGGGGCCCAGCACTTTTGGTGATTGAATCAAAACTTGCTTACGCCTTTATCGATTCTTTTTTTGGCGGTAAAGATCGCCCTTTCACAAAAATAGACGGAAAAGAATTTACCAAAATTGAATTAACATTCATGAAACGAATCATGGATTTAACGATTCGTGATTTAGAAGAAGCGTGGGCACCGATTCAAAAATTAGACATTCAGTATGTGCGAGCTGAAATCAATCCTCAGTTTGTCGGGATTGTTCCTCCCTCAGAAGTAATCTTAAATACTACTTATGAGATAGAGTTTGAATCGGCCTCAGGTACGGTGATGATCGTCCTTCCTTATTCGACCATTGAGCCGATCAAGCAAAAATTAAGTAGTACATTTCAAACGGATAGTGAAGTAGTGGACACGGTTTGGGCCAGTACTCTCACCCATCACATCAAAAGTGCACCAACAACCGCCATCGTGAAATTGGGAGAGGCCGACATTTCTATTGCAGACATGTTGAGCTTGCAAGTGGGAGACATCATTCCCCTCAATCAAGAAATTTCAGGTGAGCTCAATGTGGAAATTGAAGAAGTTCCAAAATTGAAAGGATTACTAGGAATTTATAAAGGCAGTAAAGCAGTACAAGTAACGCGCAGAATAGAGGAGTCATCGAGATGAATTCAACATCAGGTTCAAGTTCAGGAGCAGAAACAAGAAAAATGGAAAAAATCGATGAAAAGGCCGTAAAAAAATTAACGGAACTTTCTGACGAAATTCAAGCGGGGGATAAAGCTCTCAACAAGATGAAAGTTCAGAACTTAGATTTTATCTTGGACATCCCTCTTAAAGTTGCGGTGGAACTGGGAAGATCAAAAGTTGTGATTAGAGATTTACTGCAGATCGCTCAGGGATCAGTGATTGAATTAGACAAGCTTGCGGGTGAGCCACTAGAAGTTTATGTGAATGGAAAAATGATTGCTCGGGGCGAGGTAGTGACGGTGGGAGAGAAATTTGGAATTCGTCTTACCGATATCGTCAGTCCAGTAGAACGAATTGAGACGTTAAAGTAGAGGTTGACTATATGATGATAAAGAAATTTTTTTATTTTTTTCTTTTCATGCAAATTTTATTTTCCGGAAATCTTTTTTCAAAAGAATTAGAATTGTTGAATTTGAAACGAAAAACCGTTGGTCAAAAAGAAACCATTACCCTTAAATTTGCTGGCTTATTGCAAGAACGTCCCACTTATAAGAGAGAGGGAAATAATTATTCGATCAATATTCCCAATTCTAAAGTAGTCGCGAAGGAATCTGAAGGGATGTCTTTTTCGAGTAAGGGCGATCATTTGCTGGTGGAGTGGAATTGCGAGCAGCTCAATAATTGTCAAGCGATTGGGAGCGCGGGGCCGGCAAGTGAGTATGAATTTAAGCTCAATGGAAATGAGTTACAGCTCATCTACACAATTAATCAAGTTAAGACTGCGGGATCTAAAAAAATTAAAACTCAGCAAAGTCTTTCTTACTTAATGAGTTCCAGCAATAAAAACGATAATCCTGAAATCATAGTGCCAAAAAAAAATGAAGTGGATCTCGGATCTAAAGTAGAAAAAACAAAAGTTTTTGAAAAAGTTGAGAAGCCAAAAGTGACGATGTTTACATCCGAAACTAAATCCCAGGCAAAGGTACCATCTTTTAATTTTGGAAGCATGCAAGGTTACATCATTAAGATTGTTTTATTTTTAGCGGCTTTCATTATCTTTATCATTTTTGGAGCGAAATTTTTTAAAAGACTCATTAGTGGAAAAAATAAATTAAATTTTTTAAATAGCACGCAAGTAGTGGAAGTTCTCAATACCACCTACCTCGGCCCCAAAAGACAACTCTTGTTAGTTAGGGCACACGATCAAGTGGTTCTCCTTGCGGCCCATGAGACAGGTGTAGAATTTTTATGCGATGTTGAAAATTTAGCTTCAGTTTTGAAGCAGCAAGAAAAAAATATTGCCGGTGATAATTTCGACACAAGCATTTCAAGAAATTCCTTGAGAGAGGATTTGGATCAACAAGTTATCTTGAAAGACCCTGAAAAAATTTATGAATTAGCAAAGACAAAAATAAATAATAAACCCAAAAAAACTTCTTCTTTAACCTCACTCATTAAGGGCCGAATTCAAGATTTAAAGGCCTTTCAATGAATTTGCCTGGCGTAAATATTCAACTTGGGGGTGGTGGTGCCGACTTAGTCGATACCATGCAACTCTTGTTGTTATTTACTGTGCTCACCCTTGCGCCGTCTATCTTGGTAATGTGTACGGCGTTTACGAGAATTTTAGTGGTCTTAAGTTTTTTAAGACAAGCGATGGGTACACAAAATATGCCGCCCAACCAATTGCTCATTGGACTTGCCTTATTTCTTGCGAGTTTTGTGATGTATCCCACGGGGCAAGATATTTATCAAAATTCTCTTAGGCCCTACATGGAAAAACAAAAAACTAGTATTCAGGCACTCGAGGGAATGGAGACAAGTCTTCGCGCGTTTATGTCCAAGCAAACAAGGAAAAGTGATATTCAATTATTTTTTGATGTGACGAATAAACCCTATCCCAACACGATAGAGGAAGTTCCAACGTTTTATCTCATTCCCTCATTTATTATTTCGGAATTAAAGACGGCGTTTCAAATTGGATTCTTACTTTATATTCCTTTCTTGATTTTAGATATGGTGGTTGCTTCCGTTTTGATGGCCATGGGGATGATGATGTTGCCTCCCGTTTTAATTTCTATGCCTTTTAAAATATTGCTCTTTATTCTCGTGGATGGATGGCAATTAGTGATCGGATCATTATTGAAATCTTTTGTCGTATAGGAAAGCAGGGTTAAAGAAATAAAGGTTAAACGAAATGACAGCAGATTACGTTTTAGACATTTCAAGTCAAGCGATAAGAGTGGCCATGATGCTCTCTGCTCCCATGTTGGGGGGAGCTCTCGTGGTGGGTTTTTCTATTTCCCTTTTTCAAGCATTAACGCAAATTAACGAGCAGACCATTGCCATTATTCCAAAAATTGTAGCGATTTTTTTAGTGATGATTTTAGCAGGGCCTTGGATTTTGCAAACGATGATGGATTTTACGAGAACACTTTATCTCGAAATTCCCCAGGTGGTGTTGCAGTAATGAGAATTGAAATAGTAGATAATATTCAGCTCATGGCCTTTTGGATTTCTTTTTCCAGAGTGCTAACGATTATTTTTCAACTTCCCCTTTGGGAAGATGTGGCCATTCCTATGATTATTAAAATCTTAAGTAGTTTAATCATCACTTATACATTTTTTCCACACGTGAGTCCTTATGTCGTGAGCGATATGAAGCTTGTGGGTGAAAATCATATGATTATATTGACCGTCTATTATGCACTCACCGGACTACTGATTGGTTACCTTGTGAAAAATATTACCATTACCATTATGGCCGCAGGAACGCTCGCGTCTCAGCAAATGGGGTTAGGTTCAGTGGCGCTCTTCGATCCTACCAGTATGGTGCAAGTAGGCCCGATTGAAAAATTATTGAAGTGGGCGTTACTCATGACAACTTTTTCTGCGGGCGTTATGTTGCCGATGCTCAAAGGAATTTTTCTTTCCTTCTCTTCACTTTCTTGGCAATCGGCATCGCACTTAACTTTATCCATGGATTTCTTTTTAGATTTTTTTAAAGATTTATTTTTACTTGCCCTCATGCTCGCAAGTCCTATTATTTTTATTAACATTTTACTTAACTTAGTCTTAGGCGTTGTCGGAAGATTTGTTCCGCAATTAAATATTATTGCGGTGAGTTTTTCGGTAAATATCTTGGCCGGATTTATTGTGCTCATGGTGGCCAGCTCAGAGATGATTACGATGGGCGGAAAATATTATACGGATTACATGGCGAAATGGTTTCAGATTTTAAACCAATAGTTCTATTTAAAATTTTAGAGGAAAAATGGCCGGAGAAGATCAAGACAACCAAGACAAGACCGAAGACCCATCCCAATATCGTTTAGAGAAATCTAAAGAAAAAGGTGATGTTGTCTCTTCGAAAGACTTAAGTGGAATCATGATCGTGGGTGCCGCGGTGGGAACACTTATGTTTGCCGGTACCTTTATGCTTGATGAAATTTGGTCAATGACAGAGAGAATTCTTGCCTTGAATTTAGATACGGTTTATCAGCAAAAAGAAATTATCACTTTTATGAATGAAGTCATTTATTCCTTCTTGAAAATAATTTCGCCACTTTTTTTAATTGTAATGATTGTGTCCTTTTTGTCCCAAGTGATGCAGATTGGTGTCGTTTATGCTCCAGATTTAATTTCCATGAAACTGGAACGAATTAATCCTCAAACTGGGTTTGGAAGAATTTTTTCCTCGAAATCACTTTTCGAATTTTTTAAAGGACTCATAAAGTTTGTCCTCGTATTTGGCGTGACTTACATGGTGCTTAACAAGTCAGTCTTTCAACTTAACGGAATGATCAACTCTGAAATAAGTTCATCCCTCATTTTTATGAAAGCGATCGTCTTTCGATTGTTTGTCGGAGTGCTCATTACCCTCGTTATCATCGCGTTGATAGATTTTACTTACGAGAAGTGGGCGTATTTACAACGAATGAAGATGAGTAAGCACGAAATGAAAGAGGAATTAAAGGAGCGCGAAGGGAGTCCTGAAATTCGAAGTCGTATAAAATCTGTACAACGGGAAATGGCCAAAAAAAGAATGATGAAAGATTTACCCAAGGCCGATGTGGTCGTTACAAATCCGACACATTTTAGTGTGGCCTTAAAATATAATCGCGACTCCATGGTGGCCCCCATTGTGATTGCCAAGGGCGCAGATCATCTAGCGTTTCAAATTCGAGAGATTGCTAAGAAGAATGATATCCCACTTGTGGAGAATGTGATGTTGGCACGAACTTTGTATAGCACTGTTAAGGTAGGGGAGAGTGTGCCCCGGGATTTATATAAAGCAGTAGCAGAAGTTTTGGCCTTTGTTTATAAACTTAAAAAGCGAGCGACATGGAAAGTTTCTTAGGCCGCATTAATTCGATGATGCGAAATTCAGATCTCATCGTGACGATCGTCCTCATCTTTGTCTTGGGGTTAATGATCGTTCCTCTCGCTCCATTCTTTATGGATTTTTTCTTGTCCTTAGTTTTCACCATTTCATTTTTGATGCTCATGCTTTCAGTATATGCAAAGACGCCACTAGATTTTTCCACATTTCCCTCTGTTCTCCTCGTCGTTACTCTCTTTCGCTTGGCACTCAACGTGGCGTCCACGCGAATGATTTTAGGACACGGAGCGGGAGATGGAACCAATGCGGCAGGAAAAATCATTCACTCCATTGGAGAATTCGTGCTCGGGGGAAATTATGCTGTAGGGATTATCGTCTTTTTAATCCTCGTCATTATTAACTTTATCGTAATTACCAAAGGTGCCGGCCGAGTCGCGGAAGTTGCGGCAAGGTTTACGTTAGATGCCATGCCAGGTAAGCAAATGGCGATTGATGCGGATTTAAATGCAGGTCTCATCGATGAAAAAGAAGCGAAAAGACGACGGGAAAATATTGCACGTGAAGCAGATTTTTATGGATCTATGGATGGTGCGTCTAAGTTTGTTCGCGGTGATGCCATTGCAGGTATCATTATTACTGCTGTCAACATTGTGGGTGGTATTGTTATTGGGATCACTCAACATGGTATGGAATTATCTAAGGCCGCTTCTATCTTTACCTTGCTCACCGTAGGTGAGGGACTTGTGGCACAAATTCCTGCGATTATTATTGCTACGGCCGCAGGTATTTTAATTACAAGAAATAATGCGGACACTTCGTTAGGTAAACAAATTTCTGATCAGTTTGCCTTCAATCCCAAAGTTCTCTACGTTGTTTCCTTTATATTATTTCTCTTTGCCATCATTCCTGGATTTCCCTCCTTTATTTTTATTACGATGGCCGGAATTCTTGGATTCGTTGCCTACAAATTAGAAAATAAACAATTTGATAAAGAGAAAAATGATTTACTCAAAGTGGAGCAACAAAAAACAAAAACTTCGGATTCATTGGAAACTTTACTCAATGTGGAATTAGTAGAATTAGAAGTGGGTTATGGCCTAGTCGGAACAGTGGACGGCAAAGGCGGCGGCGATTTGCTTGAGCGCATTAGTCAGATTAGAAAACAATTTGCCATCGATTGGGGAGTCATTCTTCCTAGTGTGCGCATCAGAGATAATTTGGAATTAAAGGCCGGAGGTTATAGCATAAAAATTAAAGGCATCGAAGTCGCGAAAGGTGAATTGATGTCGGATCATTTTATGGCGATGGATCCAGGAACCATCATTGAACGAATAGATGGGATTCAAACAACAGAACCTGTTTTTGGTTTACCTGCGGTTTGGATTACCGAGAGTCAAAAAGAAGATGCTATGTACAATGGATATACTGTTGTGGATCTGTCGACTATTATGGCCACTCACATAACGGAAGTATTGCGAGTCAATCTTGCGGATCTCTTTGGTCGTCAGGAGTTAGTGCGACTCTTAGATAATTTTAAAGTGGAATACCCAAAAGTGGTGACTGACTTGATTCCCGATATTCTTTCTTTAAGTGTCGTGCTTAAAGTCATTCGCAATTTATTAAAAGAAAATGTTTCTGTTAGAGATTTGCGTACCATTCTTGAAGCGCTTGCAGAAAACGGAATTTCTACAAAAGACGCAGATGCGCTGACTGAATTTACCCGACAAGCACTCTATCGTTCCATCACTGAGCGTTTAAAAAGTGATAAGGGCGATATTCCCCTATTCACATTAGATCGGAATCTGGAAGAATATTTAGTAAATAATATTAATCAAACAGAACAAGGACTTGTATTGAACATTGACGCTAAGACCACGCAAAACTTATTAGCAGGCCTCCATGAAAAAATTGAAGAGTCGACGCAAGCGGGAGAAAAGATGGTGGTCTTATGTTCTCCTTTTGTGCGCAGGCATTTAAAAAAATTGACGGAAAAATTTATTCCCAATTTAACAGTCGTCAGTCATAACGAAATAGGGCCCGAAGCGAATATAAGATCGCTCGGAACGGTGAGGTTATAGTATGCATGTAAGAAAATATGAAGCGGATTCCATGGATGAAGTACTTAAGGCGATCAAGCTAGAATTGGGGCCTGACGCCATCATCCTTAAGACCGAAGAATTTAAAGGAATTAAGGGCGCCTTTAAGGGGCGAAAATTTGAAATCACCGCCGCCATTTCGGAAGAAGATTACGAAAAGAAAAAGAAATTAGATTCGCTTCTCAATCAAGATCAAAAAACAAAATTATATCAATCGAGCTCCAAAAATATTGAATCGACCTTGAATTCCTATGGGAAATTGGGAATCAATAAAACTCCAAAACAAATGGTCAACCGCATAGGAGAAGGCCGAACAGAGGAATTGAGATCACCTGCGCAAAGTGCTTCTCTTCAAAATTCTGCAGATTTAAATGAGGAATTGGAAAATTTTTTAAGTCAAAGCGAAGTGGTTCGTGGAAAAAAAGTCAATGAACGAAGCGAGCGAACGGAAATTCCACAAATTCAAAGTCCATCTTTAAGTTCTGAGAGAGAGTGGTCTGGAATGAACACAATGAATTCTCCAGAACTTCAAAATTTGCAGAAAAGATATTCTGGGCAGCAAAATGAAATCGAAGATTTGAGACGAAAATTGCATGAACTTTCACTCATGATTCAAGAGAATAGAGAAGAGCAAAGAAATTCAAATTCTGAGCAAGAAGAATTTGTTTTATCTGATAAAATTAAGTCTTTGCAACACAACTTAAAAGTTTTTGATTTTTCTTATCCTCTCATCAATGATCTTTGTAAAAAAGTAGAATATGAATTTGATAACTTAGCTTCTATTGATGAAGATCAAATTTATGATCTCGTCATGAAAGAACTCGAGAAAAAAATTGTTTGTCGCCCCCTCAATTTTCAAATAAGAAATGGATCCAATCAGACGGAGAGTGGGGCCAATATCACTATTTTTATTAGTGAGTATAGTAGTGGCCAATCATCCCTCATTTATAAATTATCTAGCATGGCCAACAGACCTACGATTTTAAGATTAGAGAGTGAGGAATCTTTTGACTCCCATGATTCTTTGGCCTCAAAACTCCTTCGGGCCGATATTAAAAGTTATAAAAAAATTACAGAATTAATTACCTCCCTTCGTGATCTTACTAAGAGTGATGCCTCAGGTGATATTTTTATTGATCTGAAAGTACCACAAGATCGGCCAGAAGAAGTGATTAACCTGATTCAATCCTTAAGAAGATCACATCAAAAAATTGAAGTCGTCTTAGTCTTGAGTGCCCTTCATCAAGAAATTATTGGGAAAAAAATGATGCAACGATATCGTCCATGGATCGATGGGGTGGCCATCACTCACACCGATAGTTCCATGGGACTTGGAAACTTATACAGTACGATTGTCCAGTATGATCGACCGCTCTTTGTTTTAAGTACGGGAAGAAAAATTCCCCAAGATTGGAAAGCAGCAGACCCTAATTTTTTAGTAAAGAAAATATTTGGATTAAATGAAATGAATTCATGATGGTTCAAATTTACATTCACTTTTAAAATTTCATTTTTGAAATAAGACAGGAAGTCTTTATGTTTCATGGAAAAACTTCGAACGCCAAAATTATCAGTGTATGTTCTGGCAAGGGCGGAGTTGGAAAAACCTTCACCTCCATCCACCTGGCCAAAACCATGGCCGATTCTGGAAAAAAAACATTACTCCTTGATCTCGACTACAATTTGGCCAACTGTGCGATCAATTTAGGCCAATCCATCAATGATGATTTTGTAAAATATCTACAAGGACTTGCTGACTGGAAAACGCTCATTCATAAAACAGGGAACTTAGATTTTATTTCCACTTGTAATGGAAACAAAGAAGTTTTTTTGGGCGAATATCGATTGCAAACACGCATCGTCGATTTACTGTCAGAAGCGCAGCAAAATTACGACTACATTATTTTGGATACGGGGTCTGGCCTCATCAAAGAGCAGTGTAACCTCATGAGTATTGCCGACTTGCGATTAATTGTTTTTCGCCCAGAGGCCTCTTCGATGACGGATGGGTACTCCTTATTTAAAATCTTGCTCGAATTTTATGGCAATAAACATTTTAGTTTTATCATCAATGATTATGACAATTATGAACAAGTTAACCGAGTTAAAAAAGTTTTAACAGGGGTTGCGGAAAAATTTACCCAAGAAACCTTGCATTTTTTTGGCAGCGTTCCCCATTTGGATGACAAAGAGGAAAGAAGTTCCTTTGAAGAATTTTTCTTAAATATTTCCCAAAATATGGTCGAATACATAGAGAGAAACTCTGTGAGTTACCACGGAATTGTGGGTAGCAAAAAAATGGAACTGCCATTAAAACAAGTAGAACGTGATTTCGATTTGGGGGAAATTTAATGTCTTCTATCACTCAAAAATTACGAAAATTAAAAGACTATCGTTGCAAAATTAATCAACAACTGAAAGATCAAATTATTGTTGAGTATGCACCCCTCGTAAAATTTATTGCTCAAAAAATAGCTTCCAGACTTCCAGCGAACGTGGAGCTCGATGATCTTATTTCTTGCGGTGTCATCGGCCTCATGGATGCCATCGATAAGTTCGATCCAGGCCGTGACAATAAATTTAAAACTTATGCGGAATTCAGAATCAGAGGGGCGATCCTAGATGAACTTCGTGCCCAAGATTGGGTTCCAAGATCGGTGCGAGAAAAAGCAAAATTAGTGGAAAGAATGTATGTGCAATTAGAGCGAGATCTTGGCCGTCCTGCCACGGATGATGAAATGTGTAAGCATATGGGAATGAATCTCCAAGAATTTCATGACCTAGTTGGCCAGGCGCAATCCATAAGTCTCCTCAATATTGATGACCTCAATATTATGAAGAACGGGGATAAAAAACTTTTAGGAAATTTACTCGAAGATAGGCGAGGACTCAATCCTTTTGCGGCCGTCAATTTTAAAAATGTTCAAGAGCTGCTAAAAGACGGCATCATGTCGCTACCTGAGAAGCAGAAATTAGTGCTTTCCCTTTACTACTATGAAGATTTAAATTTAAAAGAAATAGGAACTGTCCTCGAAGTCACTGAATCCCGCGTATCCCAACTTCATACACAAGCTATTTTGCGTCTCAGGGCGAGACTACGTAAGGAATTTGAAACGCAAGAAGATCTTCAAATTTGAAACGTGCTCCTAAAATTAAATAAAACAAAAACACTCAAGTACTCTTTTTTCTTCTTTTTTAATCTCACCACATACTCGATAATATAAGTACTATACTTAACTAACTATATACTTGTTATTGAGGTTAAAAATTGGAAACAAACAATCAATCGTTAGTGAAAAAACTTTTTCCAAAAAATTTTGAATCTCAGCATTATTTCTTGATGATGATTTCTGGTCTCCTCTTGGTGACTCTAGGCTATTTAGGCCGCGTCTACCTGGAAGAAGTGGAGTGGCTGCATTTTTTTACTAAATCGCCCGCTAAGACTTCTGCGGCGGCGTTGGATCAATCAACCAATAATTTTGATATTCGCAATCTTAAAAATAGATATGCCCAAGAACAAGATTTTAAGATTTTATCCCAAGATCAAATTAGACTTTTTGAAAATGATTTAAAAATTTTAGGCCCCCAATTAGAAAATAATGAATTGTCACTGCTTCGAAGTAAATTAGATGCATTAACCATCCTTGTTAAAACGAATATTTCTTCCGATAAGGAGGCCTTCTATCAAAAAATCTCTAAAGAGAGTGAAGGACTATTTTCGTTTATTGGACAAAATAATTGGCCTAATCTAAAAAAAATTGTAGAGCGCTTCAATTTGCGCTCCAAAGTTATTTTGCAGCAAAAAAATTACACTCAGATTATCGGGCTTAATTCTAAAGACATGGAGCAGATGGTTGAACTGATTCAAACTTCACAGATGAAAGAGGAAAATAAAAACGTTCTTCTTGGACGACTTAAACCCCTTAAAGATCTCTGGTCCAACTACTCACCTTTGCTTGATAAGTACTATTCGGTTGTGAACTCCCAGGCCGACTATGTGGCCGCGGTTACAAGTATCTTAAAAAATGAAAAATTTAATCAAGCTAAAGTAAGTCCTAATTTTGCCAGCGCAAGTGGATCAACAAAAGGATCTTCGATAAGTCCCTTCTTTTTTCCACTTCTCGTTTTGTCCTTTTCGGTGGTTGCTTTATTTGGGTATTTTCTATTTGAAAATTATTGGAAAAGATCCCAAATGAAAATTCAAGAACAACATTATTTACATGTATTTGATCGCGCTGTTTTAAAAAATGATCAATCAGAACTTCAAGAACACAACCCTAATTTTCGCTCAACTCTCATGAACATAAGTGACTATCTTCAGAAGCGAATTAATTTTGGAAATATTTTTCAAGAGGGAATTCCTTTTGCTAGCATCCTCGTCGAGGAGAGTAAGCAAGTTAAATGGTTTAATCGCCTCTTTATTGAGCAGTGGGAAATTGATGAAGAAACATTATCGAAAGAAAGATTGAGTTGGGATTTTTTAGTCAACATGACCAACATTGGATCCAACGATCCAGTATCAGAATCACTATCAACAAAAAATCATGGAATTTACCAAGTACAAATCAAGCCCTTTAAGTCACTTGAATCCAAGTCTTATCAAATGTTCGTATGCCCAGTTAATTATCTAGAAAAATCCCAGTGCTTGTTATTTTTCTATCCTCTTATGACACTAGAGGAGACCATTAGTATCCAAACCAAATCCATTGTTAATCCAGTTCGTCGTACACTAGAGGCGATGCTAGATGAACAGTACGGGCCAAAATTTGAGGCAAGTAGCTTGCGCGAATACGAGATAGGAGATATCGGCCCAATTCACGCACTCTTTGCAGAAGTCTATAAGAAATTTGAATTTAAGTGGAGTCAGCTGGTTGAAGAAATTCATCTGGCCGATTTATCGCTGCAAGAAAAATTTGTTTTAATTGAAAAATTAGAAAAATCTTCGAGAGAACTTAAAGCTCTCAATAAAAATAAAGCAAAAACTTTAATCGCTAGCAAAGATCATTTACTAAGTTTGTGTCAGTGGAGCTCTCAAATAGGGGAGAGAAGTAGAGATTCTTTATATTCTATGAAAATAGTATCCCAAAATTATCAGCAACTATTTTCCTTGCACCGCAAAGTGAAAGAAGAATTATTTCGCGTAGTTCAGGCCGCGGCCCTCCTTGTTCCGCTCAAACAATCGATTAAAGAGCACCGCGATCATTTGATGCACGCAAAAAATTATCATTCAAAATTTATTAAATATGCTCAGCAGACGTTGGAAAAATATGTTGTCAAAAACGCGGGTGTCTCCCTCGATCCTGTTGTTAAAGATGTCAATAAGATTCAAGATTATTTTACGAACGATGAGAAACTTTTTATCCAGTGTGATACTTTCTTCTCCAAATTAAATTTACTCATCGATGATTTAAAGAAACTTGGCCTAGAGCAATCAGATGACATTGTGGCCGTCACAAAAGTGCAAGAAGATGGACAGCGACTTGAAAAAGAAATTGATCGTTTGCGAAATGAATCTTCATTGGAAGAAGAAAAATTTGCTGATGTGATAAAAAGTTTATTTATGCAATCTCAAAATATGAATCAGTGTTTGGCGGGAGTAGAGCACTTGCTCATGAGTCATCAGCAAGAAGAAAATTATTTAAAAGGGGCCAATGAAGAAGAGAAAGATTCTCCTCCTCACTTGCCCTACGTTTAATTATTGAAACTTTTGAACTTTTGAACTTTTGAACTTTTGAAAATTAGTATCGCTTTAAAACTCCCGGGTAGTGATAAAATTTATAAAATTCGTTACCTTGCCCCAGACCAAGCAAATTTGACAATTCTTGGGCGTAATCTGCAGCTGTCACGTTGGTTTTCCATTTCACTGTTCGAAACCTTGCAATTTCCAGATATTTATTAAAAATTCCTGGGCCTCTAAAAGCTGCGATGGTTCCCATGTTGCTCATGTTGCTTCCCCAAAGTTGGTCATCTGTCGGAGATCTTTTTTCTTTTAAGTAAAAATATTTTTCCGAAACCATGGTGTTTAATTTTTTGGGCAAACAAAATAGATAAACGATTTTCGTATCTAAATTAATATCATTTCCTCGATACATGGTGGGAGCAGTGGAGGCAGTAACTACCATTCGACCCGTTTTAGTATAAGGAATGGATCTTATGGCAAAGCAACTAACAACGTCGGCATTAAAATTTGCTTTAATCTCATTATATTCGATCTCTGACTTCCTAAGAATTTCCGTGTTCTCATACTCGGTTTGGTAGTTGAGATCGTTATCTAAATAATTATACGAAAGTCCCACACCGCCAGAGAGAGATGCACTACCACCCAAATTACTAGAATTTGCTGGCCCGGCAACTCCTACTTGACCAGTAAGACCTCCTGTCAAATTTGCATAAAAGGAAGTTAAATTAATGATCGAGTGATTGGTCTCGACTGTTTTTCCAGAGGCATTAGAAAGAACTCCACTATTAATCGTGGGATTGATTTTTGGAAATTTTTTATCCGAGTTATTATAAATTTTGTAAATTAAATCAAAACGACTGATATCTATAATACTCGTTGGATTTCCTTCACAAATAGATTTTTTTTCTCCGTAGGGATAAAATAGGATACATAATTTTTTATAGACATCGTAGGCCGGAAGGGAATGATAGTTAGCAAAATCATTGGTAGTAACGCCAAGGGCAAGATTATTAAAATAACTATTTGTTAGTTCATAAGTTTGATGGCCAATTTTCTTCCAAAAATTTTTATAATCTTTCGTGAAATTAAAAATGGATTTTTCATAATACTCAAGATTTTTTTTGCTAACCTTTTTATTTAGGATATTAAGAATATCTTCTCTCTCTTCCTCTTCG
This sequence comes from Bacteriovoracaceae bacterium, assembly GCA_029865945.1. Lineage (GTDB taxonomy): Bacteria > Bdellovibrionota > Bacteriovoracia > Bacteriovoracales > Bacteriovoracaceae > JARXAH01. The sequence continues at coordinate 33,490 of JARXAH010000094.1, read as the reverse complement.
ACTAGTTCAATCGTGTCGGTCATGTTTCTTAACATGTTGATCGGAGCAGCGAATAATAATGGCCTAGCATTATTTAGTCCCTCAATAGATATTACTAAAAGATTTCTTGTCGATAAGTAAGGTGATTCAGCAAGGGCCGTATCTAAATCTAAGTAACCAGTAAATTTATTATCCAGCATCATTCCTTTAGAAGTTTCCCCATGCCATCTCAAATCAAATTCCTTCCAAGGAAAAACATTTTCTGTTGAATGTGGTGAAGAATATCGAATTTGCGATATGTCAAAACCGTCGTCTCTTGTGAGAATAAAGTATTTAAAGTTAATATTATCTTGATTAAATATTTCAGAATCGCGCCCCGCGGTCTTTTTATATTTCAAGAAAAAGGAAATATTTCCTCGCTTGTGAAGATAAAGACCAGCTTTTTGATTTAGGTAGGAATACTCATCAGGAATCTTCACGAAATCGATATTCAAATTCTCAACAGAATAACGAGGAAACATGCCTGTGGTGTTGCTGAAACTCCATGCAAAATAAAATGGGATTAAAAGAAAAGAAAAATAAACAAGAACCTTTCGTTTGGATACCAAACACGAATAAATAAAATGTTTCACAAAATACTCCTAGCGAAATATAAAAATTTAAAAATTAACCTTGTAAATTCGAATCAGTAAAAAACATGCGGAAGATAGAATTTATTCTTAGTAATTGTTAGAGACGTAAGAAATTCCTTCACACAACAGACTGCGTTAACGTAAGGATTACACGGATTTTGATTCGATGCGCTCTAGAAGTCTACGCAAAATGTTGAAATTGAGACGAAAAATAACATTTAGCGTTGAAAAATTTACAATAATTTTCTTGGTGCAAGAATATAGGAATTTGAATCAAAAATTATTTTAGACTTACTCTAGACTTACTTTAGGCTCACAAAACGAACGCTATCACCCACCTTAACTCGAAGTGATGTGGCACTCTCTAGCGATATAATAACTTTTTGATTTACGATTTTTATTTTTCCTAAGCAACATTTGTATTTTTCACTTTTTGCATTACTAATAATATACATGTCACGAAGTGGGTCATGAGGGTGATGATTTTTAAAATCTTCCTCTTCATCATTGACGATATCTTCAATCACCATTTTTTTGGAATCTTTTACGGAACGTAATTCATCAAGCTCTGCTTTCACAATAGGGCCAGGTTCAAAAATTCCTAATAAATTGGTGCGCTGAAATCCTTCGTATTGCAAAATTTTTAACGCTGGCTCAGTTTGCGGATGAACACGGCCAATCACATACTGAGCATCACTGGGAAGTAGCTCCACCACGATGGGTTCTTTAGGAAGCATATCTTCCACGTAAGATTTATTCACCATGGATAACTTATCTGCTTCAGTAAAAGGAATGTGAAAAAATTTTTGCCCGACGGCCGCATAAAAAGGTGAGTAACCATTTTCATCCACCATACCTCGCATTTCTGCAATGATGTGATGCTCGAAGCGGTTGCGATATTCAGCAATAAAGAGAAATCTCGAGAGAGATAAAAATCGTCCATTTTGACTGTTTCGAAATTTGGGAGATAAAAAAATACTACAAATTTCTGCTGGGCCACTATGAGTTTTATAAAAATGAAGGGCGTGAATGGTTTGCTTGAGCTTGAGCATTTTGGATTCGTGAATAGATTCTTTTAATTCATAAAAATAATAAGGCTCAAAACCACCAATCTTGGAGATGATCCCGCAAACACCTGCAAGCTCGCCACTATTTAAATCTTCCATGACAAATAAATAGACTTCCCCGTTAGGGCCTTGATGAAGAGGGTCAGCAAAACTAGCAATGCTCATTCGAATGCGTTTTTCTAAAATGGCAAGATCACGGGGAAGTGAAGTGAGGCCGTGGCCTGCGTCGGCGAGTAAATCCATCAAGGGATTTAAATCGTTGAGTTCTATCGGACGCAAAACCAACATACACTTATTTCTCGCTGATTTATTTTTCGCTAACGCTAAGAAGAGCAACTTTTACAATTTTACAGACCTCATCAATATCTTTTTCTTCTACAGCGCCAATGGGCATCAGAAAGCGAACGCGCGTGGGATCACCACCTGCGGTAAAAGTAAGAACACCTAAATCAAATAATCGGTAAGAAAATTTTTTATTTAATTCCGCATCCCCTTTGAATACCGTCATCGCCACCATCGCTCCCACTCCGTAAGGCCCTTGGATCAGATGGGGAAGTTCACTTTCTATTTTTTTTAATTGCACCCTAAAGTAATCACCCAAAGTTTGAATTTTTCCCTTTGGCCCTAAGAAATTATCTTCCACTAAGGATTTAATAATTTTATATCCGGTGTTGATGGCCACACCCGAAGATGTAAATGTTTGACTGAGAAGTCCTGGACGCGGTTTGTGATCTTCGGCGAAGAGAGTCGCGCAAACTTGACTCATTTTTCCAATGGTCACGATGTCCACATACTGAGCTAAGTTATAATATTGAAACGCAAATAATTCTTGGGTTCGTCCAAAGGCCTGGACTTCATCACTGATAATTGAGATGTGATTTTCTTTAGCAATCGTAAATAAGGCCTTAAAGTATTCTTCATTTCCTTCCCAACTTCCTCCTTCCCCTTGAATGGGTTCAAAGAAAATACAAGCGTGCTGCTTTGGAAAGCGCTTTATATATTTTTTGAGTGCGTAGGTAGCATCTTTGATACTTTTTTCGTGATTGGTAACGTCATAAAAAGGCAAATAATCTACTTGTAAACCTTGGGGCAAACCTTCGCGATAAGCGGCCTTGTCCGTGATAAATGAGAGCGCGAGCGTGCGCCCACTAAAAGACCTCTCAAAAGCGAGGACTCGGTTGGCAGGGTATCGTTTTTGAAACGCTAACTTGAGGGCGTTTTCATTGGCCATGGCACCACTAGACGTCAGAAAAACGTGCTTGATGGCAGATCCCTTCTTTTGTACTTGTTCGCTTAACAGTTGTATCATTTCATTTTGATTGGAATTTTGTTGAAGGTGCCCTTGCATAACTGTGTTACCAATGGCGCCTTGAACCGCTGCCTCAATCACATCCGGGTGTGAATGGCCAAAATAGTGAACGCCAATACCTGTAATAAAATCGTATTTTAAGGACCCATCACAAAGTTCCACGAAAGGTCCTCGTCCAAATCCGCTTCCAATATAATTGTAATATAAAGCGCCGCCTCTTCCTGCGCTTAACTCCTTAATCATTTGTTCATAATTTTCTTTCAATTCGGATTTCGCTGGAGTCAAGGAGGTGATGTCTTTTTGGTGATCGGCCAAGGCCTCGCGAATAAGTTGTTGCGCTTGAGTAATTCTTGGGTCATCAAAAAATTTTTGTGCCCTAGTTCCAGCTATGCTCAAGATGGTGGGTTTTTGAGTTGACATGATTGGCCTTTTGATAGAAATAAACGAGCTTTTTTATACCATGTTCGCACGAGGATGAAAACAAAGTAAGGGATGGACAATAAGTCCAACCTTAGCGAAAATGCAAAAATCATTTAAAATTTAAACTGTCGTTTATTGCAAAAAAAATAAGGTGGAATTATGCCGACCATTCAAGACGCTTACCTTACGAGTAAAAAATTTTTTGATCCTAAAAAACCAGATAAAAAAACTCTTCTCGGTTGGTATCGTCTTCTCGTTTTGGGCCGCATGATTGATGATCGCGCCCCGAATTATTTGAAGCAAGCGCTCGGATGGTCCTATCACGCTCCCTATGCAGGACACGATGGAATCCAACTGGCCATCGGTCAGGTATTTGATCGTCAAACGGATCATCTTTTCCCTTACTACCGAGATATGCAAACGGCGCTCTCTGCGGGCTTAAGTGTCTATGAAATTTTGTTAAATGGACTTTCCAAAAAAGAGGATTTGGCGAGCGGCGGCCGTCATATGTCCAACCATTTTGCTAAACCAGAATGGAATATTCATAACGTATCTAGTTGCACGGGAAATCATGTTTTGCATGCTGTCGGAGTGGCACGAGCGATGAAAACTTACGGACACAAGGGAGTCGCGATTAGTTCCCAAGGAGAATCGTCAGTTTCTGAAGGATATTGTTATGAGGCGATTAACGGGGCAAGTCGCGAAAAACTTCCGGTGATTTTTGTGCTGCAAGATAATGGGTATGGAATTTCTGTTCCTAAATCCGATCAAACAGCTCATGAGAAATGCGCCGATAATTTTGCAGGATTTTTAAATTTAAAAATTATTCACTGCGATGGAAAAGATATTTTTGATTCTATGAATGCCATGTTTACCGCGCGCGAACACGCGATCAAAAAATCGGAACCCGTCATCGTGCATGCCATGTGTGTTCGAATGCACAGTCATTCCAATTCTGATAAACATGAATTGTATCGAGATGAGGCGGAGTTGGCAGCGGCGCTCAAGCTTGATCCCATTGTGCACTTCAAAAAATATTTATTGGAGATGGCAAAAATTCCGGCCACTGAACTAACAAAAATTGATGAGGAGTGTAAAAACGAATTGATTGAGGCCCATAAAAAAGTGGTTCAAGCGGCGGATCCAGATCCAGCTTCCATTTTTGATTTTGTTGTACCTAATGGTTACGTCAGTTCAAAATACCCCGAAGGCTTGCCTACCGATCCAGCGTCAGGCGGCGAAGCGATAAAATTTATCGATGCGATCAACGGAACCTTGAAAGAAGAATTTCGTTTCAATCCTGATACCTATATTTGGGGCCAAGATGTGGCCTACAAAGAGAAGGGTGGCATTTTTAATGTGACTAAAGGGATGCAACAAGAATTTGGCAAGGCACGGGTATTTAATGGGCCGATTGCTGAAGATTTCATTCTTGGAACGGCCAATGGCTTTTCTCGTTTTAATAAAAAGATTCGAGTCGTTGTGGAAGGTGCTGAGTTTGCCGATTATTTTTGGCCGGCGATGGAACAAATGGTGGAAACTTCTCACGATTACTGGCGCAGCAATGGTGCCTTTTGTCCTAATTTAACGATTCGACTTGCCTCTGGTGGCTATATTGGGGGAGGCCTTTATCACTCTCAAAATATTGAAGGAACGTTGACCACACTTCCTGGTATTCGCGTTGTTTCTCCGGCCTTTGCGGATGATGCGGCCGGACTGCTTCGAACGGCGATGCGAAGTGAAGGTGTGACCGTTTATCTTGAACCTAAGTCGCTCTACAATGCCAAGCAAGCGATGACTTCTATTCCCGAAGAATTTTTTGTTCCCTTTGGGAAAGCGAGACTTCGCCGCGAGGGAAGGGATTTGGTTCTCATTACCTTTGGAAATACTGTTCATCACTGTATGGAGGCCGCTGAAAAATTGCAAACAGATCACAACTACTCGGTGGCGGTGCTCGACTTAAGAAGTTTACAGCCCCTGGATGTGGATGGCATCGTTTCAATCGTGAAGCAATGTCACCGCGCTCTCGTTGTTCACGAAGATAAGGTATTTGGAGGATTCGGTGGGGAAGTGGTGGCGGCCATTAATGAACACGCCTTTGAATACTTAGATGCACCTGTGTGGCGAGTGGGCTCTCCTTTTACGCCAGTAGGCTTCAATAGAATTTTTGAGCGAGCGATTTTGCCTAACACGGAAAAAGTAATGGCGAAAGCAGTAGAGCTCTTAAAATATTAAAGATCGAGATTTAAATTTTTTAATAAAACATCAAAGTTGTCCCAATCCTTATAAGCGATGAGTTCTTTGGCCGTGCTAAGTTGGTTTTGGATTTTCTTAAATATTATATTATTTAATTTATTTTCATTCATTTCTAAGAATGATGTAGCTTGATTTAAATAGATTCCCAAGCATTCCGATTTTTTCCCATCAACATCATCTAGTTTAGAACACTCGTAAATAGCAAATTTAAATTCACTAAGAACAACAAGTTGGTAGCTTTTATAATTGATTAATTGGATGCTATAGGACGGAAGTGAGAGGAAAATATTTATAAAAATGCCAATAAGAATGAAAATCATTTTTTGCATAATATTTCTTTATAGTTTTAGGTATTCGACTTTAATTTCTATTTCTGTTGGCGCACTTTGAGTTCCTCCAAACCATGGAGAAATTAATCTTCCTGTAATCGGATTTCCTTTGCAACCTCTTCCCTCGTTGATATTGCCTTGCTCTTTCATGACAATTTTTTCTTTAACCGATAGAGAAGTGAGATCAGGGTCTTCAATCGTATATGTATATTTTTTTTGTTTTTCATCGGCCACAATTCGAAAAACATAGGACTCGTTTTCATTCATGTAAACGTTTTTAAATTCTTTCACATGTCTTGATCTGTCCGCATTGTTGTGAACATAAGCAGCTAGCTCAATTCTTTTTTGATTGGGATTCCATCTCCAGCCCACCATGGCACCCATTCCCGTGTAGGCATCATAAAAGTTGCAATCAGAGAATCCCGTTAATTTATTCCAGTCTTGCTGGTCGATTGAAATCGCTCCGTTCTCATCTTTTAAAAGATACTTAGCTTTGTTGAATGTTATCCGAACTGCAAAGTCGTACACAGAATAGATGGGAGAAACTTCCAACGGCGCGGCGACATGATTACCTTCAAAAATTTTATAAGTTTCAGTTCTTCCTACTGTGGGAAAATTTAAATCTTGATCTTTCGAGCAAGAAGATAATAAGACTAAGGAAACTAAAATGAGAAATTTCATTATTGATTCCTTTTTACTTATTGTTTTTTTATGTAATTAAAATAGTAAATGACACCGAAATTAAAAGTAGGAAATCCAAAGTTGACTCCAAAGGGAGTCACTACATTACTTGCAACCGTAGCATTTGCTGAAACGTTGCGAGATCTATTTTTTTTACCTAGAAGAACGGAAAATCCTATTTCTCCGGCCAAAAAGGGAGCGCTGTAATTGGGATAATACTTGGCCACGATATTTGCTAAGAGAATTTTCCATTTTAATCCAGTGGAAATTCTCGGGGATAAAAAGCGATCGTTCTGATAGTTACTAACGGAATCTAAGCCGATGGAAGCAAGATAGTAAAATTGAGACTTTCGTATTTTCGATTGCCATAAAAGTTGAATTCCAAAGTCATTGGATATGGACCAGGAAATACCAATGGCCAAAGATCGGTTGTAGGGGCGTGGATAAGTTTCTTTTTGATCTTCATTATCATTATGATATTTGTTTTCCGGTTCGGGAAATGATGACGCTGTTGAATGATGATTAAGTGCGTTCGCAATATTTTTCATCGTAAATTGAGGTTTATTATTTTCTGAGTCATCAGAATCCGTATCTTCGAAATCAGGAGTTATCAACTCAACATACATTTCTTGAGTTAGGGTAACATGAAAAAATGCAACATCAATTACGGAAGCCATTGAGTAATTTGGCGCCAAGAGAAAAAAAGAGGACATCCCAAAAAGGATAAATTTTAGGAAGGACAGAATATTTTTCATGTTATGGAGATTATCAGAAGAGGATCTATTTTGTTCGATTTTATCTTGATTCTATTAAAATTACTTAACTGTCTATTTTTTAGATATTTTTGTGGAATTTTCTTGGTGGTGGGGGGGGGGAGGTGAGGGCGGGGTGAAAATGTTTTCCTCCCACCCCTAAAAAAAGAGATAAATTTTAGTTAACCTCAGCTCGGTGAAAAACATCAGAACTGTATTGCTGGAAAACCCTGAGTCGGCAAATCCGAGGTATGCAAGGAGCAGAAGTGCGACCGACTGAGGCTTGGTGAAAACCAAGCCGCAAGGAAGAGAGCAGTTCTTGCGACACAGCAGACCGACGGATTTCCCGGGCTCAGGTTAGTTAAATTGATGATTTTCCGTAGATTCTTTATAGGCAAGCGTCGAAGCATTTCCACCTGAAACCACCGTGCTTACTAAATCAAAATATCCGGTCCCCACTTCGCGCTGATGTTTGGTTGCCGTGTAGCCAGATTTTTCTGCTGTAAATTCTTCTTCTTGAAGTTTCGAGTAAGCGGCCATGCCTTTAGTCTTATACTGAAGCGCCAAATCATACATGCTATAATTGAGCGCGTGAAATCCTGCGAGGGTGACGAACTGAAATTTGTAACCCATCGCCGCCAAATCTTTTTGAAACGTCGCAATCGTTTTATCATCTAAATGTTTTTTCCAATTAAATGATGGCGAGCAGTTATAAGCAAGCCATTTTCCGGGATACTTCGCATGGATCGCTTTCGCAAACGTCGCAGCTTCATCCAAGTTGGGAGTGGAAGTTTCACACCACACAAGATCCGCATAGGGCGCGTAGGCGAGGCCTCGCGCAATTGCAGAATCAAGGCCACCTTTAATCACGTAAAATCCTTCAGGTGTGCGAGTGCCTGTGAAAAATTTTTTATCTCGCTCATCAATGTCTGAAGTAATTAAATTCGCTCCATTTGCATCCGTTCGTGCAACAATCAAACTTGAAACGCCCATCACATCGGCCGCAAGGCGCGCTGATTGAAGAGTCTTAATAAAATGGGAAGTAGGAACGAGTACCTTACCGCCTAAGTGGCCACACTTTTTTTCTGAAGCTAACTGATCTTCATAATGCACACCAGCAGCTCCGGCCTCAATCATACTTTTCATAAGTTCGAAAGCATTGAGCGTTCCCCCAAATCCCGCTTCGGCGTCGGCCACAATGGGTGCCATCCAGTGACAAGTATTTTTTCCTTCCATAAATTCAATTTGATCAGCACGTTGAAGGACGCGATTAATTTTTCGTACCACTTCTGGAACGCTGTTCACGGGATATAAACTTTGATCGGGATACATATTTCCTGACGTGTTGGCATCGGCCGCCACTTGCCAGCCACTTAAATAAATCGCTTCTAATCCCGCTCGGACTTGTTGCATCGCTTGATTTCCAGTGAGCGCTCCTAAGGCATGAATGTGAGATTTTTGAGACAGTAAATTCCACAAACGATCAGCTCCCTGCTTCGCAAGAGAGTATTCAATTTGCACATTACCTTGCAACTTGACCACATCGGCCGCGCTGTAATCTCGTTTAATGTTTTTCCAGCGAGGTGATTCTTTCCATTCTTTTTCTAACTTTTGAATTCGGTCTTGCATGTTACACTCCTATTAATTTATGGATTGATAGAGATCTGATTCCATGGATAAAAAAGGTTTTAGTTCTTTTTGAAGAAAAATTTCTTGTGCCTCCATTTTGGCCTTCGTAAATAATTGTTTCATTGTTGAATCGCCACTTATGCCAGGCTCATTTAAGATTTTATTTAATTCTTCTTCAAAAACTTTTGATAATAATTCCTTGTTAACCGTTTCACCGCTATCTAATTTTATTTTGTGATGCAACCACTGCCAAACTTGAGCGCGAGAAATTTCAAGGGTCGCCAAGTCTTCCATGAGATTGTCCCAAGCTACGCAGCCCAGGTCTTGATTCCATCCTTGAAGATAAGCAATTCCTACGCGTACATTGGTGCGAAGTCCGTCGAGCGTTTTTGGGCCTTCTCCTCTTGGTAGAAGATCACTGAGCGGATTAAATTCTGGTAACATTTTGGTAAGTTGATTTTCTGCTGGAAACGCCGCAAGCGCCGGCCCAATAAAATAGGGATGAGAAACCCAGCACCCATCGTGTCCCCATGCAAATTCACGCTCCTTATCAGTCGTCACTTTTTTGGTTTGCTCCATTCTCAGGTTCGCTTCTTTTCCTGGAGTGAACGCCGCCATTCCCCCCATGGCAAAAGCACCGCGCTTGTGACAAAGATGAATCACTCGCTTGGCGTAATTTTCCATACATGGTGTGGTCATGGTAATGGCCGCTCGGTCTGCTAGTACGCGATCAGGATGATTTTTTAAAGTTTTAATATCGCTAAAAATTTTGTCCCATCTTCCCACGTTGAGGCCTGCAATATAATTTTTCGTTTCAAAAAGGATCTCTTCCATTTGAAAAGTAGCAGGGAGGGTTTCAATTAAGAAAGTGGCGCGCAAAGTTCCTTGGGGCACATCGATGGATTTTTCTAATTCAGCAAAGACGTCATTCCACCACCTTGCCTCTAAATGATGCTCACATTTAGGGATATAAAATTTGGCCGTTCGCTTCTGAGAGAGGTAAATTTTGGCCGTATGAAAAAAACAAACCGTTAAATCAAAAAGTCCTGCACTCATGGTTTCATTATTGATACGTGCGTTTGATTCATTTAAATGTAGGCCTCTAACTCGTACCATAGGGTAGGCCATATCTTTGGGATCGATCGCATAAGTTTTTTGAGGGGTGATAAGCGTTAAATCGCCCTTGGCTGCACCGATGGCATTTTGAATCCCTTCTAAAACATTTGGCCAGCTCGGCTTCATGGAATCTTCAAAATCTAGCATCGCCATGTCAGCACGCTGCCCCATTTCATTTCGAGAGAGCATGTTGATCACCATTTTTGTCGAGTTGATTGGGCCAGTAATTTCCACTCGCCTGCATTTTAATTCTGAAGGAATGGGGGCAACTTTCCAAGTTCCACTTGCGGCCTCTGAGTGCTGATCTAAGAAAGTAGGAACTTTACCTTGGTCATATTCTTGTTGCCTTTTTTCTCTATCTTTTAATAATTGCATTCTTCTCGGTTGAAAGGTTTGATGCATGTGAACTATTAGCTGATTTAGTTTGTCGGGAAATAAAAGATTCACTTTTGAATCGGTAATTGAATCAGTAATTGAATTGGTAATTGAATCGGGAAGAGGAGAGTGTGAAAAATTTTGTGACATAAAATTGACTCCGATGGAGGACTTGGTACGAGAAATGTTCCCATGAATTTTGTGAATCGAAAAGAAAAGTTAGAGATGTATGTTTCTGTTGTTGGATTCTATTTCAATGGGAGAAAAATGACCTCAGCAATAAGCCTCGGGTAGACTACTTCAACAAATGAATTGTAAGAATCATTCATTTGCTTCGAAAAAAATTGATTTTCGTAAAACTCACGAGGATTTTCACGTCTTGCTGGGAAAGGTTGATTTTTTCGACTGGCCATTGGGACACTTTGCTTCATCTGATCAAATTTTAGTGATCGTACCGAATGACTGTCATACTGATTCATTTGGGCAATAACCAGACAGGTTTTATCCAGAGTCGCTGTTAAATCTAATTCACTATTCCATGATGATCCCTCAATGGAGATCCGGTAGAGATTTCGCTCAATGATTTCGGTGGTCACTTTCTCTTTTTTTAAAGTTGAGCACCCGAGAAACAACAAAAACAAGACAAAAGCTTTCATGACTCCCTATCGGATCATATAAATAAATCTTAAAAATTAGTCGAACAAGCATCAAAAATTTGCTAGGAAATAAGGATGAAAAGTTTAAAAAATTTGTGTAAAGATTATGAGCTAGTTTACAGTGACGATCCCTCGGAATTAAAAAAATGCAAGTCGTGTAAAGAAAATCCCTGCACTTGCCGCTCGAAAAGCACCATTTTTCCGAAAGACATTACCTTAAAGATCAGATTGGAAAAAAATGGACGGGGGGGAAAATTAGTGACTGTCATTTTTTATATTCCGTCCGGCAATGAAAATTATTTCCTAGATTTAACAAAAAAATTAAAAAATCATTGCGGCACTGGTGGTTCTTTTAAGGATGGATCCATCGAAATTCAGGGGGATCACCGAGAAAAATTGAAGATCTTCCTGGGTAAGTTAGGGTTTCAAACGAAATTTGCGGGAGGGTAAGCTATTTAAGATAGGGGCAGCTATCGAGACATTTCTCGATTTACTCGTCCCGCTAAATACTCCCACAATTGCCCACTCTTTTCCATCCCAGTAGCGAATTAAGCTCCCACTCGCGCCTTCTAAATTTTCCATTAAGGGAAAAGTGATCTCACCATCGCTGCTATCAAAACCAATAAAAAATTTTCTACTTTGTTGCTGTGTGGGATAGCGAAGTACCCTGGCCGGAAATCCTGAAAAAACAAATTTTTGATTAAGTAGATTATATATCTGGTGAGTGTCGGCGAGGGGTAGTTTCAATTTTGAAATGCTTAGAAGGGGAACTTTTACTTCTAAAATCGCCACATCATATTTGGCCTCTAAGCTCCAAGAAAAATATCTTGGAATGGGCATTATGGATTTTATTTCCACTTTGTTTTGAAAACGCGCATTTTCAAAAGTAAAACTGATATCACTCGGTTGATACACAAAATTTTCATAATTTTCAGAGTAGGTCCCATATAGTCCATAATCTTTCGCCACACAGTGAAAGGCGGTAAGGATATGATTTTTATCGATGAAGGTTCCCGTACAGTTCTGGATGGGAGATTTTAGGACGCCCACTCTATCTTGAAACTGATCGTCTCTTACGGCATTAATCCAAACCCTATTATTTTCTTCATAGGAGTGCTGGATGTATTCGTCTAATAAGAATTTCTCAAGGCAACTATCAAAATGCACATCATGATCACTGCATTTTTCCAATGATTCAGGGACTTTGGATAAATTACTATTCCAAATAAATTCTTCAGTCCCCAATAATATAGATTCATTTAGCTCGGAGACTTCTTTAATGGTTTTATCGACTTCATTCCACTTAATTTCCGGACAAACTTGGGACAGCTTCGCTATTTTTTGGGAATATTTTTGGTTTGCTGAATCAAGTTTTTCGATTTCTTTTTTTATAACGTTTGATTCGCAGGCCAAAATCTTAGAGCTCAAAAAAGAAAATAAAAAAAGAAGCGGCGAAAGTAATTTTCGTTTCAAGAAGTCTTCCTTAGTTCGAAGTGAAAAATTTGAACTAACTTAGGGTAATCATTTTCATAGGATTGAAAAAGAAATTTCTTTATTATACTAAAATCCATTTCTTTATGGCCCATTTCCATTAAGATTTGGTTGATGATTTTTTGAGTCGTTCTGCCATTACCATCGGAAAAAGGATGAATAGAAATCATGAAAAACCAAAAGGTAGCGAGTAAGTCTGCCAAGTCGGCCATATTTTGAAGATTACTTGATTTCCATGTTAGCTTTTTTTCAAGACTTTCCAATAATAGCGCAATTTTTTCTGGCTCAGCAAAATGAAAAGTTCTCTGTTGATCGGTTCTACAAATGACTCTGTGAGTACGTATTTTTGAAGGCGCCGAAAAAATTTCAGCGTGGGTTTTGATCCAGTGGTTTTTTTTTAATTGAGATAGATGCATAGTATATTAGGTACCTTGTCGCCTAATATACTATTAAAAAATATTAAATGAACAGCGATTCAGTTTGAAATCAATACTCTTCTTTTTCGATTTCGCCTTCCACTAAGTCGACAGGCATCGGTGAAAATTTATACTCAAACCATTTTCTAAAATTAGCGAGCGAATGGTCCGCTTCCCAGTCACTTTCCTCAGTGTGCCATGCCCCCATTTCTTCTCGAAAAATTTCTTCACAAATTTCTACTAAACACTCTTCTGCCTCTTTTTGTTCTTCAAAAGGAGGAAGTAAATAGCAAGAGGGATTTTCGTTAAGTTCTTCGAGCGTTATCTTTTTATCTGGATCAGGCAAATTTCTTAGCCAATCGAGAAAGGGCGCTTTTTTTTGAATAATAATGATACTACGATCGACGATCCACATAATAACTCCTAAGTTAATTGATTCCCATTTTTTATTTTTGAAAGGTAATTAGTCGCCAATTTTTCTGCGATCGCCAAGTGTTTTTCCACCAGAGCGCAAGTTTCACTTAAGCTTTCTTCTGTCGTATCTTTTGGGGCCGAGACGGGCGGCCCATAGTGGACGAGGACTCTTGAAAAGGGTTTGGGTAGGCGAAATTTATCCCAGGAACGCTCAAATTCCCAAAAGGAAGAATAAACCGCACTCACTGGCAAGATGGCACATTGAGCGGCGCTAGCGATGATAGCAACTCCTGGTTTGCATTTTTGGTTGGGGCCTTTGGGGCCATCAACAGTCATGCCTGCGACAGATCCACTTTTCAATTTTGAAACGAACTGCTCAATGCCTTCTTTTCCGCCCTTATCCACTCCATTTCTTCGAGAGGATGCTCTCACACAAATCATCCCCAACTTTTCAGAAATAAAGGCCGCATAGTCACCATCTTTACTTCTTGAGGCCATGACTACAAATGGCCTTTTCCACGCGTGGGCAAGTAGGCAGCCAAAAACTTGTCCGTGCCAAAGGGCATAAATATAAGATCCCTTGGAATTTTGGGAAACGGCATCGACTTTAAAGTTTTCTTCGATAATTTTAAAGCGCAGTGTGAACATGTAGGAACGAATAATAAAATAAAACAGATACTGCAAAATAAGGTGAAGGTTGATGATCATAAAAATTAATGGTCAGAAGTTACCTTGTGGGCAGTTACTTTGAATTCATTGAGGTCATCTTTATCGCAAACTTTGTGTTGAATAAAGATAGTGAATTCAAATGTTTTTAAAAATTCTTTATCCATTGAATCACAAATTTGTGGGTAGGTATATTGATAAATAGTGCAGTTATTCTCGTTTTTTCCACCGACAAGTTCCATTCTTTTGCTTAGGTCTTTGCAGTTAACATTGAGGGCAGATTGAAAATTAGTGATGGCCAATTCAACGGCTTCAGAACGCTTTATTTGCAATTCTATTTCTTCCGAAGCGTAGTGATGATTATCTTCTTGAGCATTAAGTTTAATAAGAAGAATGACCGTTACTAGTCCTAAAGGTAACAAAATTTTTTTCACACATTCCTCCAACGTTCGCTTCATAGGCGTAACCGTGAAGAGAAGCAAGGGATCTTGAAAATTTTACAGGAATGTTGAAATGAATTTAAGATTGAGATTGGATGTGTGTTATCAACACTTAGGAAATTTTATGCATAAACTTTTATTTTTTGTTTTGCTTTTATCGGCCACACTTCAACCACTATACTCTTATTCCCAAACTCAACCACCCGTGGATCTTGCTACATTAGAAATCGGTCGAATAAGGCCACTTAAGAATCCCCTTTTTAGTTTTTTTCGGCAGGATAAAAATTTAGGATTTTTTGATAATGCGACAAGGCCCATCGTCTTTGAATTAATTGATGAAGCGAAAGTAAAAATTGATATAGAAATTTATGAAATGAAAGATGAGAATTTTAGAAATAAAATTCTCGATTCTTTAAAAAGAAAAGTGAAGGTGAGAATTATTAAAGATCCCTCGGCCGTGGGGGATGGGTGTGATGAACTCGATCCGACTGAAGTAGATTTAAGCAAGATTGATTCAAAAACAGACTCTATCAAATATAGGAAGGCCAAAGATTGCAATAAAGATAAATTGTTTGTTGCAAAATTTATTTCTTTGGGAGGCGTGTATCGTTACTTTAATAAAAAAGAATTGTGTGCCATCCCCAATGACCAATGCTACATGCACGGGAAAATGCTGATTCAAGATGATCAAAAAGTTTTATTAAGTACCGGGAATTGGAATCCCACAAGTTTTTGTCAAAGTTCGTCTTTGAGTACTACCTGTAATCGGGATTTTTCCTTCGTGACAAAAAATAGAAAAATGATTCGCACGCTTAAGAGTATTTATGAGCATGATTTTGTAGGGCAAAAATATGACTTAAAAAGTATCTTAAAAAAAGGAAGTCACGCTTTGACGGTGAGTCCTTATGCCATCAATCCACTTATTCAAATGATTAAGTCTGCGAAGAAAAGTATTTGGCTGAATAATCAATACTTAAGAGAGGGTGTCCTCATTGAGGCATTAATGGACGCCGCTAAGAATCGCGGAGTCAGTGTTCATATTATGCTTGAAGATACTTGTCATTTTGGAACTATATCCAAGTCCGATCAAGAATGGCTTCCCATTTTATTTCCTCAAATGGAGGCCAGTGGAATTGAGCTTAAATTTTTTACAAAAAAAGTTTTGGTTAAAGGCCACGTGGGTTATCTTCATGCAAAATCTTTGGTAGTTGATGAAGAGGTTGGCTGGGTAGGTTCAGTCAATGGTTCCGAAGATTCCCTTTACAACAACCGTGAATTTGGAGTTGTTTTCAAGATGAAAAAAAGCGTTCGCGAATTAGTTTCAATCTTGAAAAGCGATTTTTATCATCCGGCGGCCATCGATTGGCATGACGCCCTAAGGTGCATCAAATAATTTCTTTAAATCCGCTCTCGCTTTACTTAAATTTTCTAAACCGGCCTTTAGTTCATCGATGGTTGGCCACCCAAAGCCCAATCTAAATTGCTGATCACTTTCATAAAACCAGTGGCCCGGCCCCACAAAGGTTTCATATTTGGATTCAATCGTATGATAAAACTGTTTCCATACTTCTTCATTTCCGCCGACCATCTTCGGATAGCAAACAACTCCACCCGCAGGTTGAACCCAAGTAAAATAATTTTTGGACTCCATGTCTTTCATCCAAGTTTTTACCAACTGAAATCTATTTTCAATATCTAGTTTTATTTTCGGCAGTAACTCCTGCTTCTTGTCTAAGACTTGTCTTGCAATTTCTTCATCTACGACCGAATTACAAATGAGGACTTGCTCTTTCACGGCCAAAAATTTTTCATTTAATTGGGGATCTCGGCAGATAGACCAACCAATTCTAATTCCGGGAACTCCATAAGTTTTGGATAAGGAACTAATGGTAATAACGTTAGGAGATTCATCGGCCCAAAAAATTCCATCATCTTGATACATCATATCACGGTACGTTTCATCAATAATAAGGGGAATTTTATGGGATTCGCATAAGGCAATAAGAGATCTAATCGTGGCCGCTGGAACTACGGTTCCAGTGGGATTGTGCGGGTTAGTGATCGAAACATATTTAGTTTTTGAGTTGAGGGAATTTTTCACTAGATCTAAATCGATAGCAAAATGATTTTTTGCACTTAAGTGAATTTCTCTTAATTTTACGCCTAAAATTTTTGGCGTTATCAGGTTGGTTCCATAATTAGGGCTAACAACAATGATTTCGTCTTGAGTCCTCGGGTCGAGAAGGGCATTGGCCACAAAAAATAATGCACCTGCCGCACCCGGCGTGATGAGAACGTCTTCGATCTTTGCTTTTTTGGATGAACTGAGAATTAATTCTCTGAGTTTGGGATTTCCTCGGTGATCAATATAGGAGAGCGCTAAATTTTTGAGTTCAATAGAGAGATTGCTCAGGATTTGATCTTGGTAGGAACTCTCGGTCAAATTATACTTTAAGTTGCTGTAACCTTTTTCTTCTGGGGCCTCAATTTCGATGGGCATTCTTATGTAATCCATAAATTAACCTTTAATATTTTGAAGTAATTTTACCCATTCTTGTTTTTCACGATCTGGTGAAAATAACAATTGGGCCAAGTTTTTATTATGTGAAGAAATTTCTTTTTTCTTTTCGTTCCATTTTTGAAGCGCGTCCTTAAGCTTTATGCTTAAGTCGTTCACATCTCTATCTTTAGACATTTCCATCTCAAAACCTAAAGCTTGAAATTCTGGAAAGCAAGTATTCTCATAGACGATAGGCATGAGACCACTCCAAAGGGCCTCGACTAATGTATTAGGAAAACCCTCGCCATAGCTAGGAAAAAGTAAAAGATCATGATTTTGATAAACCGAAGCGACGTCCGTAGTCCCTGGGAGAAATTGAATTTTTTCTTCCCATTCATTCTCTTTGGTCATGTTTTTTAAGATCGCAAGATAGGCCTCATCATCACATGGCCCTTGTATGGTAAGTTTAAAATCGAGGCCCAGCTTTAAAATTTTAGATAAGGCAAGAATGCCATCCTCCACGCCTTTTTCTTTCATCACTCTTCCGAAGATGAGAATACGTGGAGGGCCACTAGTTTCTAAATTTTTCAAATCTTTGTTAAGGAGAGTAGAGGGCCTAATGACATGACACTTTTTGGGGCCAGGAAAAATTTGCAACACATTTTGTTTTAAGTGTTCGCCTAGCGCTACATGATGAGTCACTTTTTGATAGAGCCAACGATGAAAAAAATCTTTTTTGCTGTGATGCTTTGTCGTTCCATGGCGAACAACGCAAATTTGATTTTCTTGGAGCCCAAAGTAAATTGATTTCAATTCTGAAGCGCCCAGAAAAATTACAGGCCCTGCCTTGCCCTCGTCATTCCATATTTTTTTTAACGCCCAAACGCATCGTGGATCAAAACTTCCTCGAAAACCAATGTCGATAACTGGGTAAGGCCTTGTTTGGGAGATCGCCCGCTCATGAAGCTTGGTGCCCTTGCGAACAATTAAGCGAACGGCAAATTCCTCATGTAGCAAGTTGGCAAGCTTAAGGGAGTCGAGCTCCATGCCTCCCAAGTAGGGGCTAAAACATAAAATAGAAAGAGAGTTTTTATTCACCCTCCTATTAAAATCAAGAATGAAGAACTTGGATACTAATTGTTAAATGAAAATGGAGCTGGTGGGAAAAAATTTTGGTGAGTGGTGGTGGTGGTGAAATTTTTAAGGATGAACAAGGCAAGAGTTCTTAAGTAAGGCAGCTCCAAAAAATGAATCGCTATCGGGTTCCTTGCCAAGCCTTATAGTACGTATTTGCATATTCATCTATCATCAAAAATTAACATTTTCTTACATGAAACCAGAACAAAGAATTCACCGTAGACGCGATAAAATCTAGGCCGCAAGATTGTTACCATCCAATCGTTCTTTCAGATGGTTGGTGGCAAATTTTGGTTAAAAAATGATAAAGGAGATATCATGAGCGAGCAGGGAAAAAGAGTTGGGATCGTCGGTCTGTCAGTTGTTTTTCAGTTTCTATTTCTTTATTCGGGATTTGCCCGTAATGCCGAAATGGCCAAGAAATTTCCCCGCTCTTTTATCGAAGAATCCTATTACGTCCATTCGAGTGATCCCTCAGTAGCGCAAACCCTCTCTGAATCGCCATCATTTATTATCGATCATCACAGCCAGCATGGATTTGAGATTTATGGCCCAGAGGGTTTAGGGAAAACTCTTGATCAGTTGCAAGTCAGGCATCAAAAATTAGAACAACTGGAATTAAAGAATTTTAAGCGAGCACTCGAATACCCTTCTTTTGAAAAATTTCAAGAAAAATTAAAGCAACTGGCGCTTAAGTATCCCAAAATTTTAAAATTATTTTCCATTGGAAAATCCATCCAAGGAAGGGATCTATGGGTGATGAAAATTTCCGATAACGTGGAAGTGGATGAAGCAGAACCAGAATTTAAATATATTTCCAGCATGCATGGCGATGAAATTGTGGGACGTGAATTGACTACGATGTTAGTGGAAGATTTAGCGAAAGAATATGTGGCCGGTAGACCGAGGATAAAAAACTTAATTGAAAATACGGAACTATTTATTATGCCTTCGATGAACCCGGACGGCTCTTTTCTTAAGCAAAGAGCTAATGCGATAGGCGTCGATCTCAATCGCAATTTTCCCCCTTTGACGGTACCTGGGGAGAAAAGCTTTGAGCAAAGTTTTTATCTTAGACCAGAGGCGATTGCGAAAGAGACCAACTTGGTTATGGAGTTTCAAAAATCGAGGCACTTTGCTTTGTCTGCCAATTTTCATGGGGGAGCAGTGGTCGTCAATTATCCTTGGGATCATACGACAACGAGACATCCGCTAGATGAATTTCTCCAAGAGATTTCTAGAAAATACGCAAGAAAAAATTCTGAAATGTTTCAATCTACCGAATTTCGAGATGGCATCACCGAGGGGGCAGATTGGTACGCGGTTAAAGGTGGGATGCAAGATTGGTCTTATCTCAAATATGGTGATCTTCAGTTGACCATTGAATTATCCCAAGAGAAGTATCCAAGTTATTCAAAAATTCCAGGATACTATCAAAGAAATAAAGAATCTATGATTCAACTAATGGAACAAGTACGTCAAGGAGCTGGGTTTTATGATGTTCAAGGGGAATTATCAAAATTGAAGCGAGTTCCAAAGAAAGTAAGAATCAAGTCTGATGATAGGCAATCCTTAAATCTAGGCCCCTTTGATTTTGATAAGCGTGAGTTCTATGCAGTCTTGCCGAAGGGAGATTATGTTTTTGAAATACTAGATGCAAATAGCAGTGTGATTGCTAAAGTATCAAGACAAGTCAGGTAAGTAATGTCGCTTGATGTGAACAAGGAAGTCCGGGTACGATGAAATTAGGGATGGGTAAAATCATGGCGAAATTTTTTGCAATCAGTGCTCTTTTTATGATCGGAGTTTTGATTGGTTGTTCAAAAAATAATGCCTACATCAAGGCCACAACTCCCGATTCTGGAGGAGGGGGGATTGCCTTAGGGCCTGGCCCAACAGAAATAGTTCCTGGACCGGGGGTGACGGAAACTCCTACCTCAAATCCCACACCAACAGCAACAGCAACATCCACTTTTATTCCTACCGCATCTTTCACGCCTTCGCCTTCACCAACTCATGGTGGAGACGAGGACGATTGTGATTTTGAAGATTACTACGAACACGTTCCTGCGGGATGCGTAGGAAAACTGATGACAGTAGGAGTAGATCATGAGGTAGTGGCCAACGCTCAAGAATTTTCAGATCACATTTCATTTACGGCCACAAAGAAAAATGGGGGATCAGGTGGGTCTCGTTGGTATGACGCTAGAATTTCGCTAGGACTAATTAGTAATGTGATGTTGCCAGCGGTTATCAATATTCGGCCAGGTGGAAATGCTGGTAATGGACAAAAATTATATTTAATTTTTGATAACACCGTTATTTGCAGCTATAGATCAAGTACGGGAAATAAATATATTAATCCAATTTGTAAATTGGGTGGAGTCATTGACCCTACGAAGAGCGATGGATTTGCCGCTGGCTTAGGATCCTATCAATCAGATAACACGAAAGTCGCAAATTTTAAAATTGCTCAAGTTACTGTGAATGGCGCTAGCGGTAGCGGGGTGGTGACTAAAGTAATTTTCGATCTAGTTTTTTATTAGTTTTTAGTTTTAGTTGCAGTAACAGATTTTGGTAAATGTGTTCGTCTGGTGTGCTTAGTGTGAGCGCTTTAAAATTTCTTCAAACATCGACTTATAATGGGACTCAAGAGAATCCCAGGAAATTTCAAGATTTTTTAAGTTGATATTTTGCTCGAGCAGCTCTTGCTTCACAATTTCTAAGAAATTGTCCTTACCCATCGCTTTAAAGAAGGCACCTTGAACGATCTGGTAGAGCTCTTCTCTGGTTTTATCTTGAGTCAAGATGAGTTGATGTAAAATATAGCTAGATAAAACTTGCGGGTTTTGTTTCACTTTTGAAGCGATACGTTCTTCCTTGATCACTAAATTTTGCAGCGTGCGGGCCATGCGTCTTAGAGCGTAACAAAGAAGCCCAAAGTGATCAGGGAGAAACAGTCGCTCTGCACTAGAATGAGAAATATCGCGCTCATACCAAAGCACATTATTTTCTAAGGCGACTTGCATATGAGATTTTATAATGCGAGCAATACCACTTAAATTTTCGGCAGCGATGGGATTTTTTTTGTGAGGCATGGTCGACGAGCCCTTTTGGCCTGCTGCAAAACCTTCCTCAATTTCACCCACATCCGATTGATGAAGCTGTCTGAGTTCCACACTCATGCGCTCTAAAGCAGAGGCCGTCAGTGCGCCAATAGAAACAATTTTTGCAATGTGGTCGCGTGAAATCACTTGCGAGCTCGTTTTCTCCACGGGGAGTTTAAGCAAATTGAGCGCGTAGGCCTCTATTTCTGGGCCAAGGATGGTGTAACTACCAACGGCACCAGAAAGTTGGCCTGTAATTTCTAATTGGGTAGCGCGTTCATAATCATCAAGTCGTCTTTGAAATTCCTGAAAGAAATTTAAAAATTTTTGCGCAAAAATTAAGGGCTCACCGTGCATTCCATGAGATCTACCGATGGCAAGAATGTGTTTTGTGGTTTCAATTTTCTTTTTTAGTTCGTTGAGGACTTGCTTCAAATCTGAAACGACCAGTGCTAGCGAGTCGCGAATTTGAAGTGAAAGTGCCGTATCAATGATATCTGAGGACGTCGCCCCAAAGTGAAAATACTTAGACCACTTAGGATCAACTTGCTCCGTGATACTCGTGCAAAAACTAATTACATCGTGATGAGTGATTTTTTCGATTTCTTCAATGCGCTCTGGTTTAATTTCTACTTTTTCAAAGGCGGCCGCGCAACCAGTAGGAATTTTTTTTGACCATTCCAAGGCCTTAAGGAGAGCGATTTCCACTCTCAAATACTGGGAGAATTTATTTTTGTCTTCCCAAAGGATACTTAAGTCTTTTACTTCATAGCGATTAATCATAGGGATATTTTTTAAATTAAGTTTTTGGTTTTCTCTCGTGATTCTTGCTTCATTTTATGGCGGTAGGCAAGAATTTTTTCTTTTAACTCCTCATCGAAGCTTGCTAAAATTTGAGTGGCCAAAATTCCGGCATTCGTCGCTTGATCGATGGCCACCGTCGCCACAGGAATTCCTTTAGGCATTTGCACCACGGAATAAAGTGCGTCTAATCCTTGAAGCGAAGTGGTATTAATGGGGACTCCGATCACGGGAATGATGGTGAAGGCCGCCATCATTCCGGGCAAATGGGCCGCGCCGCCAGCACCGGCAATAATGACTTTCACCTTGGCCGCTTCGCAGGCCTTCGCAAATAAACTTAAATCTTCAGGTGTTCGGTGAGCTGATAAAACTTGTTTATGACAAGAAATTTCAAAAGATTCTAAGACTTCAAAAGCTTGGCGCATGATTCGCCAATCGCTGTCACTTCCCATGATGATCGCCACTTGGGTGTGAACAGAAATAAAAATCGTACTCATAAATCATATTCTCGAAAGATTTTTTCCCCAATAGAAAGCAAATTGGTAATCGCCGTTGGATTATTGGCCAACACATTTACGTGTCCCATTTTTCTTCCCACTCGGGATAATTTTTTATTATAGAGCTTAGGATACACTAAAAAATCAGAAGCGATATCAGGCATTTTTAATTGATATTTTGCACCGGAAGTTTTTCCAAGCAGATTCACCATGAGAGATGGACGTGCGACCACCGTTTCATCTTTGATAGGTTTGTAAGCACATAATTCAATTAAGTAATCAAACTGCGACTTATGGCAGGCATCTGTCGTTATGTGTTGTGAATTATGAGGACGCGGGGCAGATTCATTGACGAGTACGACATCATCAGGGGTCACAAAAAATTCAATGGCAAATAAACCTTTAAGAGTACTACTTTTTAATTTGGCAAAAATGTTTTGAATTTGTTTTTGCACTTCCATTGATAATTGATGTTCGGTGGAAACCAGGTGACAGATTCCATCTCGCTGGAATGTTTGCACGAGAGGAAGAAGAATGCCGTGCCCTTTGCCATCAAGAACGATGGATTGAGCGCATTCATGCTTGATGTTGACTAATTCTTGAAATACTAATTCGTATTTTGACCCTTCAAATTTGGCAATCGTGGATTTTAAATCCTCCCAAGATTTTGCAATCTCAACTCCGTAGCCATCGTATCCACCATAAGATTTTTTCACCATCAATGGAAAAGTAAATTGATTGGCCTCTATCCATAGCGCTAATTCATGATCATTTTCATTTTGCGCGGCCGAGAGCGGAAGCACCGCCGTCTTAGGTAAGGGCAGTCCCAGATTCTGAAAATATTTAAATTGATTCGCTTTGGTGGCCATCGCCTCAAAGCTATTTAAATCGGGAATGAGTTCGAAGGCATATTTTTTTTGCCACGCTCTTAATTGCTGAATCGAATAAAATTCATTCTCTAGTGTTACGACTCGCGCCTTCGCAAAAAAGCTGGGGTAATCATCTAAAATATGTAATTCGGGGTAAGTTCTTCTCACCGGTGAATCCTCATCATCGCCTGCAACAACGATGTCTTGTCCCTGGGACAAAGCGGCCTCCACTAGCATCAACGATAACTGTCCATCACCTAATATTCCAATCATAAAAGCTATTCTATCCTATCTGTCCAAAAATAGTTGAACGACGAACGATCTCAGTAATAATTATATCATCTATAACAATTACTTACGGCCCTTAGGAAAGAATGATAGGATGAGGTCATCAATTTTCATAATAAAAAAAACAAAACGAGACAAAATTATGTGTGGAGTCGTTGGAATTATCGGTACTCCCATGGCCTCTCAAGAAGTGATGCAAGGCCTGGCCCTTTTGCAGCATCGTGGCCAGGATTCGGCGGGAATACTTTCTTATTCTGAAGAGCAAAAAAGATTTTTAGGCAAAAAGGCCTTAGGTCAAGTGGCCGATGTTTTTAGAGGTGTAACTCCTTCTGAAATATCGGGGAGAATGAGTATCGGACACGCAAGATATTCGACCGTGGGTTCTGTCAAAGAATCAGATTTGCAGCCATTAATTTTCACTCATCCTGTGGGATTGGCGATCGTTCAAAATGGCAATCTTTCAAACTATTCAAAATTGAAACAAGAATTATTACAACAACGGCGATCTTTCACCACGGATAACGACCTGGAAGCGATCTTGCATTTGATGGCGCCTTCGTTTCAAAACCTACACTTAGGGGAAGAGGTGCGCGCATGGGGTGCATTAGTGGATGCCATGGAAAATGTGTTTGCTAAGGCCGATGGTGGATACGCCTTGGTTGGAATGGTCGGAGATAGCGGCCTTTTTGGGGTGCGTGATATTTATGGCATTAGGCCACTCGTTTTTGGAGAACGAACCCAACTTAATGGGGAGAAGAGTTATGGGTTTGCTTCGGAGAGTTGTGCTCTTAAGTATTTAGGTTTTGAAAATATTCGGGACGTAAATCCTGGTGAGTTAATTTGGATTACTGAGGACGGAAAATTAAAATCTAAAATTTTGGCACCGAGAAAAACAGACACAAATCCTAGACCTTGTATGTTTGAATTTATTTATTTTTCAAGTGCTGATTCAGTTGCGGAAGGAAAAAGTGTTTACGATGTGCGAGTGAAGCTTGGATATCAATTGGGCAAAAAAATTAAAAATCGTTTTCCAGACTCTATTCCATTCGATGTGGTCATGCCGGTGCCTGATACTTCGAGGGCCGCTGCCTTAGGTGTGGCAGAAACCATCAACATACCTTATCGGGAAGGGCTACTTAAAAATAGGTACGTGCAACGAAGTTTTATTCAAAATAATCAAACGTCGAGAAAGTCGGTGGTGAATTTAAAGTTCAGCGTAGTGGAATCCATTGTGAAAGATAAAAATATTTTACTTGTCGATGACAGCGTGGTCCGTGGAACAACATCGCAAAAAATTATTCAAATGCTTTTGTCCCAAGGAGCGAAGTCTGTCTCTCTAGCGAGCTCTTGTCCTCCGGTAAGGCATCCTTGTTATTACGGCATTGATTTTTCTACTTACGAGGAACTCATGGCCGCTAAACTCAATGAAGAGCAAATTGCAGAACGTATTGGCGCAAAATATATGATCTATACAGATATTAACGATATTAGTGAATCACTAAAAACGGCGAATTATTGTCGCGCTTGCTTGGATGGAAGTTATGCCTACCCAAAAAATTAATCCCCATACTTTGCTCGTGAATGGATCGGTGAAAGATATTTATCAACCCCATGATGCTGGTGGTGAGAAGGAACTCATTTTTCGCTTCAGTGATCGTTACTCCGTTTTTGATTGGGGCGAAATGCCCAATGCCTTAGTGGGAAAAGGTGCGGCGTTGGCCAAGATGGGCGAGAGTTTTTTTAAGCATCTAGGTGAAGATGGTGTTAAGCATCATTTTCTTTCTTATGATGGAAAAAATGACTTGCGCGTAAAGAAAATTTACGTGCCAAGAGATAAGGGAATGAGCGTAAATGAATTTTATCAAACCAGGCCAACCCAAACCTTAATTCCGCTTGAATGTTTATTTCGCTTTGGTCTTCCTGAAGGTTCTTCCTTAGCGGCGAGGATGGGTGCGGTGGAAGAAAATTGGAAGCTGGCCGGATTTAAGAGGGCGTATCGGCCTGGAGAATTGTGGGAGGAAGGCGAAAATATTTTTGTCGAATTTTCTACTAAGTTAGAAAAACAAGATCGACTCTTAAGTGATAAAGAAGCTAAGGAGTTATCTGGTTGCAGTGAGAGAGAGTGGAATCAATTACTGAATTTAGTGAGAGTGATTGCTTCAAAATTGAAGCAAGTATTTTTTGATCGTGGAATTGTTCTTTGGGATGGAAAAGTAGAGTTTGCTTTCGGAGACCAAGGTCAGGGCCAGGGAAGTGAGAGCGAGCGAGAAATTATTTTAGTCGATTCTATTGGACTTGATGAATTGAGATTAACCTTTGAAGGGCACTCGGTTTCAAAAGAGATACTTCGTCAAATGTACCGCAAAACTCCTTGGTATGAGGCATTGGTAAAATCTAAGGAAGTCGCTGGTAATGACTTCAAAAAATATTGTCAAGAAATTTTGAAGGAAGCACCAGTAAAGCTTCCGCAAAAAATCATTGATGTGGTCGTTGGATTGTATGAGGGCATAGCAAGCCTTGTCGCTTTAGATCCCAATAAAGATAAATCCTCTTTAGAAAAAATACAGCAAACATTGCGCAATCAATTGAGACTCATTGATGCTTGGAAAAATCCCGATGAATATAAAAATATACTCATTATAGGCGGTGGGGGACGAGAGCATGGAATGGCGCTTCGAATGCTGCAAGATCAATCAATGGATGAGAAAAAAATAAATATTTTTGTCATGCCTGGAAATCCTGGGATGGAATTAGTGGAAGGAATTTTTTCCTTAGGTGGTAGTGTCCATGTTGAAACGATAAGTGATTGGAAAAAATATTTTCCTATAGAATTTTGCGTCATTGGGCCTGAGCAATATATCTATGGTGGCCTAAAGCAAAGTTTAGTGGACTTAGGAATTCCTACGGTGGCCCCGAGTAAAGAAGCAGGAATGCTAGAAGAGTCCAAAATATTTTCTAAACAGTTTATGGAAAAACATAAAATTCCTACCGCAGGATACGTGGAGTTTTCATCTGTGGAGAAGGCGCTAGCAGAATTAAAGAGTTTACCGCGAGATTGGTCAGGTTATGTCATAAAACTTAGCGGCCCAGCTCAAGGGAAAGGTGTTTTTGTTTTAGATACTCTTGATGAAGTACAAAATATCTTAGAAGAACTTAAGAATCATCCCATGCAGGGACAAGAGGCTGGCCTAGTCATTGAAGAGAAGTGGGTTGGTCGTGAGTGCTCACTTTTTTATGCTTGCATGGGAAGTGAGTATAAATATTTAGGCGAGGCCTGCGATCATAAAAGACTCTTAGAGGGCGACTTAGGGCCAAATACGGGCGGGATGGGAGCGATTTCACCAGTTCCTTGGTTGTCTGAGGATGATCGCTTCAATATTGAAGCTAACTTTTTAAGGCCTACTTTGGTCGGGCTTGATTCACAAAAAATTCCTTTCAGTGGGTTTCTTTTCCTTGGACTCATGCAAGATCAAAAAAAAGGATTTCAGTTACTTGAATATAATGTTCGATTAGGTGATCCAGAGACCCAAACTTTTTTATGTCTCATGGAAGGACCATTTGTTAAGTTGCTTCATGCTCTCGCTAATGAAGAGAAAGATCATTTTAAAGCGATAGAGATTAAACGAAGAGCGAATTTATTTTCTTGCCACGTAGTCAAAGTGGCCAAAGGTTATCCGGGAGTTTTTGGTGAAGCTGTGGAGAAAGGAAAGGAAGTTAAAAAAGTTATGGATAATAAGTGGGATGGAAATCAGGATAATGGGTTTGCTATTTTTGCAGGTTTGAAAGCGGGAAAAAATTCCAAAAATGAAACGGTACTTTTGACTGATGGCGGCCGAGTAATGGGCGTAACGGCCATCGCTCATAATTTAAAGGACGCCCAATTTAAGGCCTACGACGGTATTAAAAGTTGGGATTTTGAAGGCTCTTATTATCGAAAAGATATAGGAGAAAATCATGTCTAATGAACCTGAAATCGGGAAATCCATCTATCTGCGGCGTCGCAAGAACCGCTCCCTTCCTTGCGGCTTGGTTTTCACCAAGCCTCAGTCGGTCACGATTCTGCTCCTTGCATACATTGGATTTGCCGATTCAGGCCATTTCATCAATGCGATATTGGTGTTTTTCACTGAACTAAGGTTATTAAAATGGAAGTAGAAAAAATGGAGAAGATAGAAAAACCAGCGAACATTGCCATCCTCGCCAGTGGAACGGGAACCAATGCCATTAATCTTCTCACTCGCCAGTTGTCGCAGCAAGAGCGCGGCGAAGAAAGTCCTTTGAAAGTAAAAATTGTTTTAGTGGTGATTAACAACTTAGAGTCACCGCTTATTAAAGTCATGGAAGAGCGATTTCCAGATATGGGATTAGTGATCACGGCCAAGACAATTAGTGAGTATGAAATTTTGCGTATCTTTACGGAGTGGCAGATTAAGTGGGTGTATCTTTGTGGATACATGAGAATTTTGTCTCGTCATTTCTTGCAACATTTTCCGCACCCTGAGCTAACTGGGATCTCATCGGTCATTAATATTCATCCTTCCCTTTTGCCAAAATTTCCAGGACTTCATAGTTATGAAAAATGTTTCAAATCGGAAGAGAAAGTAGGGGGAGTGACGATTCACTTTGTCGATAGCGGAGTGGATACTGGACCAATCATCATGCAAAGAGAGTTCCCAAAAAAAATGAATGAGAGTCTTAGTGATTTTAGCAACCGCGGAAAAGAGTTAGAGTGGAAAATGTTTGGAGACATTTTTCAAACGATGCTGGAAACAGGAACGATCGCGCCCCTTCAAAGAAAGAAAATTGAAAATGCCGATTATCAACCCATAAAACAACAAGATGGTAATATCCTTATGAAGGAAATCATTCAATCGAAAATTTCCGGTGAATCATTGGACTGGACGCCGCTCCTTCTCAAGCATAAAAGCGAAAAAAAGCACCAGGTGTTTTGGGTGCGCTTAAAAAATCAAACTAAACATGAAGATCAAGTTCACTGGGATAGCTACGCTGCTCGGATTATTGATACGGTGGATATGGAATTGTTAGTGGGTGGGGAAAAAATTGCCAAGGCGTTTGATCGAAATCAAGTACAGGTAGTGCATTTTCAAAGAGGGTTAACAGATAATCCCGCCAATTCTTTTTGTGATCTTTTGTCATTAGTGACTGGGAAATCATTTGAGGCCCACTCTGGCAAATTGATCGAGGGTTTTGAAATTATTAATCCTTTAATTGAGTGCTCTTTTGAAAGTAAAAATATTTCGATCACGGAAATTTTTAAACAAATTTCCAAACATAATTATTTCGCAATTGAAACGTCGAGTTTTGATAAACTCTATGAAACTTATGCGCTCTTAAATAACGAACTCGAAACTTTTCAAAAAATATCTGATGAGAACCATTGGGCACTAAGTACGAATGAACTTAAGGTGATAAAAGATTTTTATCACACGCCCGAAATCCAAGCGAAGAGACGATCCGATGGCCTGCCCATTGATCCCACCGATATTGAGATGGAAGTATTTGCTCAAACTTGGAGTGAACATTGTAAGCACAAAATTTTTGCGGCCAAGATCGATTACCAAGATAGCATAGAAGAATTTACCGTTGATGGCCTCTTCTCAACTTATATTAAGGCGCCAACGGAGGAACTGAGGAAAACCATTCCTTGGGCGATTTCGGTATTTAAAGACAATGCGGGAATTGTACGCTTCCATGATGATTTTGATTTTTGTATCAAAGTTGAAACGCACAATTCTCCCTCGGCCCTCGATCCTTATGGCGGTGCACTCACCGGCCTACTTGGAGTCCACCGAGACATTATGGGCACAGGCCTTGGAGCAAAACCGGTGGCGAACACCGATGTACTTTTATTTGGTAATCCTGATTTTGAGGGAGACTTGCCCAAAGGACTTCATCATCCAAAATCTATTTTTGAAGGCGTTCACCACGGAATTCAAGATGCAGGAAATAAAAGTGGGATTCCCACCATCAACGGTGCGATTCATTTTGATGATCAATATTGTGGAAAACCCATTGTGTATTGCGGTTCCGTTGGGATTTTGCCAAAAGAGATAAAAGGTATTCCCACTCACGCGAAAGGCCATCGTGCCGGTGATTATATCGTCATGGTAGGCGGCGCGGTTGGACTTGATGGCATCCACGGGGCCACATCTAGTTCTCTGGGGATGGATGAAAAAACTCCTCTAGGTATGGTGCAAATTGGTGATCCTTTTACCCAAAAAAAAATGTTGGATTTTATGTTGGTCGCACGCGATCAACTTCTCTTTAACTCCCTCACCGATAATGGTGCCGGCGGCCTAAGCTCTTCTATCGGAGAGATGGCCGAAAAAACGGGAGGAGCGAAAGTTGATTTAAGTAAAGTTCCGCTCAAGTATCCTGGACTAAGGCCGTGGCAAATATTTGTGAGCGAAAGTCAGGAGCGATTGACTTTGTCTGTGCCCAAAGAAAATTGGGAGGCCTTAAGTGATTTAGCGAAAAAATATTCTATTCACGCCGACATAGTTGGTGAATTTACTAGGAATGGTTTTTTAGAATTGTATTTTGATAAAGATTTAGTTGGAAAAATCGAAATGCAGTTTTTGCATCAAGGCCTTCCGCAAATGCAACTGAGCGCCAAGTGGGATGGGCCACAAGCGCTTCAAAGATGGAACAAATCGGAAGCGCCCAAAATCTTAAATCATCATCAAGAGTATTTTGAATTTTTACTCAATAACCCTACCATTGCCTCCAAAGAAAAATGGGTTCGTCAGTACGATCAAGAAGTGCAATCGGCGTCTGCGCTTAGGCCTTACGGGGGAATGGATCAAACCTTTCCCAATCATGCGGGAGTTTTGTGGCCAGGTGCTTATGGTGCTCAAGGTTATTCTGGAGTCGGTGTGGCCAGTGGACTTTGTCCTCAAATGAGTGACGTGGATACCGAACTCATGGCGCTCATGGCGGCCGATGAAGCGGTGAGAAATTTAGTAGTCACCGGAATTAATCCCGATTGGATTGCACTCGTAGATAATTTTTGCTGGCCCGATCCGATCGAGAGTTCCAAAAATCCAGATGGCCCCCACAAGCTTGCTCAGTTAGTTCGCGCTGCAAGAGGAATTCAAAAAATTGCGCTCGCTTACCGCATGCCTTTTGTGAGCGGTAAAGATAGCATGAAGAACGATTTTTACGGTGCCAACGCGGAGGGGAAAAAAGTTAAAATTAGTGCGCTCCCTACCTTATTAATCACTTCCATCGGCAAACATCCGGATGTGAGAAAAATCATCACTAATGAAACGAGCGTCGGATCTCATCTTTACTTGCTTGACTCTATCAACGAATACTCCTTCTATTTTGGATACTACATGCGAGACCAAATGGAGATTTCGAGTTTGACGCAAATGTCAGAGCTTAAGTGGGAGTTAAAGAAAACGTTAGAGCTCTACCGGGAATTTTTTGCGGCCACCCAAAGTGGCGTTGTCGAAGGGGCGGCAGATTTGAGTGAAGGTGGTTTGAGTGTGGCCTTATTTGAGATGTTGCTTGGGTCTAAGTTAAGTATCAATATTGAAACAATTGAGAATGAAAGTGAAAAGAATTTTCTATACAACGAATTGCCAGGAAGAATTTTAGTGAGTGTTCGTCCGGATAAAGCGGCGGAATTTGAGGCGCATTTTCCGATCCATTCTAGACGAAAACTAGGTGTTGTTTTTGATGGGGGAAAACCCTTTTCGCTTACCATCAATAAAAGAAGCACCATCAATTTGGAAACTTGTGAAACGTTATATCGAGGCAGACTATGAGCCGAATATCGAAAAAAGTGATCGTCTTGTGTGGAGATGGTTTCAATTGTGAAGCGGAACTAAAGCGGGCATTTGAATATCACGCAGGAGACGTATCCCTTGTGCATATTTCTGATTTTCTTAAGCGGCCCTCGCTCATGCTCCAAGCTTCAGTGCTGGGAATTCCTGGCGGGTTTTCTTTCGGCGATGAATTGCGCAGTGGAAAAATATTGGCAGAAAAAATTAGGAAAGATTTTTTAGCATTGCTTCCGGAATTTTTAGCGCAAAAAAGTCTGATTATTGGCGTGTGTAATGGATTTCAAGTTCTTATGCAGCTGGGTGTTTTTGAGAATTCTCAAGATAAAAATCAAAGTCGAAGGATCACCTTGGCAACCAATGACCACGGTGAGTTTCGCGATCGTTGGGTTAGGTGCCAGGTCACTGAAGCTGGTAAAAAGTCGCCATGGCTCAAGGGAATTTCCAGTGGCCCACTCTTTATGCCAATACGTCACAAAGAGGGAAATATCGTGGCCAATAGTAGTAAAACATTCGATGAGTCATCCTTGGCGCTTGTCTATTGCGAAGACGTTAATGGATCAACAAATAAGGCCGCAGGACTCATTGATCAAACAGGACAAATATTTGGTTTGATGCCCCATCCGGAAGCGGCGCTGGAAGTGTTTTTACATCCCGTTAAAATGAGTGGAAGGCCAAATTTAGAAATGAACGCGGAATTAAATGTCATTCAATTAAAAAAAATATTTGAAAACGCACTAGATTATAAATGATTTTTATCACTGAGGTTTTTTATGTGGCAACCCAAACGTGCTCTATTAAGTGTTTCTGATAAATCGCAAATTGTTGAGCTCGCCCAATTTCTTTTGAGTAAGAAAGTTGAAATTGTTAGTACTGGGGGAACCGCAAAATTATTATCCCAAAATAATATTCCTTATCTTCCCATTGAATCATTAACGAAACGACCGGAGGCCTTTGGTGGCCGCATGAAATCCATTAGTTTTGAATTGGCAAGTGGGCTTCTTTACCGAAGAGGCCACGAAGGGGACGAAAGAGAGCTAGAAGAATTGGGAATTTTACCCGTGGATTTAGTTGTCTGTAATCTTTATCCCTTTACTTATAATTTAAATCAAAATTTATCCCTTGAAGAAATGGTGGAACTCATTGATGTGGGAGGGCCAACCATGATTCGCGCTAGCGCAAAAAATTTCGAACATGTGGCCTGTCTTACCCAAGTAGTGGATTATGATCGTTTCATTTCTGAGTGGGAGCTACATGGGGGAGTTTCGCTTAATTTTAGAAAATCCCTCGCTCAAAAAGCTTTTTTTCTTTTATCTCAATATGATGAAACCATTGCCTTGGAATTAGGACGACGTTTTGAAATCCATGCGATCCCACAAATTCCAGGGGAGACGACCGAATTGCGCTACGGGGAGAATCCTCAGCAAAATGGTTGGAGTTCAACTTTTGCTAACTTTCATTTTTCACAAGGTAGTTACGAGCGAAGGCAACTTCAAGGTAAAGATTTATCCTACAATAATTTTTTAGATATGGATCAGGCGCACAAGTGTGTGTCGGATCTTGCGGCCTATTTGCCTAAGGAATTAAATCACGTGGTCATTGTTAAGCATGGCAACCCATGCGGAATCGCTAGTCATCCAGATGCGCTCGTTGCTCTTAAAGAGTCTTTTGCTTGTGATGCGACCAGTGCCTTCGGGGGAATTGTAGCGTTTAGTTCTCCTGTAGATGAAACTTTGGCCGATTGGTTATCTCAGCATTTTTTCGAGGTGATCTTGGCCCCAAGTTTCAGTAGTGAAGCGATTTCGATTTTTGCAAAAAAGAAAAATTTGCGCTTAATTACCGTGCCGCTTAAAAA
>JARXAH010000049.1 GCA_029865945.1 Bacteriovoracaceae bacterium | reverse complement strand
GCAGCTTGAATTAGTTTGCAAACTCCCTCTGAAAGGCGTGTGCGAAGGGCCTACCTTCATCATCGATACAGTTTCGCGATTTTATTTTTTTTTTTTTTCCTCCTTTAGTTTATTGATCAAATCGTTTTATCTACGGCGCACAAGGCTGTATGGATTCTGCTAAAGCTAACATGAGAAAATTTGTTGATGAATTTATTGCAGATTTCTCAGCAGAACCTGGATCGTCGAATCAAACTTATCAATTTAATACCCAGCTATTTTCAATTACAAAACAAAAACAAAAAGAAGAAGAAAAAGAAAAAAACTATGAAAATTAAATTAACTCTTACCTTGGCGAGCATTCTTCTCCTTATCAATACTCAAATGACACATTCCCAACATTTATTGGAAAAAGGTGGCGATGGAGCGGGTAACGGTGGCGGTGCGATTGTCTGCAGGGACTCAAATAAACAAATTGTCAGCGCCAGTCTTTTGGATGTTTGGGAAGGGAGGCGTATCCAGCTTGATGATAAAAAGCAAATGGATCTCAAAAATTCTATGCGCAAAGTTGAAAATTATCTTTTGCGAGAACTCCCTATTCTTGGTCAACAGTTTAGGTATGAAGCGCCCTACGTCATTAAGGCAATTAATGATGGTCTCTCTGACCTTTATAGCTATGAAGCACGATTAGAAATTTTATTAGACTCTAATAAACCAGAGTTCCCAAAAGATTGCAGTAGATGGGGCCACCCTGAGATAGTTCCAAGTTACGAACAAGCTGTTAATTATGTGACACAAAACGAGATCTACATTGATGCTGAGATTGTAAAACATTTTGATTCAATGAGTTTTTTAGGGATTCATATTCACGAGATAATTTATAAAATATTTAGAGAATACCTAGAAGAAAAAAATTCCAAGGATGCTAGAAAAATAACCGCCTACCTGCTTAAGTATGCGTCTGGTGATCTGAGTGAAAAAGAATTAAATACCATTTTTTATCACTTATTTAATCCACCTCGCTTTTCAAACTATACTTGGGACAGAAAATACAAGTACAGCCATTCTATCATGCGATATCAGGAAGTCCTTGCTCCTCTTTTTCAGTCCATCAAAAATCTTAAATATGATGACGTACAAAAAACATTTAAAAGCCAAGAACAATTTTACCTGGGACGAAAATTATTCGAACAGGACTATTTGCTTCAATTTGCTTTTGTCATTTTGCAAAAAATGGATCCAACTGATCAAAGAAAAATGTTTCAATTTCTTCTGGAAAATACCGGCCTCGACCTTAAGAAATTTAAAACAAAAATATATAGCGATTTTTTATGTAGAACAAATGATTTGCCATATTTCAAAATGAATTTTGAATCTGAGGTGATTAGGAAAGGCCCTCAAGGAACTGAAGTTAACCTCAATTTTTGGGATTCTGGAGTTAATGTGTTAACGCTCGCCATTGAGCATACAAATTTTGAAAGCACAGAATGGATACTCAGCAATGTGGACCTTAGTCAGTTTACAGAGCTTGATTGGCAAGAGGCTTATCTTGCCATCTCTCCTCAATGGAAAAAAAAATCGAGAAAGAAGATGACCAAACTTTTAAATCTCTATCGCCTAAAAAAATAACAAATGCAAAAACAATTATGTGGATGCATTAATCTCAAGGAGAACGAAATGAAAAGTTTAATGACGTTGGGGACTCTAATCGCAGTTTTCTCATGGAGTGGCCATCTCATGGCACAAAAAAATTATGAATTGCACTGCCTCATCCAGGCACAAGGAACGAATGATTGGATTATTGTTAAGGAGCAAGTAGTTGATGTAGTGGGACAAACTGACGAAAGTGGATTTACTGGGCATGCAACCTTAAAATTTGGTATCACAACTAAAAAAAATCAACATGCTGATCTTGAGGCAACGACACTGGTCATTGATAAAGAGATGGATGTTGGAGGAGGAATCAAGCTCCCAAATAAAAACGCAACGGTGAGCGTTAACGTTTCATTAAAGGAAAAAAAAGTGACTGTGTATGATTTTTCTCTTGATCGAAATTATATGGATAACCCAGAAGTACATAATGGAACAGTTTCCATGTCTTCTATTGCAGTAAAGTTTGATGATACCAAAGAAGTTTACCGCTTCAACTGTGAGACGCAGATTAAAAAGTAATGATCAAAGAGGACAAGTTTACTTTTCTATTTAAACTTGAACTTGAAAAGAGAATTTGCTTTCAATGATCCTGGAATTCGAAATTTCTTTATCAATAAGGCCTGCGATTAAAAATCGTTGGCCCTATTTTTAATCTGTGCAAGCAAATTTTTTTTACTTTAATTCTTTTATAAGTGAAAAACTTCCAGGGTCTCACATAATCTGTCTTTCTGGTAAGTAAGCAAAATTTCCAGCGCTGATGAGTTAAGAAAAATGAGTGTGAATTTCAAATGATAAAATTCTTTTGTCATTTTTTGACAAATCCATTAGATTCATAACTTATTTATATGAAATATCATTATAGGTAGTAGTAATAAAGGAGATCATTTTATGAAATTTTTTTTAATTGGCTTTTTCATTTTCTCATCTGCAACTGTTTTTTCCCAACAGTTACCTGAGCAGTGTACAACTACACCTAAAGCACAATCCGAGATCACTGATATTGAAGGCGGACAAATGTTTTATGTTTATGGTCAGCCTGCAAGAGAGTTTTACTCTAAGATCAACGCATCTGAGGAATCAATAACGATTGAGGGAATAACTTTATTTGAAAAATCTAAAGATCGCATTAGCTGCAGCAGACAGGATTTAACAGAAATCAAAACCAATAAAAGTTGTGCTAATTATCAATGCTCTATTATGGCGTTTAGAAACTAGTTATCGTATTTTTTAGTAATGATTGAAGCTGGGAGCAAATTTAGCACCCAGCAACTATTCTCAATTTAGGATTTTTCAATAAAGAAAATCCGTCTTTCGGAAAAATTCAGCAAGACGAAGAAAGCTTCAGTATCAGTAATTCAAAAACCGTTTAAATTTTAAGCATAGTGAAAACATACCCGTGAGCACTTTCGTTTATCGAACTGATAATCTGAGACGCAGCATCCAGATAAGCACGGTAGGAATCTTCGCCTACGGCCGTGATGATCTCAGCTCTACATTCTAGTACCCGATTCTTTACCTGTTCCCAATGGCCTAATTGCCATGAGGAAGCATCCTGAAGCTTATGTATATCAACTCGATTAAAAAGAATGGAATTTTTAAGCACATCAAGAGTTGGCGGAATTGCAAGTGCCCACTTGGAAATTAAGTTGGCCTGTAAATCAGGTCTTCCTCCTTTAGAAATATAATCTGTCGTTACAATCCATCCTCCAGAAGATCCAAATGATCTTAGCTTCCCATAAAGTTCTTTTTTGTTTTCAAAATACATGGCAACATCAATCGCAAATATAACATCAAACTTTTCTTCAATGAAAGAAGATTGAAAATCCATTTCGCTTATTTGAATTTGATCGTTAAGTTTTTCATATTCTATATTTTCCCGCGCTTGGGCAACCATGCTGGGTGAAAGATCGATTCCTTTAACATTAACATGATAATTTTTTGCAAACCAAATTGCAGCATTAGCGTTGCCGCAGCCAATATCAAGAATACGAAGATTCTTTTGAAAATTGCAAGTGGTTGCAATTTCTTTAAACACTTCTTCAGTTAAAGAGTTCGAATAGAGACGTCCGATAATTTTTGATATTTTCAAAGAAGAATCATTGTAGACTGTTTTTACGTTTTCACTCATTGTTATTTTTCCTCCTTGTCATTAGCTTTGGTCCAAATTAACACAAAACTTATTCTTCCTTTTATCATAATGCTTATTTTTTCAAAAAGCTGAATCGCGCTTATGTTAAAGGATAAATTTTTTTCACTCGGTTTTATTAATATGTTTCATTGGTTGACTAAAATACTTAATCCATGATTTTTTTACTATGGGTTGGAAAGAATAAAACTTTTTTTCTTATCACTCTCAATGAATTAATTGCTTATATAAATAGAGACGTGAAAAAATTTTTCAATTAAATTCTTCAATTAGATTATTTAAATCAATTTTTTTAAAAAGACCGCAGCTCCCATTGAGTAACCTCGCCAATGTTTCTTCGTTGGGCCATTTGGATAAACAAGGAATCCAGGAATTTTTAATTTTTCGCAGTAGTAATTGAGACTTGCTGTCCAATCTTGCGGGGATTTTTTGGCTTCAATTACGCATTGAGGAAGCAAATCTTTTGTAGTTAAAAAATCTACTTCTCTTCGATCTTGATCGCGCAAATAATAAAGCTCCCATTATCCATAACCTTGCTCTGTCCAACTTGAGCAGAATGCTGCCAATTGCACAGCAAGAAAATTCTCAAACAAACTACCTTCATCTTGGGAAAAGGCCCACAATCTTCGAAAAACCGAGACTTTCTTACGTTTTAATTCAACCAATCAATATAAGCTTGGGAGAATTGAACTGCACTTCTAAAAAATTTCAATCGATTGTCTCTGTTGAAGAAAGCTAAAGTCGAGTTTTAGTTCAATAATACTTTGCTCAAGATCATGAAAAAGTTGCGCGTTTAGCGGCCAAGCTTTTTTGATGATTCTAGTTTAAATTTAGTTTTTAATAAATTCGTTGTAAATGACGAGCAAATTATTCCAAAAACCGTTGTAGTCAGAATTAGAAAAAAAGTAGTTTCCTGTACTAAAAGCTGTCAGTAATATTTTTAGGTAGTCAGAATCAACCTCAAATTTATTGAAAGCGGTCATAGCAAACCGAGACGATCGTCATCAATCTTTCTGTGGCCGAGGTAGTGAGAGTTTAGATAGAATGGGTTTATGAAATTAACTGATTATTCACAATTATTTGTCTCACAAAAATTTGAAGCTGCTGAACTTTTCGGTTTTGAAACTCGAAATAAATACCAAATCTTTGATGATAGAAAAAATCCAATTGCCTACGCAGCAGAACAACGAAAAGGAATATTTGGATTTATCTTAAGGCAGTATTTTGGACATTGGTATAAATTTGATGTTCACTTTTTCAATGAATCGCGCGAACTGATCTTCATCGCCCACCACCCTTTCCGTTGGTTTTTTACTCGCATCGAACTCATTGATACTCAAGGTATAAAAATTGGTGCTATCCAAAAAAGATTTTCGCTTCTAACCAAACGCTTTGACGTCGAAAATGCAGTAGGGAAAGTCATACTAGAAGTTGCGTCCCCCATTTGGAAATTCTGGTCATTTATTTTCAAACACCAAGGACAGGACGTGGCATCAGTAAAGAAAAAATGGTCAGGAATATTAAGTGAAGCATTCTCTGATAAGGACAACTTTATTGTAGAGTTTAATCACGCTTCCATGAGTGATGCAGAAAGATGGCTCGTCTTGGCCTCCGCCATATTTATCGACTTATTATATTTTGAAACAAAAAATTAAAGAAAATCCTCTCACTTATCTTTCATTTGTGCTACCTCACCGCTTAGTCGATGCCAAGGTGGTGTTTTGCCAATCACGCCCTTCAAAAAGCTAATTTCCTTTGGATCAAAATGATCTGCTTCATGACCAGTTGTTAAAAATATTTTTCTAAATCCCCGGCCATAAATAATTTTCGCAACCTCGATTCCCTTCATGCTACCTCCAAGCTCATGGTCAATGAAAAATTCTACATTTGCATTTTGAAGAGCATCTAATTGGTCAAGGAAGATTAAAAATTGATCACAAGTATTAAAAATTTTTAGTTTTTTTGAACCTTGTTTCGCTTTCATGGACCATACCTGACAAATAAGCGGATCATCGTCGAGAAGCACGACGTCGTTTGCGATTTCTTCATGGAAAACAATAGGCATCATTGAAACCATCAATTTGGGAATTATCTTCAAGCCTAATAACCGACACTCGGCTTGAACTCACTCGTCCTCAGAGTTACTCGTGATTAAAACTTTGGTCAAAAAACGATAAGTTTAAAAAAAATGAGAAACCAAAGAAAAATAATAGTAACTACCTGGGCCAATCGTAAATTTTGCCGGGTCGAGATTCGTCGTCTTAAAAAGTGACATCAAGCCAAAAACTCAGATGACTAAAAAATTCCAATAGATTTCATCATTTCTTCTTCATTAAAAACTTAGCTAACAATTAAAGCAAGTATTCACGACAAAAAAAAATATTTCTATAAAAAAAAAGGGAAAGAAAATATTACATATTTAATCAGAAAATTATTCACTTTAGCTCAGGTGATTCGATACGATTGCAGGAAGTAAGTCATTTTGAGAGAGTACCGACGCACTGTAAGACCTAAGTTCGATACATTCCAAGATGAAAATCTTCCCAATACTGAAAAATTAAACCTTTAAGGTTCAATAGTCATTTTCAGTTTGATTTCCACGATTGATAAACTGTTGGCCGTGAAAAGTTTACAGCAAAAATTCCGCATGATAGTTTTGGTTGCCCTTGAAAAAAATTTAAATTAATCGGAGGAACTTTCATGAAAAAACTAATGCTACTTGCACTCACACTCATCTCAGTGAGCAGCTTCGCTTCCCAAACAAAGTATAATTGTAGCGTCACAAATTACGTAAGCATCTATGACACAAGTAATTTTGTAGAAAATTTAGTTGTTACTCTCGATGAAAAACCTGCCAAAGCAATTCTACCGGTATCTAAAAAACGAGTTGAAGTTTCCCTCACAACATTCCAAACTACAGAGGAAAATATCAATCAATATGGCCAGTATCAGTTACATGTTATGATTTCTGAGGATAAAGATGAATTAACCCAGGAAGAAATTTATGTAATGACTGGAACAACATTCGTTGGTTTGGACAATGCCATTCAAGTTCTTACAACAGCGAGTTATGCAGGAAGATCTATGGTCGCTGATGTTGGAGTTCAATGTAATAAATTATAAGAAAGTATTTCCATTGGAATTTGGTTTTCAGAGTAGTGAATCAAGTTCCAAACCAAATTATTGGAAGGCGTTTGGCTATACGTCGACGACGGAAATGATCAATCCATGTCGTATAAGTATACTTTTGTTATTTCTGATTTGCTCGCTACATGACAAACAGAAGATATTTCACTATCTGTTACTTCATTAAACTCAAACAATTGGATAAATTCAGAATCTTTAAATTTATTGTCGACATTAGGTTGATTATATTTGCCAGTTAATATGTTGAAATAATTTATATTCTTTCGCACGTATTGAAGTACAGTTCCAGGTGGAAATAAAATTTCCTCTTCGATAGGAGAAGCAGAAAATTCTTTTATGTAGGTGCCACTTTTTGAGGAAAATTTCATTAAGATAGGTTCTTCTGGATAAATTTTTGCAAATCTCATGGCGATTTCATTATTTTTTGAAGTCGAAAGGTAATGGCCCATTAAGTAACATTTTTTTTCCTCAAGGGCACCGGCCGCAAATTCTTTGGGCAAATTCTGTCCAGAATACACAATACCTTGGTAAGGTGATTTTTGATCTTGGAGATATTGAATCAACTCTTGATTAATAAGTTTACAGTAATCGTGTTCAAAAGCATTTCGCAGAGATCTATTTAAATATCTGAATAAAGTTTGTGTGTATTCTCTTATTATTTTTTTTTCAACGCACTGTTATATTCAATAGGAGCAAGCGAACAAATTTCAAAATTTCTGTAGATATATTCGCAATGAGTCTGTACATGATCTTTGCTTGCGTAAGCTAGTTGGTGAATTTGGGTAAAAAAAACATAAGATAAAATTACAGTGCCATAAAAATGAAAAAGATTCATAAATTCCTTTCACATGTCAAACAGGAATACTTTTTTAATTTTGCTTTTACTCTTCACACCACAAACAGATCCTATTTCACTATCTTTAACCTCGTTAAAATCTAGCAATGGAATTAACTCAGAAGCCTCTCTCGCCCCATCTGGACTATTATATTTGCGACTATTTTTATTGTAATAAATTGGATTTTGCCCCACATACTGGAGTACGGTTCCTGGAGGAAATAAAACTTCTTCCTCAGCACGAATATATGAATATTCTTGTATAAATGATCCATTTTTAGAATGAAATTTCATTATAAATGTTGTTGCATAATTATTAGCAAACTTTAAAGCGACTTCTGAATTTTTTGAAGTAGATAGGTAGTGCCCCATTTGGTAGCACTGTTTTTGTTTTAGATTTTTTTCCTTGAATTCATTTGGCAAATTTTGTCCAGAATAAACAACCCCTTTGAAGGGATTTTTTTGATTAATTAAATAATGAATCAGCTCTTGATTTATCTTTTTGCAAAACCCTTGATCCGAAGTGTCTCGAAGAGATATGTTTAGATCCTTGTATAGATTGCTTGTGTATTCTCCAATTAACAAGTCTTCCACACATCGAGCATGTTCAAAAAAAGACATCGAGCAAAATTCAAAATCACGATATACTTTTTCGCACTTCGAATCGTCGAACTCGATATTTGCATATGATTTTTCTTGAAATTTTTCCAAAATAAACAAAGATAAAATCATGATTGTAAAAAAATTCGTACCCTTCATGTATTCCTCATAGTAACTGAGTGTTTCGAAATTAAATGATAGCTATTTCTAGAAAATTTTAAAGAGTGGGCCTCTGCAATATAAATTTTCGTATAAAAAAGTAATGGTTTATGTTGGCACTCGATAATTCCCCCCATCTTAAGGCCATAAATAGGGCCCGAGGTCTTAGAACGAGATCGATCACTAAAAAATCAGTAAGACGACTTTCCTGCTTGCTAATAAGATGCATTTTGAGTAAAAGCAACTTCAACATCAAAGTCTTAACTTTAGGCGAGGAATTTATGAAGAATTTAATTTTTGCAGTCTCAACTATTTTTTTAATAACAGCTAATGTCTATGGTCATCAACATCCTCTTGCTCAAAGCGGTGTTTTTTGTGAAATTCTTTCGAGTGCGAGTACAATCAATGTTAAGGCGATTGGAAATTCTGGAAAATCGATTTACGAATCAAGGATTTCGTTCTCACAAAATATTAATAAAGAAGAAGCATTGGAAATTTGCAATGCCCAAGTAAGACTTTATTCTTACGCCAGTCAGACAGGTACGAATTATTTCAAAACTTTATTCGACATCGGTAACCATGCTGTTTTAGTTTTTGATAGAGAGCAAAGCATTTGGATTAATCCACGAAATGGACAAGAGGTGAAAGATCGTGACCCCACATATCTCATAAGTCCAAGTTGGGATGATGCCTTTCGATACGTGGCGAATGCCAGTGCAC
Source organism: Bacteriovoracaceae bacterium (assembly GCA_029865945.1). Classification (GTDB taxonomy): domain Bacteria; phylum Bdellovibrionota; class Bacteriovoracia; order Bacteriovoracales; family Bacteriovoracaceae; genus JARXAH01. The sequence continues at coordinate 1,624 of JARXAH010000049.1, read as the reverse complement.
AAAAATTGGAATTTAAATTAAAATATTAATGATTCTAGTTTTAAAAAAATTGAAAACGAACAGAAATGAGGGCCTCAAAAGAGGCCCGTGCTACTACCGAATGATTAATTACTATTTGGAATATACCCATCGCACTTTGGTTTTCAGGGTGCGGAAATGATCCAAATTGTTGGATCATTTCCGTCGTCGACGAATAAACATACACATCCCAAACCTTTGATTTGGAACCTTATTCACTACCCTGAAAACCAAATTCCAATGAGTATAGAATAGGAAACAAATTATTGGATTCGCTTTCTTAAGAAAATAAAATAATAGAGAATTCCCACGAATGCACCTGACAAATGGGCACCATGACCAATAGGTAATCCACCGCCCTCAGCTTGGGCGATAAGTCCCCACAAATCCAGGCCAATAAATAAAAATGTGCCAGCAATTGCAGGCAACGGAATAAAACCAAGCAGTAAAATTTTTTGCTTAGGATACAAAAGAGAAAAAAGAAGAATCACCCCAGCAATGGCCCCCGATGCTCCCAGGGCAGGAATGTCGGGTTCGTTTAAAAATTGATACGAAACAAAAGCGTGTCCTAGTGAGCTAACGCAAGCAGCAAGTAAATAAAATTTTAAAAAATGAAAAGTTCCTAGGGTGGCCTCCACTATGCGGCCAAAACTTCCAAGGACAAACATATTCATAAAGAGATGCCAAATCCTATTATGAGAAAAAGCAGAAGTGAGAATGGTCCAATATCTACTCTCTTCTAATCCATTCCAACTCACTAAAAAATTATTTGACATAAATATGAGTTGTGTTTCCGTACCCGATGCAAGAAACCAAAAAAGATAAACGATTATATTAATAAATATAATGAGGGGAACCACAATGGATAAAATCTTATATTTAGATTTTCGTTTTAGCATGTAGACTTATTTTTACTCTTGAACGACGAATTAAGCAAATTTCAAAATGAAAAATTAATAACCTTGGATGGCCTGCAAACTTATGGAAGGACACTGATAGTTTTGGTTATCAGCGCAGGCGGCCTGCATAATATTTCCATTAAATACAACTCGATAAAAATATCCTGAAGAATTTTGTTGCACGGGTGAAATCATAAAGGGATTGGAATAAATGGCATTAATAAAGTCTTTTACAATGGCGGGACTATTAAAAATATTAACTTCATACTGCATACCATTGTAAGTCAGGTAGGCAGAGGATCCAAACATTTGCGCCTTTGGAATATAAAGCACTCCCATCATACTATACTGAACAGCACTTGCGACGGAGTTAGTGGTCGTGGGATTTGTAATACTGCGCGATCCGCGCGAGCAACTAAATAGGGCAGCTAGAATCATGGTAAATATCGTAGCATATATGATAGATGCGAATTTCATAATTTGCCCAAGAGAGAAGTCACACCATGCTTATCGGGAATTTTAGATTTTCCTTTATCTACCGCTACCAGCGAAATACTTAAGCAATTTAGTTAGTCGCTGTCGCGAAATTCAAGAGGTGTAGTGACGGAAAAGCCGTCCTTGTTTAAAATACGATTCTTACCAAATCCATCGAAGGATTTTCGTGTTAAAACAGGGACGGCATAATGAGTTTCGCTTACGATGGCCTC
>JARXAH010000042.1 GCA_029865945.1 Bacteriovoracaceae bacterium | reverse complement strand
TCTCATGATATTTGGAAAGGAACAGTTGAAATGTATGTTGGATCTACAAAAGTAGAAGAAGGGACAATCGTAAGTGAAGATGCAAACTCTTTAATCTATAAAATTTTACAACTCAAAGAGGAAGGATTTGAATTTGTGGGTTTAGATAACGACATGACTAAAGTTGAGGAACTAAGAGATACACAACCCCCACTACTGAGATAACTCTGGCCGAAATCCTAATATTGGCCTATAAACGGCGTAGTCAAAATAATAGGATTGATCTTTGTGAAATTTTTTAAAAATTGGACTTCATCTTTTATTCTTTTTCATTTCTTTATTTTTGCTACGACTACTACGGCCCGAGCAAACAATATTCTCTATATTGGTGATTCCCATACCGTTGGACCTTTTGGAAAAGAATTAGATAGGCTTTTGAGGTTTAATGGGCACGTCACCAATACCTATGGTGCGGCAGGATCCATTGGAAACTGGTGGCTAACAGGAAAAAGTACCCATGCAGGATATTTTCAAAAATTAGAGGACGGGTTCGAAATCCTTAAAAAAAAATCGCGATTACCAACCATGGATCTACTATTAAAAAAATTCCCTGACATTGTTGTGGTGAGTCTAGGCACTAACTATTCCAATTACTCCGATCCGTCTTTTATCAAAGATGATATTCGAAAATTAATGGCCAAAATTATTAATGCTGGGGCGCAATGCTATTGGATTGGGCCACCCGATTCAAGACTTTTAAGAAAAAAAATTAAGGCCATCAATAAAGAGATTAAGCCGATCATTCAAGATAATTGTTATTTTTATGACAGCTCAAAGATTAGCTATTATCCAGAAAAAGGAGGCGATGGAATTCATTTTTGGTCACCTCCCCTAGATAAAATAGCTGCCGCTTGGGCGAATGACGTATTCGTAGATTTTGAATATTTTCTATTTCTACTCTACACTTTCCAGCGAAATTGAATCGTTTCCCACTGATGGCACTGCGGACAACGCCAAAAAATATCATCGGAATTAAATCCGCACTGAGAACAGTAATGCCTCGTTGAGCTCGCTTGCAAAGAATGTAAAAAGTTTTTCGTTTCCATTAAGGCCTTCTTATCTTCTCCCAATTCAATAAGCAACTTTAAATATTCAATTTTCATGGCATCGCCTTGCAATTCTTTTTGCTCTAACCATTTCAAGAACGATTCATGAGCTCCCTGATAATTACGATCAATTTTTTGCAATCTTATTCGTGCCAAAAATACGGACTGAGAATTCATCCACTCCACTTGGGGAAGAGATAAAAAATAGGTTTTCAATTCTTCATAGCGCGCTAAATATTTCGTTGCCTCTGGAAGGTTAGCTGCAAAAACGGCCAATTTTTCAAAGATAAAAGAGGCAAACATAGGATGTTGCTTGAGTAACTCCTGCAGCAACATCTGAGTGGAATCTTTATCTCCAAATAATAAATTACATTTTATTTGTAACATCCTTGCTGACACAGAAGGAGCGTAGCGAAAGGCGTCATCTAAGCATTCCAGCGCCTCTTTAAATTGTCCCCCATCGAAAAGTTTATTCGCTTTCTCGACTAAAATATGGGAGAGCGTTTCGGATTGCCCCTCGGTTCCCACTTTGGAGAGCATTTGGCGATAACTAAAGGCCTGGTCCCAATCATTAAGATCTTCATAAATTCGGCACAAACTCTTCACTACATCAGGCTGATCACGATTAATTTTAAGAACGTCTTTATAGGTCTCAATCGCTTTATCGATAAATCCTGTTTTATCATAATCAATCGCTAATTCTTTAAGCGCACTCAATCGAACAGATTCATTCATTCCTTCGCGCGCAATTAAATTCTTATGAATGGTAATAGCTTTTTCAATTTCACCGTTGGAGCGAAATAAGCGTCCCAGGGCAAAATAAGTATCGAGTGACTCTTTATTTAACTCAACAGCATTTTGTAATTCACGAATAGCAAGATCTCGCTCTCCCATAATTAAATACTGAGAGGCGTTTAAAAAAATTTTGGATTGCGTTTCAAAAAGGGAACTTCTAAAACGCTGAGATAACTTAATACCTCTCCCTCGCTCGAGCAAATAGTAGTAAAGTAAAACCAATGTGATGATGACCACTGAAATAGACAAGGGATAGGCCCTGAGCCACGCAAATATCTCTAAACCAGATTCTGTAATTTTATCCATTATTCTACCTTGCTAAAAACATGGGCATAATTTTTCCGGAAATCGCTTCTTTCAGGTAAGTTTTCCCTTCTTCTACTTCACCAAAAAAATCGGCCCAATCAATATTTTTTTTGATTTTAATAAAACGCAAAGAAAAATCTTCTTTTAACTTTAATTCCTGATGAATTTTTCTTCCTGCTTCCCACAATCCGGCCAACTCGTCCACAAGGCCTAATTCTTTGGCCTGAGCACCAGAGAAAATTTGCCCTTGCGCCAATTCTTTCAAATCACCTTTAATTCTATTTCCACGTCCCTTTTTAACATCATCCATGAATTGCTGATGGACTCCATCAATCACATTTTGTACTAATGCTCGCTCTTCTTCCGTCATCGGTTTTTCCGGACTTCCTGTCGCTTTATATTTTCCGGCCTTAATGGTTTCAGGATTTAATTTTGCCCATTCATAAAGTTTGGATAAATCCATAAATTGCATAATCACACCAATCGAACCAGTCAAAGTTCCTGCATTGGAATAAATTTTTCTCGTGGCACTTCCAATGTAATAACCTCCACTGGCGGCCACACTTCCAAAACTAGCGTAGATGGGTTTTACTTTATTTATTCTTACGATTTCTTCATAAATTTCTTGTGATGGGCCCACGGCCCCTCCAGGAGAATCAACTCGCAAAATGATCGCTTTGATGGATTTATCTTTTTCCGCCACCGATAACTCTTCAACGGTTTTTTTCGAAGACATGATCACACCCTCGACCGAAACCACAGCAATGGCCGAATCCTCACTCTCCAAACTTTTACTTTCTTTATCATTGAAAGCACTTCCACTTTTAAAGGAATGGCCAATCATGTTAATGGCAAAAAAACAAAATCCTAAAAAAAGAAAAAATAGAAATAACATGAGTAAAAATACACTCAAGACACTTCGAGTAGGACGTGGATCCGTCATGATGTCTCCTTAAAAAGAAATTTAAATTTAGTGGAAATTAATTAATCTATCTTACTGAGAAATTTGCCTTCAGACAAAATTTTTATTCACCAAGGGAAGTAAAACAGATTTCAATATCTCTAGATAAGGCCTTCGATAGCGATCAACTTCGTTGTGAAGCTCGTGATATCCATTGGGAATAACATGCAAGACACCGTGGGGTTCAATCGTTTGAAAATAGTGCGCAATGGAAGAATAACTAATCAGCCGATCTTCCGTTCCTGCAATACAATGAAGAGGACACTGAACCCTCAAGGACTTTTGATAGACTTGCTTGGAATGCACCACAACTTCCAGAAGGAGTTTTACGCTTAATTTCATATTGTTGAGAGGATCTTTCATATACTCTTCAAACACTCGGTAATCGTGAGATAAATAAAATAAATCCAGAAGGCCACTTAAACTAAAATGAATATTTTTATTCGATAACGCCTTCCACCAAGATAGCGGCAAATTCTGAACAATTTTCCCAAGCCATCCTGCCGGAGCAACTGCGGGAGCACTTAAAAATACGAGTTGAGGATAAAATTCCCCAGGAATGATCACATTACCTTCAATGAGATGATAATTTTGCATAAATTCGCTGGTAATTAATCCGCCCATGGAATGGCCATAGAGAATAAAATTTTTCATTTTAAAATTTTCTTTCAAATGAGCAAGCACTGTATTTAAATCCCGAGAAAAATCAAAAAAATCATTCACGTAGGCTCGCTCACCAGAGCTTCGCCCATGGCCACGCAAATCGTAAATACAAACATTAAAATACTGACACAAAAATTGGGATAACTGATGATAGCGGCCCGAGTATTCCCCAATACCGTGAGTTAAGACCAACCAAACGGGATGGCCAAGCTCAGCAATACTTAAGTGCAACCTCTCTTGATCAAACGAAGGAACTAATTTATCAACAAATCGCATAATTTCGCCTTAAGTTACCCTGAATTCGGGAAATCCGTCGGTCTGCTGTGTCGCTAGAACCGCTCTCTTCCTTGCCTACCTCGGATTTGCCTAATCAGGTATTTTTATCAATACAGCTCTGATGTTTTTCACCGAACTTTGGTTAAGTTACAAAATTGCTAAAGTTACAAAGTTACTAAAATTACAAAAGTTACATTTTTAAAATTAAGCTGTTTTGAATTTTATGGCATCGGGAGTAAGAATTTTTTTCCCACCAACTTTCTTTGCATGATACATCATGGAGTCAGCTAAATCGATGAGTTCCTCTAAACTTATTCCATGCTGAGGGTATTGGACAACACCAAGTGAAAAGGAAAGTTTCAATTTCATACCGTTGGGAATCACAAAGTGCTTGTTATCAAGTCCATCTTGAATTTTTTCTAGTTCTTGGATAACGAGCTCCGGATTTTTTCCTTCGACCAACAATATAAATTCATCACCACCGTAGCGATAAATCGAATACTCTGAACTAATATCGGTGACCACCGCCGTTGCTAAATCTCGAATCAACTGACTCCCGGTTCGGTGGCCATACTTATTATTAATTTTTTTTAGATCATCAATATCCATAAAGATGAGACTGAATGGTGTGGGATTATCTTTAAGATTATTTTCCTGTAAAAGTTTTTGTAAATCATAAACTAATTTACGATAATTATAGACGTTGGTTAAATCATCTTTAAAGACCAATGGGGCGCAGTATTCGAAGTGTTTTTTCCAAAGCCAAGCACTAAAACACTCAAGCATGGCCTCAGGCAATTGATGAAATTCTTGCGAGGAACTTCCCAGCTCTAATTTTAGTAACCACTCCTCGCCTTCGCAAACAAGAGGTAGTTGAAAATTTTTTTTAACGGGAAAAGAGTTTTTGTTCTCAATTTTAGAATGAGCATGCAAATTTCCCACCACCAAAGAACATGATAACAAGGCCTGATGGGGCGCGAGTAGTTTCATTAACCGAGCAGACAATCCTTCTACTTGATCTAGACATTTTCGCTTTAAATAATCGTGCTCAAACAACATATCTTACTTTCTGGTAGAAATAATATTCCGATGAGTATACTTAATCTACTTTCTTTAAGGCCCTTGGTTTATTGGTCATATCTAATTCTTGAAATAATCCTCTCAAAGTTGAAACCGACATTTCCAGTCTATGTTCTAGGTCCTTTATTCTCTCTTTCATTTCCTTTTCTCGCAAGACACTTTCTTGTAAATCAAATTCTATTAAATCTAATTTGCGCTTGAGTTCCATTAATTTTTTTTCGCGATTCTGAATCTGGGCACCCGTATCTGATTGCAGAAGCGACAATCGTTCTTCAAGTTCTTCCTCTCTTCTGCGAATATTTTTACCATCCATATGCTGCTTTGAACTGAGCTCCCCCATTTTGATTTTCAGATCATGATACTTGTGCTCCCAGTATTGAATTTTTTCTTCGAGCAGTCCCATTTTTTGTCGATATTCGTCACGCTCTTTTTGAATATTTTTTTCCAACAAGGATGAATTCCAACCTATATCTTCGGATTCTGCACGAATCTCCTCTACCTTTTTTTTCCAATAGTGGGATTCCATTTCCATTTGATCACTGCGCTTCTCTAAATCTTGTACTTTCTGACGCAATAATTGGTTGTGGGCCAAGGTCTTGTAAAGTTGTTCATCTCTGTTGGCAAAAATTTCATTTTCTGTCTGTGAAGAAGTTGGCAACTTAGAGCTAATTTCTGAATCAGTACCGCCCGATAGTTGTTGCCCGTGTTTCAAAGGCGAAATATTCTGGGACACATCTTGGGAAATATTTGCAGACACATTTGCGGTCACATTTGGTGACACAATGACCGTTGAATTTTGCTCCAAGGACAGATCTAACATATTAGTAGCATCGAGAGCGCTTAGGCCTAAGTCTATGACTGGCGCCTGTTGAGATTTTTCTTCCACATCAAAAGTAAGCTCATTGCGATTATGGATTGAAGTAATCACTTTGTGCATTTCTAAAATTTCAGGAAAGTTCACGGGCACAGGATAAAAGAGATCAATCCAATTATTTTCACGCATATGAGTTTTTAAATCTTCTTCTCGCAACGAAGAGGAAAGTAAAACGACTTTTTGAATGGGAAATTTTTGTTTGGCGGTTGCAAAATCGACACCTTCGGTCGCGTTTAAGACGAGAAAAACCATTCCATCCAATTCCAAAGGATAGTTGATAATATCTCCAAAATCGTTAACCTGAACCAACTCATGTTCGTCAGATACTTCTAAAAATACTTGATCGAGAAAAATGGGGTGGTCTGCATAGACCAGATGTCGCATAAAAAAATTCCTCTTCTCTTCTTAACGATGCTTTTACCTATCATCTTAACCCCAAGATCGATGATTCGTTAGTGTATAGGCAAAATTCGCCTGGAAATTCTAGACTCGCTTGATAAGAAATTAACCTATGGTGTAGAATAAAAGCGTGCGTTTAATAAAACTTTAGGCAACTTCCTAGAAAAAGGGTTTGGAATATGTTGGAAAGATCAAATAGGATCGCAATGCTTATATGTGGGCTGATGATTTCATGGCCAGACCCAATGACCAAGCTAATCGCTCAAGAAAGTTTTTACCCAACCAACCTTCTTCAGACAGATGATAAATACACTCATCACGTCCTCTTAGTGGAAAAGTCCACCCACAAATTACTCCTTTTCAAAAACTCCCAAGGACGTCCTGAAAAAGTGACCGAATTTCAGATCGCCACCGGAAAAAATTCAGGAAATAAAAATTCTGAAGGCGATAAAAAAACTCCTGAAGGCGTTTACGAGTTAACAAAATTTTATAATTCTCAAGAGCTCCTTAGGCAGTATGGTGATTACGGAAAAATTTATGGTGCAGGAGCATTTGTGCTTAACTATCCTAATGTGGTTGATCGCAGGACGGGAAAAACAGGCAATGGAATTTGGCTACATTCTACGGATGATGAGACGCGAATTAGCAAAGGTCTCGATTCTCGAGGATGTGTAGTCGTCAACGACTTAAGCTTAAAAGAAGTTGCCAAGTATATCGATCTTGATGCCAGAACTTCGATTGTCACGGTGGAAACATTAGAGTATTGGAATCTTCCAACCTGGGAAAAAAATAAAGAAAAAATCAATTTAGCGCTCAAAAATTGGATTAAAAGTTGGAATGATTTAAACATCAATGCCTACATGTCATTCTACAGTCCGACCGATTTTAAAGATGACACCAACAAAAATTTTAAAGCTTGGCGGGAACACAAAAGTAGAATTTTTGAAACGAGTAAGATGGTTAATATCAGCATGGAACATCTCTCTTTGATTTGGCATCAAGGACTTGTTTATGTAAACTTTGATCAAAATTTTAGTTCTAGTTTAAAAAATGATGTAGGTAGAAAGAAATTAATTCTTAAGCAAAACGATTCTTATGACTGGAAAATCGTTTATGAGAGTTGGGAAGAATTGAAGATGACTAGAGATCTCGCTTTTACTCCATCCCAACGATTTTTCAAATAACCTGATTCGGGAAATCCGTCGGTTTGCGTCGTCGCAAAACCACGAATTTGCCGAATCAGGATAAAACACCAAAAGGTAACTTCTCATGTTTAATTCGAAAAACAACGACATCGTTCAACGTGACGGTTCCCTAAAAATTTTACTGATCAAAGACGGCCTAGAACATCGTCTTATGAAGTTTTCGAAGAAAAGTCTTTTTTGGTCGTTAATCATATTTCCTGGCACGGCCATTTTGGCCTTCGTATTCATTTCGGTTGCCTCACTCTATTTTTGGTCCAGACTAGAAAATAAAAATATCGATGAAAGTGCAGAAGTTCTTTCACTCAAGAAACAAAACGTGGATTTACAAAATGAAATTGGATCTCTTAAATCTAGTTTTTCAGAAATTAACAATAAACTCTTAAGCCCCAGTAAAGAGCAAAACCCGCTTTCTTTATTTTTAACTTCTCAAGGGTTTAAAAACCTTACCTCTGAAAATAAAGTGGTCGTTGAAAACTTAAGTTACGTACCGCTTGATAATAATACTTTTCGAATTAAATTTGAGTTACATAATCAATCGGGAGAGGAGAAGACCAAAGGATATTTTTATACGTTCACTCATGCGGCCAATCAAATGTATATTTATCCCAACAGCGTGGATTTGAGTAGAGGACAACTTGCTTACAATGATGGTGAATCCTTCAATATTGGCCGATTTAAAATTATCGAATTTGAAACGAAATTTTTAAAGCAAGGCCAAGTCAATTTGAGAATCGTCATCTTCAGTAAGACGGGTGATCTCCTTTATAATAAAATTCTTCCGCTCGAATAAGGAAACATATTTATGTCAGAAATTTTTAACTTCAATCGTTTAGGGGAAAATTGTGAGCTCATAGGCAACGTTACCTGGACGGGTGATACTTACATTGGCGGAAAAATCCAAGGCAATGTTTTTATCGAAAAAGGAACCCTCTACGTGGAGGAAACTGGCGTTATTGTGGGCGACATTCATGCACAAGACATTGTCATTCGAGGAAAAATTGTGGGAAATATTAGCGCTAAAAATAAAATTGTCGCTCAATCTCCCGCTGGACTGGAAGGGAAAATCATAAGTGGAAAACTCTCTGTTTTTCCCGGTGCAAAATTGCGATTAAGTGCCCAGGTAGGATCTAAAGATAGTCTTCATACTTAACCGTTTTTACATTCTGCACTCCAAAGGCCTTCTCTAGTTTTTCTTTTAAACTTTGGTCGCCTAGGACGGCCGTAGTCAGTGTCCCCGAAAAATAAAGACGCTTGCATGCATCAACAATCTGGTCTTTAGACACCGATTCAATGCGAGAAGGAAAAAGAGTAATATCTTCTAACGTTCTTCCTTTGTGATAGTAACTAGTCACCATAGATAAGTAGGCCTTGGTATCATCAAAACTAACAAGTTGGCTTCCTTTCAAGTATTTTTTCGAACCTTCAATCAGTTCACTCGCCACTTTCCCCGAACATAAATCATCTGTAACTTGCTTAATTGCATTAATGGTATCAACGACTCCTTCATTGCGAGAAAAACTACTAATGACAGATCGCCCAAAAGTAGACTGACTCGGAGAATTGGCAGAAATGGAATAGGTTAACCCGCGCTTAACTCTCACCTCTTGCATCAAGAGAGATGTGAATGATCCGCCGAGTAAACTACTGGTTAATTGGTTCTGCTCGTATAATCCTTGAAACGCTTTCGATGACTGAACTCTGCTCATGCGAATTTGCGCCTGATTGGCCTTAGGTAGAGGAATAAAATAAATCAAAGGATTAATTCGGTCGATATTCAAATTTTTTACCACTTCACTTCGAACAAATTTTGCATCTTTAGCAAAACCACAATCTTTTTTTAGAATATCAACAATATCTAAAACTGTTTTGGGGCCTTGCAAAAAAACACGCTTCTTAACTTTATTTAAGAAGTAGTCCCGTTGATTTTTTAAATCAACTGTCTTTAATTTTTTAAGGCTACTTAAGTTTCCATCTAAGGGCGACACGAGTGGAGATCCCTCATAAAATAGTTGCCTCGCCACGCGTTCAATTAAGGCACCATGAGTGGAAACTAGATTTTGAATTTCACTAGATTTGGCCGTCTGGAATTTTTTTAATTCGCTCGCCGGAAAAGTTGAATCCTTCAATATTTCGCACACAAACTTAGTCGTATCGACTCTGCTTTGCACTAAACCCTCAAACTCCAACGTTGAAAATTCATAATCCGTGGAGCCTTTGATCGACATTCCCAATTGATCTAAATTGCCAGCGATGGCCTCTTGAGTTAATTGTTTGGTCCCATTTTCTAGCAAGTCAAACATGGCATTAGAAAGACCTTTCTTATCTGTTTCTTCTGATAAAGCACCATCGGCAAAATAAATGGAAGCATGAAAAGTGGGAACTCTTTCATCGGCCAAGTAATAAAGATCAAATTCTTCGCTTTGGGTAATCACGATCGGTGTCGAAAATGAAACGATCGGCATCACAGAAAAAAAGAAAAACATCAAAAAATATTTCATATCCTTATCCTTATCTTTACTCAATTGAGTTCTATTTAATGACCATTTTATTTTTAAATTTTGACCAAAGAACTAATCGATAAGAGCGATTCAAGTTTATGGCCACCTCACACGCACTCTTCACCTGATTGGGCCCTAAGTTGAAGTAGTTGTTAATGGTATTTTGATAATTTAAAAAATTTCCACTGTAAATTTCTTCATTCCCAAGAAAATCCGCCAACCCATGGTTGGTATCAAGCTGCTCAAAAAAGGAGCGAAATAATAAATTTTTAAATTTATCAATTTGCCCTTGGGTGATATTTTTTTTACAAAACGTAACGAGATCAGACTCCAATTCCTGAAAGAATTTTTTTCGATCAATTCCTGGAAGTAATGTTCCGCCAAGAATAAAAATTCCTGCATGCTGCATGGACATATCGCCCGTATAGACAGTCGATAGTTTAGGATTTTTTCCTTTTACATATTTTTGCTCCAGCACCGAACTCGCTCCTCCCCCTAACATCAGGGAGAGCATTTCCATCGCGGGGTGGGAGGGGTCCCCATAGGCCATACCCGGAAATCCGTATAAGAACATCGGCTGATCTGCCAATCCATAAAATTCTTCTTGAACTTGCCCTTTGTGCTTGAGTGTATAGAGCGCAGGATTTTCTCTTCCCTCTTTGAGAAAATTTAATTTAAACGAAGGAGGGATGTTTCCAAAACTTTTTTCAATCCACCCAATCGTTTTATCAAAATCCAATTTTCCAGCAATCACAATCGTCGCGTTATTGGGTGCATAAAAATTTTTGAAGTACTGATAAAGTTCATCGCGAGTGACCCGCTTAATATCTTCGTCCGTCCCAATCACTGGTGTTTCATAGGGAGTATCAATTAATAATTTGCGACTCACTCCCGCCATTAACTGCCCGTGAGGAGAATTTTCGTAGCGCATTTTCTTTTCTTCTAAGACTACATTTTTTTCTGCCATGAAGCCTTGCTCTTCTAAAAGCAAATTTTGCATGCGATCTGATTCCACATCGACCATCAGCTCAAGTGCCTCAATAGGCATGTTCTCATGGTAAACGGTTGCATCATTATTGGTGTAAGCATTATTACTTCCTCCATTTCCTTCCACTAAGCGGTCAAAGGCCCCTGCTCCAAATTTTTTGGCCCCTTTAAACATCATGTGTTCTAAAAAGTGTGAGGAACCTGTCATCCCTGGCGTTTCATGTTTGGAACCAACTCCATAGTGGACATATAAAGAAAAAATGGGATTGAGATCATTTTTCGCGAGAATAACTTTTAGGCCATTACTGAGCTGATATTTTCTTAGGTTAAGAGAAATTTCACCAATCTTTTCATCTGGACTCACCTCTTTTATTAAAGTGGTCTTTTTGGGAAAATCACTTGCGCTGGGCGCCGAGTTGCCAAGCTCCTGGGCATCCTTAGTCGCCACCACTTCAGGGGCGTGGGAGCAGCCAACCAAAAAATGAAACAACGCTATCGATAACCATAAAAGTCCATAAAATTTACCCATGGGCCCCAACTCCTTATTGAATCTTCAACAGAGATACTTCGACGATAAAAAAAAACTCTGATAGTCTTATTCTAAACTTATTAGCTACCTTTATTAAATCTATTTTTTCTCATGTTTATTTTGAGAGGGGGATATTCTTATGATCATTGGTGTACCAAAAGAAATTAAAAATAATGAATTTCGTGCAGGGCTTGTTCCTGTCGGAGTGAAAGTACTCGTTCAAGATGGACATGAAGTATTTGTCCAAAGTGGTCTTGGACTAGGAATTGGGATTTCCGACAAAGAGTATACCGACGCAGGCGCTCAACTACTTCCTTCACTGGAAGCCGTTTTTGAAAAATGTACACTCATCATTAAAGTGAAAGAGCCACAAAAACGAGAACTCGATTTGCTTAAGACCAATCACATTCTTTATACCTACCTTCACTTGGCGGCGGATAAGCAATTAACCGAACATCTTATGAGCACAGGTTGTACAGCGATCGCTTATGAAACGATTCAAGAAGACAATGGATCACTTCCCCTCTTAACTCCTATGTCAGAGGTGGCGGGACGTATGGCCACCCAGATTGGTGCCACTTATTTACAAGCAGACCAAGGTGGAAAAGGTGTGTTACTTGGCGGCGTTCCAGGAGTGAGACGTGCGCGCGTTACTGTCATTGGTTGCGGGATTGCGGGAACCAATGCCATCAAAATGGCCATGGGAATGGGAGCTGATGTGACGGCCATTGATTTATCTACAAAGAGATTAGCGGAACTTGATGACCTTTTTGAAAACCGCATCACCACTCTTTATTCCAATCCCCAAAATATTGAAGAATCCGTCACTCGATCAGATTTAGTTATTGGCGCCGTTCTTGTCCCAGGTGCTAAGGCGCCAAAATTGGTGACTCGCTCGATGATTAGCAGAATGGAAAAAGGATCGGTCGTTGTAGATATTGCCGTCGATCAAGGGGGATGTATTGAAACTTGCCATCCCACCACGCACGAAAATCCCACCTTTAATATTGATGACGTCATCCATTATTGTGTTTCTAATATGCCGGGAGCTGTTCCGCAAACTTCCACCTACGCTCTCACTAATGTCACGCTTAAATATGCTCGCGCGCTTGCGAAATTTGGCGCCGCTTCGGCCTTGAAACAAGATCATGTTCTCTTTAAAGGCCTCAATATTTGGAAAGGTAAATTAGTTTACTTGCCTATCGCGAGGGATTTAAATTTGCCATACTCACAAGTCGAGTTAGAATAGAAGAGAGATGAAAATTGGTTTAAATGAAATTTTGGCCCTCGTGTCTGCTTTATTAGTCATCGGGGCCATTGGCCTTGGTTGGTTTGCGACTAATAAAATTAAGCGGGCCGAGGTGTTGCCAAATGAGGGAGTCATTTCCCTAGAGAAAGAGGCCCACGAGCGCTTAAAAGCGTTGTTCGTCACTTATAAAAAAATCCAAACCAATATTCTGACCGACGGTGATCGCTTAAGACATATTGAAATGGAAATCAGTTTGGAGCCGATGAACCCAACTTTTGTGGATAAATTAAAATCCATGGAAACATTTGTGGATAACGAAGTTATTTCCATCGTCTCGGAAATGTCTTACGACGAATTAATTTCTATTTCGAGTAAAATTGTCATCAGTGAAAAATTGAAAAATAGAATTAACGAAGAAGCAAAAGAAGAAATAGTGAAACGAATATTATTTCCCACATTCACCGTGAATTAGAAGTTAAAATAATTCAAATTCTAATATAGACTTACATTCTCCTGCGATTGATTGACTCAAAAGAAATACATTGTCATTTTCATCCCTAATAAAATTTTTGCAAATAATTTTTCGAGGGAGAATTTATGAAAAATGTTTTTTGTCTCTGGATCTTTTTATCTTCTTGGATCGCAGTACCTTCATCCTTCGCTATCGTTAATGGTTACTTCAGTTCGTATGTCGATGATGCTTATGACAGCACTGTTCTCATTACCTTTAACAATATGGTTTTAGAAAATGTTGAAAATAGAGGGATAACAACTCATCCCACTATTTGTACCGGAACGATTGTTAATGATACGACGGTCTTAACAGCAGCGCATTGCGTATCGGGATTTAAACCAGGTTCTGTCACAGAAATTCAAGTTCACGGCGTGAATAGAGATGGAAAATCCATGTACATTCGCATGGGAAAGATCATTATCCATCCTGACTACGTGAGGGTTACTCAAGAAGTATCGAACCGACATATCAATGTCATTTCTAATCTTCAAAACTATATTGAAGGAAATTTATCAGATGTATCGCCAAAGGATTTCTTTAGTCAAAATTATCAAGCGATCACCAATTATGAATACGATTTAAAAACCCAACAAGTACCTTATGATTTGGCGTTATTAAAAGTGATGAATCCAGACAGCAATAGAGAAAATTTTTTTACTTTCCAAAAAGGATGGGTAGACCAATCGAGAGTGAACGTGGGTGAACTTGTCACCTTGGCAGGTTTTGGAAATATCAACAACACCTTTAAAAAAATGAAAGCTAATTATGAGGTGAAGCTTCGCATGGGTAAAAATGATATATACCAAGTGAGTGATCAATTTATCTCGCTATTAGGAACTAGCACGGAAAACGATGGCAGCGATTGGAAGAAATTTCTTGATGGCCTTTACCATGTCGATTTTATCGAATTCAATTCTGATTGGGATTCGTCTCCGGCATGGGGTGACTCAGGTGGCCCACTGGCGGTCCATGGAAGTTATGCTAAAAGAGTTATTGGAGTTGCTTCCACTTTAAGTGCGAAAGATTTATTTCAAACGCTTCTTGATCCTACTCACAAAGGTCTTACTTCGTACTATGTGAATCTCAATGGATCAGTGGCACAAAATTTTCTGAAAAAAAATAAAGTGATCCAGTAGCATTAGCATCGGTACGATAACGAACTCTCCCGAAGTTTTCGGGAGGGTTCACCCTATCTTTATCTTAAGCATT